>JAADYW010000102.1 GCA_010092845.1 Chloroflexota bacterium
CGGGCGCTATGCTGCCGATATAGTCGTGGAAGGCGATATTCATTACAGCCAGCAAGGCAAGTCGACTGACAGTGGACATGGCTCTCGTCCCCGGTTATTGCAGGGTCCAGCCTATTGGTTACTTAACCCGGTGTTTGCAAAACGGAAAGAAGACCCAAACATCGAGCGACAGGGTGTCTTCATCTGCCTTGGAGGCACCGACACTTCTGGATTGAGTCAGCGCGTGGTGACGCTGGCTGCTCATCTGTCACACACAACGCCGGTGCAATTGGTGACCGGCCAACCTGAGGATGCGCCGCCTGATTTACCGCCCCATTGGTCCCATACAGCTCAATTGCCACCAGCCAGCATTGCCGATGCCATGCGCCGGAGTGCAATAGGTATCATTGCCGGAGGAGTGATGATGTATGAGGCCGCTAGCCAGGGCTTGCCATGCGCGTTGGCATTGCAGCATGATGCTGGCCAGGAACCAGGCGCAGCGACGTTTGATCGCCTGGGAGTCCATATCCACGCTGGCTATGCAGACTCGGTATCCATTGAGACCTTGGCCGATATATGTAGACGCTTGCTTGACGAACGAGCTACGCGTGCAGTGCGGGCACGTGCCTTGGTCGATGGCCACGGTGTTTCGCGCCTGATAGCCGTTATCGAGGAGGAAATGCTGGATGAGTAATCGCAAGCGGATCATGCTGTTAGGCGCCGGCGACGAGCACGTACATGTAGTCCGAGCAGCAAAATACGCGGGGCATTATGTCATCGTCGTTGATCCTAACTCAACGCGCCCCGGGGTGGCGCTGGCCGATGACTATGTGCAGCTTGACTTGCTTGATGAGGAGGCAGTGGTCAAGGCTGCGCGCGATCGACGCATCGACGGCATAACAACGGCATCACTGGGAATTGGGATGCGTACCATCGGCGCCGTGGCCGAAGCACTAGACCTACCAGGACTACGTCGCGACTCAGCGTATGCAGTGACCGACAAGATCACTATGCGCGAACGCTTGCATACGGCTGGTGTAGACAGTGTCAGCTTTGGCATAGCGGCCAGTGTGGATGAAGCCCTGCAATGTGCCACTGAATTGGGATTGCCGGTAGTGACCAAACCTCCAGATGGTTCAGGCAGCCGCGGGGTGCGCGTGGTCTCGCGGGCAGATGACATTGCCGAGGCTTACCAAGCCGCGGTTGCACAGACTCGCTCTCCTGAACGGATCGGTCAAGTCTTGGTTGAGGCATTTGTTCCAGGACATGAGATCAACGCGGATGGATTTGTCATTGAAGGTCAAACACATACACCGTCCCTACGCGAGTCAATAATGACACCACCACCTTACCGGCAAGAAGTCGCATATCGATTCCCGGCCAGCTTGGCGTCAACCACACAAACCGCAGTCGAGAATCTGCTCGGCCAGACAATGCAGGCTCTGCGACTAAACCAAACTGCGTTCAATGTGGATATGAAGATAAAGCCTGATGGGACGCCTGCGCTGATCGAGATCGGAGCTCGATTGCCGGGCTACGGCCTGTCATTTGACTTCATCCCTCATGCAACCGGATTGGATATGGCAGCCATCAATGTAGAGCTTGCACTAGGCGGCGCGCCAGACCTGACGACTACCATGTGCCGTCCAACCTGTATGTTTTTTCTGCGTCCAAAGACTGGTAAGATCACTAGCGGTATCGACCTTGAAGGTCTTCGCCAGCAGCCCGGCGTTGTGGCAGCACAAAGCAAGTTGTGTCCTGGCGACTCTGTTTCAGCAATCACTGATGGTATAGCAGCGCTGCATTATGGCTACGTAGTGACCACCGCCGATTCAACAGTTGACGCATGCCAGTTAGCTCAGCTTGCGGCCGATTGGTTTTGCGATCAACTAGTCTATGACTATGAGGAGTGAACTGTCTTGAATAGCGATAGCCTTTTCGGAACACCGGGGGTATGGGAACGCATCATCGGGGCTCGCGATCTGGTGTGGCCAGATGATGATGTCATCCGCTGCACACAGCGATTCTTTGGTGGCAAATCTCCGGAAGAGCGTGCCGCGCTAACGGCATTTGATATTGGCTTTGGCACAGGCCAGCACACCCTGTATTTGGCGTTGGAGGGCTTTCAAGTGACGGGGATCGACGTCGCTGATGTCGCCATGCAGCGTACACGAGAGAAGCTGGTTAGCGCTAGGCTAAAAGCCGACATTCGTCAGGAGGAGTTGTCAACCACCTCATTCGAGGACAACAGCTTCGACTATGTGGTGGCATGGGGAGTCTTGTTTCTCAAACCCGACACAGAGATCGGCGCTGACTTGCGCAAGATTTACGATTTGATGAGGCCAGGTGGCATTCTATTGGCCAATTTCCGGACTCTCAACAATTGGTTCTATGGCCTGGGTGAGCAGCAAGGCAATGACCTATATCTGCTGGATGAACGAGCTGAGGAGTATCAGGGCATTCTGTACCGTTTCTTCTCCAAAGACGATCTAGCAGCACTGTTGACTGAGGCCGGCTTTGAAACTGTCTACATTGAATACAAAGAATGGCACAAGTTTGGGACCAAACAACACTCCTGGTGGTTGGCTACAGCTCGCAAAC
>JAADYW010000103.1 GCA_010092845.1 Chloroflexota bacterium
GATCACCAAGATCTTTCACTTCGGCGAACTGCTCCAGAACCTCCGGCTTTACCCGGACAAAATAGCGCCAGACATCCGGCGGCCGTACCTCCAACCCTTCAACCTCATGGTAATCCTCGATATGATCGACGGCATAGTCGGTCGCGACATCGAAGTAGGGGGTGATGAAACGCGCTTCAACTTCCTCACGCGCGGCAGGATCGAGCAGGGCGATCTGCAGAAGATAGTGCGAGTCAAGGGTAGCGGCATCCACTCCCATCTGGGCCGGATCGAGCCCGGCCATGGCGATGCCACCGCCCTTACCGTTGCCACGATTATGCATCTGCCAGGAGGCAGTCAGAACGTGCCGTCCGGCGATAGGGACAGTCGAGGCCAGGCCCAGCACCCCACACCCGCCCTCAGCAGCTTCCTCAGCCCGGCGACAGGCAGGCATCTGTGCGGCAGCATCAAGCATGATGTCCCGGCGCGCGCGGATCAGTTTCTCAGCATATCTTGGGGTCATGTATCGATTCTCCATCATCGATGATTCACAAGCATTCGGTCAAAGTCTGTTTAGGTTCTCAGAGCGCTTGACTGACTTCGCGCACATTAAGCGAGACTCACAAGGAGGTCACTGCGGCCCCGCAATTCACTGATCGAACGCATCCCCAGGTGCTGCAGGATACCCGACAGTTGCCAGGCCCAGCCAGTATACATATTGACGATGTTCTTATAGCCGACATCGGCGTCGATTTTCTTGGCATGCTCAGGATCGGTGGTCGTGATGCCGAAGGGACAGCCCAGGCCTTTTTCGCACTGCGCAATCCGAATACAGCCGATCGCGACCAGTTCCGCCGTGCCCAGGATGGCGCCGTCGGCACCCAGTGCGATAGCCTTAGCTACATCCCAGGGGGTGCGGAGACCGCCGGAAGCCATCAGCGTCACCTGGTCACGGATCCCTTCCGCTTCGAGGAAGCGGTGGACCTTGGGAATGGCGTACTCGATGGGCATCGCGATATTCTTCTTGGCGATCTCGGGCGCGGCGCCAGTCCCACCATAGGCGCCGTCGAGATGAACGATATGCGCACCCGCATAGTATGAGCCGACCGCCACCATATCGACATCGGTTGGGGTCGAGACCTTGACACTCACCAGCGCACGTGGATTGGACTGCTTCAACCAGTCGACATGCTTCTTATGATCCTCAACCGAGTACACACTGTGGAAGGGGAAGGGCGAAAACAGCGAAGTCCCCTCAACGGCCTCACGGATGCGGGCGACTGTCTCGGTGTTCTTGTCGCCCAACAGATGCCCGCCCAGGCCTGGCTTCGCGCCTTGCGCATACTTGATTTCCAGGACGGGGGACCGCTGCAATGTCGCCTCAGAAACCCCGAAAAGCCCCGTGGCGACCTGCGTGATGATATGATCAGCATAGGGTATAAGCTCGTCGGGATAGCCGCCTTCGCCGGTCGAGGTCAGGATCCCCAGTTCCTGGGCCGCGCGCACCCGAGCCAGCATCACCGGATAGCCGATGCTGCCGTATGACATCCCCGCGCCATACCACGGCAAGGGCATCGCTAGCTCGGGGCGGCGATCACCGCGCCGATTGAGCGGCAAGGCGAGATCAAACGCCGCCGGGTCAGCCGCTGGTACAGCCGCCGGATCGAGATCGAATTCGAACCCAAACGCCAGGCGATCGAAACCGCCATCCGAGAGCCCCATCCGGTATTCCGTGTCGCCAGAGGGGACCTTGCCGGTGCGGGCCTGCTCGCGGGAAGACAGCAATAGGTTAATCGGCCAGCGGAAATCACCTTCGACATTAGCGGGTATGGGCAGGGTTGGGTAGTCGTTCAGCGGACGCGTGCCCCCCAACACCTCGCGGAAGGCGGCTTCCTCGTCCTTGTGCCAGATGGTCCGCCCGATCTCACCCCGCAGCCGGCGGATTTCGCGCATTCCCATGGCGCCCAACGCCTCCAGGAGCTGATCGCGCCAGGCATTCATCAGATTCATCAGCCGCTGGGCACCCCATTCGACATCAATCTCATTGTCGTCTACATACGAACCACCGCGATCCGCCCAGAGTGACGTTCCCCAGGCGATCATCAGTACGAAATCGATGGCTACCAGATCTACCCCACAGGCGATCGCCTTGGCGACGTGTTCGGCGGCTGCGATGCCGCCGCTCACGATCAGCGTGACTTCGTCGCGCAGGCTTGTCTGCACCAGCCGCTCATGAACCTCGCGGATGGCTTCCGGCAGATGGCGGTCAGCCTCATCACGGCCAATATCGTCGGCATAGAGATGAATCACGCGAATACCCGCCTCCACCCATTCGACCACGATGTCAGCAGCCTCTGGAGACAATGCCAGCCGAGCAGCAACCACGGCCTCCGGCCACAGGTTCTCAGCCTTACCGGCCAGATCGGGTATAGCCTCAGCCTCGTCTTCGATTTCGATGTAGCGTGGTTGCCACTGAGTGAGGGCTACATCTAGCTCATCGCCGGTGAGGCGGAGCGCTAGCGATGTTTGATACGTGCGTAGATCATCGCCCAATTCATTCGCCTCGACGATCGCTAGATTACCAAGCTGGCTGGCGGCATGGGCTAACGCCAATGTCCCCCCGCGGCCAGGCAGGGGCATTGGCAGCGGGTTGAAGAGAATCGGCAAAGGCATGCTGAACCAGGGACGCGGCGTTGTCAGTAGCTGGCCGTTCGCATCGAAAGACAGCATGCCCAGCGCGGCCCCGATATCCACCTGGGTTGAGATCGTCTCCCGGCCATGAATGCCGTCCCGGGTCGGGCGAACGATCTCGCTCATATCAAGCCAGATGCCATCAAAACCCTCGCCGGCAAACTTGCCGCCATATCCCGCCCCCGAAATCGGGATACTGCCGGTCTCGGCTTGATACCATGTCTGTGTAATGACTTCGGCCGTCCAGTAATCATCCCCGCGGTCTGAGGTGTTGACAAACACAGGATGCCCGTATTTGACATAGTTGTCTTCTATCCGAAAACTAGCCGTCTGCCCTCCAGCGGGAATGGGCGCGGGTTTGGTGCGTATATGATAACGTTCGTTGTGGCTCACTTCTGCTTCCTTTTGGACTTGGTTGGCAAGCCCCAAGGCTCACCATAACCTGAAAACCGTCGAATCTCGGGTGATGGACTAGAAAAGCACAACAAGTACACGTTCCGGGCACCGTACTCGCCCGGGCAACATGAAAGGCATGCCCAAACATGCCCGCTGTATACGTGTAATGGTGAACAGAAGGAGGTAAGTGGGGGGACCCCCTTTAAGAGTCGGGCTTATTGATCCACTGTGGCCTGTTTTAGCCAGCCAGTTACCCGGCTGATTTGTGAGGCCACTTCCGCAAGGGGAACTCAGGAGGTGGAACTCCTGCGAGGCATCCGCCGATCTTCCGATTTTCTCCCGGTTTCCGGGATTAGCCTTGCTCTGCAGCAAGGAACCTCGATCCTCGTCACCCCAAAATGGGGCCTGGCGCTTGGGTTTCACCACACGTTACCGTTATGTTCGAGATCTGTCCAAATAGCCTCCTCATCATTTTCTTTGTGCGACGCTTAGTCGTAAGTATACACAACTTAGGTCTACGAACAATCGTATTATAATGGTTATGGGAGAAATTGGGCAGAAATTTTGTAAAAATTCATACACACCGATCGAAGGAGACGGCGATGCGATCTATTCTAAAGCCTGTGCTGGTTCTTGTTATCTTATTTGTGGGAGTCGGCAGTATGCCTGTCGATGCTCAGGACCAGGCGAGAGAGTGGCAGGTCAGTATTGTGATGCGTCCCGTCGCATCCGCTGGGACGGTATCTGCCGAAGACCTTGCCGCAACCAGCGACATCATTCAGTCGCGACTTGCCGGGTTGGGTATGACGACATCAACCGTGCAGGTCAAGCAGGACCAACTTGTCGTCGCGACAACCGTCGTGGCTACTGACTACAAAGACGCGCTTAGCGACGCACTTAGCCTGATCGATGCGCTGCCCCAACCTCGTCTCCTGGAATTCGTTGACCTGGCGGGGTACCCCCAATTGAGACTGCAGGCCGGTGACTGTATCCTGACTACCGAACAGATCGGGCGTGGCCTGGCACAGATGGGCGAGGGCGGAACCCCGAACCAGGGCCTCTGCCCGGATGACGCGGCTCCCATCGGTGTTGATGGCACTGAGCGGGGCGCGCCGTTTACCACCGTGATGACCAGTGCAGGCCTTAGTAATGCCGTAGCGGTTAACGATCCGAGCATTAACCAGTGGCATATTCGCATTGTGATGACTGAGAGTGGAAGCGCGATCATGGAAGCGCATACCGCAGCGAATCTTGGGCAGGCATTGGCTATCGTGCTGGATGGCGAGGTCATATCAGTGCCGATCATCGCGGCGACCATTTCCAGTGAGTCGACGATTAGCGGTGACTTCACGCAGGACGAAGCTGAGACACTCGCAGTGCAGATCCGAAGTGGTGTCCTGCCCACACAGTTGGAAATCGTCTCACTCGAAATCTCGTTGGTGGAGTAGGCGAAACTGAACAACGAGTATTTCCCTTTCCAGAAGCTGGGCATGCGCTGCAATCCATTTGTGGCGGCGACCCACGATGAATGGGCCGGATTCGCAGTCCTACAACCATCCATTATCGCGGCTGTCGAGGCTAATGGGAACGCGATCCAGCTTCTGGGAGAACGGGGCAGGGGAAAATCCACCACGTTGCGTGGGCTCGAGCAATGGCTCACGCGGCGGGGTCAGCGTGCTGCATACGAGTATCTGTCACCAGGTAAACGCCACTACTCAACCACGTTAGGCGCAAACCTGGATGCGTTCTTGCTCGACGAAGTCCAGCGGCTGTGGTGGTGGTCGCGTTGGCGCCTGCTGAACCAGGTCAGTGCTCACCAGATCAGGCTCATATTCGCTAGCCATCGCGACTTGACGGCGCTCTTACGCCTTAAGGGCCTGGAGCTACAGAGTTTTCGTCTGGGCAACCTCCATCACGCGCACCTCGACGTGATCCTCGCCCGGCGCCTCGACTATTTCGCGGTGGACGGCAGATCGCGAGTGCGATTCAGCCAGGATGCAATCGACTATTTGCTCGAGCGCTTTGGTAGTGACCAGCGCGCAATCGAATACTACCTGTACGAAGTATTCCAGTCCCTCAGCCATGCCGGGATCGGCCCCAAGGAACTGGTGCTGGCCGCTAGCGACCTTCAGGCGCGAGGATAAACCTCGCCTCGGCCTGTGGGTCACGCTTCATACGCAGATCAATCGACGCCACTACACGCCAGATAATGTTGATGTAGTGGCCGGAATAGCTCCATGGGCTGTCAGGCAAAATGACACTGAAATCGTAGTAGGCCGGGACACCGGACCCCAGACGTCCGTTGTACAGATCGATTTCAGCAACACGACCGACATCGCGATCACCGCGCCCCTCGGTGTGCCACTCCAGCCGTGCCCATACATGCCGGCAGTTGAGATTGGCGCTGGGAATGATATGCACCGTACCACTCAACTGCTCACCAGGCCGAAAACGAAGCCCCTGTGCCGTTTGCTCGCCGTTACGGATCTCAACCTTTATGTCTGTCATCGCCATCCTATCCTTGCAATCTGGGCATCACGGTCAGGCCATATTCACGCTCATAGTCAGGCCAACCAGTCATCTCAATGCGAACGCGAATCTGCCACAAGAGCTCGTTATGCTCAGCGACAAACGTATGCATCGCATTACGCGGGATGCAGAACACGTGCTCATCATGGGCCACCTCCCCGGCCCGATATTGCCGCGCTGGCATGTCAACCGTATCCAGAACGACATCGTGTGTTACGGTCACCGTATCCGTGCCCTGCTGGTACTTCGCTGATTCCATGAAAACTAGCTCGTAGTAGAATCGTTTAACATTGGCGCTACCTTTGAAGCGTTGTTGGTAGGTGACGCGCACGTTATCACCCACTGAGATAAGAGGATTTGCAATGAAGATTTCCGATTCAGCGATCTTCAGGTTGGCCATAAACTGGCCCACGGCTGCTGTGATTATCAGCAGCCCGATCATAAGAAACAAGCCACCACATATCGAGGCAAGCAACTCACCACTGGCGATACCGACGACGACAAAGAACAGTGAGAAACCATTCCAGAGAATAGCAAAGAGTAACAATCCGCCCAGACCTGAACCCTGCTTTCGCGTGAGTTTATGCATGGAAGTCCCCCATGAGTTACCACTACCTCAATTATATCACAATACATTATTTATACGTCCAGTCAAAGGAGTTATCAGCAGATCATGACAATAACCGGGTGTACACTTAAAGATTTCGCGCAGATCCTGGCTAATCTGGCGCTATATTGGGGTGATGAGCGTCTGGCGCCACTCCACCATCCCACGTTCATCCACGAATTCGGCAACACAGCCTATGTCATCCGTGAGGATGACACGATTAGCGGCTATCTCTTCGGGTTTCTCTCCCAGACCGAGCCTGTCGCCTATACCCACCTGATTGGGGTCCATCCTGAGCATCGTCGCAGAGGGATTGGGCGCCAACTGTACACGCATTTCATCGCCTATGCGAGATCGCAGGGCTGCATTGGCATCAAAGCCATTACCAGCCCTGGCAATAGTGCTTCGATAGCCTTTCACCGTCGATTAGGCATGGTGCTGATGGGGAGTCCTGACGTCGATGGTGTTCCAGTCGTGAAGGATTATGCCGGGCCTGGCAAGGATCGGGTGGTTTTCTATCGGTCAATCTAGGCTTATGTTACAACATTCCGTCCGTACCCGGGTTCAACCAGCACCGCTTCGCCATCGAAGACCTGCTGGCCCCGGATCCACACCTCGCGTACCTTCCCAAAGACCTGCATGCCTTCAAACGGCGACCAGCCACAGTGAGTATGCAGGTTCTGGCGATCGATGATGTCAGGCACATCGAGGTCCAGGATGGTGTAGGTCTCCGGAGGGGCCTGGAGGCCAAAGATTTTGCGGGGTTTCTCAGCCACCAGAAACGGGATCTGGCCGGCGTCCAGCCGGCCCTGGTGCACCGCCAGGCCCAGCAGGGGCAACGTGGTTTCCAGACCGGGCACGCCATAGGGGGGGGCCGCAGCTTGCTTCTCAGCTATGGTGTGGGGCGCGTGATCGGACTCGATTACGTCGACAACGCCAGCGTCAAGCGCTTCCCAGAGCGCTTCTTGATCGGCGGCAGTTTTCAGCTCCGGCTTCATCAGGCCAAATGGCCCCAACGCTGATAGATCATCCCGGGTCAGAAACAAGTGGTGTGGGCAGACGCCCACCGTGACGGCCAGTCCCTCCTCTTTGGCGGCCCACAGGTAGCCGATTTCCTCAGCGGAACTGACATGGCAAAAGTGCGTCTGCTTCCGGTGACGGCGTACTAGATCGAGGATCGCTAGAATTGTAGGTCCTTCGGCGTGCACGGCAATCGGTTTGCTGGCTGGCCAGACGTTATAGATCTGGTCACGCACGGTTTGATCGTCCACCAGCAGATCGCCGGTCGTGGCATTGTTGTAGATCTTCAAGCCGCATACCTGGTCCACTACAGAACTAAATGCGGCGGTGTTGTCTTGTCCTGTCGCGCCAAAGTAGACACCCCAGTCGGAAACCGCTTGACGGCTGATCTCGTTACGTTTGTGAGCCAGCGCCGTGGCATTGACGGTCGACGGCAAAGTATTTGGCATATCGAGCACCGCCCAGTAGCCACCTGCCACCGCTGCAGCCGTCTCGCTGGCAAACGTCCCCTTATGAGACCATTGCAAGCCCCGCAGATGCACATGCGGATCCAGCATACCGTCGATACGTAGCCTAGACATAGACGCCCTTCAAGACCTTGGCCAGCAGGGCCATACGGACAAACATGCCATTCTCCATCTGGCGAAAATACACCGCGCGCTGGTCAATATCGAGGGCATCGTGGTCCTCAGGCGAGCCCATTTCATGTTTGCGGGGCAGGGGGTGCATCAAAATGGCATCCGCCCTGGCCTGTGCCAGGACATGGGGGCGCATGATAAAGTTGTCCTTGATCGCCTGATAATCCGCGGGATTGTCAAACCGTTCTTCCTGGATCCGCGTCCAGTAGATGACATCGCTCTGGTCCAGAACCTCGAACAGATCTTCTGTCTCGTAGATGGTGACGCCCTTAGACTGGGCAAATTCCACAATAGCAGAGGGCATCCGGAGCGCTTCTGGGGAGACCAGACAGATACTCGCACCGGTTGCCTCATAGCGCGCGACAAGTTTGGCCAAAGAGTGGACCGTCCGGCCATGCGCCAGATCGCCAACCATGGTGATGGTCAGGCCATCAATAGATGTTTTGAAGTCATAAATAGTGAAGATATCTAGTAGCGCCTGCGTGGGATGCTCGCCGATGCCGTCTCCACCACTGATAACCACAGTGGGGTTATCAATCTGCGCGTCGAGCAAGTCAAGATAGTAGGCCGCCTCATACGATGATCCGACGCTGGGATGTCGCATCACCACGACGTCAGCATAGCAACCAGCGGCGCGTACCGTATCGGCCAGATTCTCTCCTTTGTAGACAGATGAGAACTGGACGCCATTGCTGGCCGCAATCACATCGCCACCCAGGCGACGCATTGCAGCCTGAAAAGACATATCTGTGCGAGTGCTAGCCTCGAAAAAGAGCGACGCCATCACCTTGCCGTTACAGACCTCGGACAAACCGCGATCACCCTGATGCACTCGCTTGCGCAGCGATGCCGTCGCATCGAAGAGGATCTGCAGGTCTTTGCGGCTGAACTGGTCAACCGTGATGATATGCTTGCCCTTGAAATCAGCCGCGATAGGCGGCGGTTTGTACAGTTCAATATAGTCTTCGGACGGACGCAGGTCGTTGCGTTCTTCTGGCATACGCAGCCTCTCCTCAAAGAAGAGCCGCCAATGGGTGGCTCAGAACGTCAAATAGTGTTTTCAGCTTTGGGGACAATACAATCCAGGGCTTTCATCGGACCCTGAAAGTGACTTCTGGGAACAACTATAGCAACGAACCGGAGATTGGTCATCGCCTAAATGCCCGCTCATACTGGCAAATCGGGACCAGATTACAGGAGGTGACACTCGCTGTCAAGATTCCCGCAAGCCTAGCCGGCCAAGAGTCAGTCGATCACGCCAACGATCAGGAAGCAAGCGGAGAAACGCCAGGATCCATCCATTCACGACCACTGCGTAGCGGGTACGGGGGCTTTCAGAGGTCAGCGCATGCCATACCGCGCGATTAACCACATCGGTCGACGCACCGGTTTTGTCGGCGTCCTGGGCTCGCTCGACCATAGCGTCGATTGCATAGCCGTAGTAGGTTTCTGCTTCGGGCGGCATGTCACGCAGTAGGCGATCCTTATCCTTAACCGCTTTCTGCCAGATGGGGGTTTTGACAGCGGCGGGCTTAATCACGGCAACCCTGATCTGGGTGCGCGCGAGTTCCATCCGCAATGAATCGGACATGGCTTCAAGGGCAAACTTTGAAGCGTGATAAGGCCCCAGAAAGGGACTAGAAACCGATCCGCCGAAGGAACTCATGTTGATAATGCGCGCCTGGGGAGAGAGCCGCAGCAGCGGCAGAAACGCCTGTGTTACAGCAATGACGCCGAGAAAATTGACCTCCATTTGATGGCGCCATTCATCCAATGGCAAGAACTCCACCGGACCCACGGCAGCGACACCGGCATTATTGATCAGACCCTGCAGCCCCTGCGCGCCGACTTCGTGGCGGACCGTCTCAACCGCCGCGGCAATCTGCTCTGGGGAGGTCACATCCAGGATAAGCGGCACAAGATTTCCCGATGCGGCTTTTCGCAGGGCTTCGCTATCGGCCTCGCGACGGACTCCCGCGAATACACGATAGCCACGAGCATCCACAAAGAGCGCGCAATCGCGCCCGATTCCAGTGGATGCACCCGTAATCAGCACTGAAGCTTTTCTTAACGTAGACGCTGCTGCCAAGGTAACCTTTTCCTTTTGTAATACGCATAAGCAAAGCACATACAGATCCCAATTGATGCCAAGATGCCGTATGCGGCTCCAATAGTGCCAGAGGAACCTTGGTGCCAGATGAGGAGTGAAGCACGTCATGGGGAAGCAAGAATAGGGGCTTGATTTTTTGAGGTATCCCTCATATCATAATACATGAACGATCGTTCGTTCTTTTCCTCCAATTTGGCGAGAAAGGTTTGCAATGCCAGAGAGACAGGGATCCAGCGAAAAGGGTGAACAGGCGATGGCCATCCTCAATGCTGCGGAGCGCTTGTTCTTTGCCCAGGGCTACAACGGTACCAGTATGCGCACCATCGCCAAGGAAGCCGGTTACCGTTCCGTCGCGGGGTTATATAACCACTTCGCCGACAAGGAAGCGATCTTCGAAGGGCTGATCCGTGCGCGACAGCCCTACGACGACATCATTGCTCAGGTTCAAGCTCTCAACGGAGACACACCTGAAGAGCTGATCAGCGGTATTTTTCAATCGCTGACGCAGCTCATGGATGCACACATGGATTTCTTCAGGTTGGTCATGATCGATTATCTCGAATTCGGAGCTATCCATGTCCGGGAGCTGATTAACGATATCCGAGACCGAATCTATGGCATGGTCCAACGCATCACGCCTGTGGCCAACCTCAGCGAAGAGGTCCCACCCATCGTCTTCATCCGGCTGATGGGCATCCAGGTCTTTGGCTATGTCATGACCAAGAACATTATGCCAGAGAGTTTTCTTGGGCTGCTTTCTGACGAGCAGTGGCGTTCCTACACACTTGATCTGATCTTAAACGGCATGGTTGGTATAAAAGGAGTTCAACAATGAGCCATACCATCGTTGTCGATAACGTGCACAAACGCTTTGGCGCCGTACAAGCATTGCGTGGTTTGAGCCTGCAAGTGGAGCAGGGCGAAATCTATGGCTTGTTGGGACCCAATGGGGCTGGCAAGAGCACTCTACTGCGGACCATCGTGGGCATTCATCCGCCCGATTCGGGGTCAGTTACCCTCCTGGGCGAGACCATCCCCGATAAAGACATCCTGGCACGGGTCGGCTATATGACCCAGTCATCTGCGCTCTACAATGAGCTAACTGTCTGGCAGAACGTCGCCTTCTTCGCCGGCATCATGGGATGTTCCGACAAGGAGGCCATCCGCGACGCAATCGCCTTCGTTGACCTGGCCGAGCGCGCCGATAGCCGCATCGGCACCCTATCTGGCGGGATGCGCCAGCGGGTATCCCTGGCCTCAGTACTCGCCCATCAGCCTGAGGTAATCCTTCTGGATGAACCAACCGTTGGTGTTGATCCACAGTTGCGCGTTCAGTTCTGGGAGCACTTCCGCAAGATGACCGATCAAGGCATCACCCTGGTTGTGTCCAGTCATGTGATGGATGAAGCCGAACGTTGTGACCGTCTGGGCTTCGTGCGCAACGGGCAGCTCATTGCGGAGGGCACAGCCAACTCCATGCGTGAGCGGGCCAGCACTAATGATCTCGAGCAAGCGTTTTTGTTCTTCGCTGAGCAATGGGGAGATGAAAATCATAATGGACTTTAAGCGAATCCGGAGCCTGGCCCTACGCGTGATCTACCAGATGCTGGGGGACCGCCGTACGCTGGCCCTCATCGTTTTCGTGCCCATTATCCTGCTCACGCTGTTGAGCGTCCTCATTGAGGCCGATGAGTCCCAGGTCAATATCGCAGTAGTCAATAGCGACAGGGGCATCGCCATGGGCAGCAACGAGGTCAATCTGGGACAACGTCTGCTAACCGTCCTTGATGATAACGATATGCTCGATGTGAAATCAATGTCGCTCGATGACGCTAATAACAAACTCGAGGAGGGGGAGATTGATGCCGTCATCATCGTTGCCGAAGACTTCACCCAGCAAGTTGTGCAGACTCAATCCCTCGAGCTTACAGTCCGCTACGAAGGCTCCAATCCGGCCATCGCGGAAAACCTGGACGAGATCTTTGAGCGTTCGGCTCTGATGGTCGCCAATACCCTCGTTGCAACGCAGTCCGGGCCAGGAACGACACCCGTCAGTTTCGAGCGCGAGATGGAAACAAGCCTCAATACCTCCTATCTCCATGGCGGGCCCGAATACGACTCGCTGGACTTCCTGGCGCCAGCGCTGATCGGCTTCTTCGTCTTCCTCTTCGTATTCATCCTGACCTCGATCTCGTTCCTACGCGAGCGTGTAGCCGGGACGCTCGAGCGTTTGCTGGCTACACCCATCCGCTCCCACGAGGTCATCATAGGGTACATGATGGGCTTCCTGATTTTCGGGCTTATACAGGGTGCGGTGACGCTGCTGTTTACAGTGTTCGTCATCGATATCAATTACACCGGCAATCTGCTGAATGTGTTCCTGGTGGAGATTCTGCTCGTCATCGTCTCGGTCAATCTCGGCATCTTCTTGAGCACCTTCGCGCAGAACGAGTTCCAGGTCTTGCAGTTTCTGCCGCTGATCGTGGTAACGCAAGGCGTTCTCGGCGGTGTCGTCTGGCAGGTTGAGAATATGCCGGAGTGGCTGCAACCATTGTCGCAAGTAATGCCGCTAACCTATGCCACAGATGCGCTGCGTGAGGTGATGCTAAAGGGAGCAAATCTTCTCGATGTTGCCGTCTCGCTATTGATATTGCTGGCATTTGGTGTCGGCGCAATTGTCCTCTCCGCCTGGTCAGTCAGGCAAGCCCGGATCTGATTGCCGCCGGCGTTCGGCAAACCAGAGAGCAGGTCACGTTTCTTGTGGCGTGCTCTTTTCGCCTAGAATAGGTTACAATCCCCGGGAATGGTTCTCAATACGCGGGAGTCTCCCCGCCATGCGCCACATGGCTCTATTCCTGGAAGGACACATCTACCAGCGCCTGCTGCGCCCCTTGATCTTTCGAGACAGCGCGCAGAAGGCACACACCAGGATAATGCGCCTGCTGGCGGCGACTGATTCTTCCCCCAGACTGATACCCTTCTTCACGGCACTACGCCGGCTGCTATTCCGCCGCCAGCCCATTGAGATCGGTGGTGTCAATCTGCCCTATCCGGTGATATTGGCCGCCGGCTTTGTAAAAGGCACAGGTTTCGCACGTGAAAATGAGGCGCTCGCGGCAGTCCAGAACGGCATCAATATCATCCCCGGCTGGCGCACGATGCCGCAACTCGTCGGCCCGGTCGAGTTCGGCTCCTACACGCGCTGGCCGAGGCTGGGCAACCCCGGTACGGTCATCTGGCGCCGCGCCGAGACACTATCCACCCAGAACCGGGTCGGGCTGCGCAACCCTGGCGCCAGAGCCGCCGCCGAGTTCCTGGCCCGGCACAAACCTGCGCTCCCTGAAGTATTTGGCATCAACATTGCGGTCAGCCCCGGGGTGGACACGCTCGATGCCGAAACAACCGATACCCTTGAATCTCTGGAATCTTTTGTCGTACGGGGTGTTCTCCCGAGCTGGTTCACCCTGAATTTGAGCTGTCCTAACACGGAGGACGACCCGCGTGGCAACCAAACTGAGGACAAGACACGCCATCTGTGCGGCGCCGCTATGCACTATCTGCGAGAAGTCGCCTCTGCGAATGGCAAGCCAATCCCGCTCTGGGTCAAGATCAGCCCCGGCTTGAACGCGAACCAGTACCAGGCCTTGCTGAAGGCCTTTGTGGAGACGGGGGTAGGTGCGGTCATCGCGACGAACACCCGTGGCATGCCCGTGCCCGGTGATGCAGCCCTCACGGCAGGGGTTGGGGGCCAGGAGCTGCAACCGGATGCTCTGGCCGCGGTACAATGTCTTGCCCAGGCCCAAAATGCCTACAGCCGTCCCCCGGACATTATCGGCTGCGGCGGCGTTATGGATAGCACTAGCTTCGGCGCTTTTCGCCAGGTAGGGGCGCGTGCTGTCCAGTATTACTCGGCGTTGATATATCAAGGACCGTTTGCTGGTGCGCATATACTCGACATACGCAACTGAAAGTAACGTCCATGCCCCACCGAGCAATTGCATCTGCCCTTCTGGAAATTGAAGCCGTCGTGTTCCGGCCCAATCAACCCTTTACTTTCAAATCCGGATTGGTCGCGCCGGTTTATGTGGACAACCGTAAACTTCCTTATCATCCGGCTGCATGGCACCTGGTAATCGAAGGCCTTCGAGCTCTTGTTGCCCAACACAAGCTACCTGTACAAGTGATCGCCGGCGTGGAAGCAGCCGGGATCCCGCACAGCGCGGCCCTGGGCTATCGTATGGGACTCCCCTCTATTTTCGTGCGTAAGGCAGCCAAGGCACATGGCCGGCAGCAGGCCATTGAAGGCGGCCCCGTGACCGGCAAGAGGACACTACTCGTCGAGGATATGGTCACGACCGGGGGTAGTAGCCTCGCAGCGATTCAGGTGTTGCGCGAAGCCGGTGCCATTGCCGACGTATGCCTGTGTATCACAACGTACGGTTTCGCTAGCACACGCCAACGCTTCGTTGAGTCAGGTGTCATGCTCAATCCACTGGTCAAATTTAATGTCATCCTGGAGGTCGCCCGAGAGCAGGGCCACTTTGCGGCTGAGGCGCAAACTATTGTTGAGGACTGGCTGTCGGATCCGGCGGGCTGGGCACAACGCCATGGATTTGCATAATGCGCATCATTGAGAAATACCACCAACGCGTTCGCCAGAGTGAATCACTGCTCTGTGTTGGCCTCGATAGCGGCCTGGAACGGATCCCGGCCCACTTTCGCGATGAACTGACCCCGCAATTCAGCTTCAATCGGTGGCTAATCGAGCAGACCCATGCCTACGCGTGTGCCTTCAAGCTCAACCTGGCGTTCTATGAGGCCCGGGGTGATCAGGGTTGGCGCGAGCTCAAGCTCACCATGAACTATCTGCAGGAAAACTGCGTTGATATACTGACGATTGGTGATGCCAAACGCGCCGACATCGGAAGCACGAACGACGGCTATGTAACGGCCTTGTTCGACTGGTTAGGTTTCGACGCGGTGACCCTCAATCCGTACCTGGGTGGCGCGGCGCTGCGCCCATTCTTGAGCCGCGCCGATAGAGCCGCGATCATCTTATGTCACACATCAAATCCTGGCGCCGACGAGTTCCAGGGCGCACTGATAGACGGCCAGCCGCTATGGTATCATGTGGCCAACCGCGTCCAGGCGCATTGGAATGACAACCAGAATTGTATGCTCGTTGTCGGCGCCACCCAGCCCGACGTCCTGCGTCAAGTCCGTGCCCGCGTGGGCAGCATGCCCATCCTGGTCCCGGGGATTGGCGTCCAGGGTGGCGAACTCGCCGCCGTTTTGCACAATGGCTTGGATACAGCCGGCGCGGGTCTAATCATCAATGCGTCGCGCGCGATCATCCTGAGCCCAGATCCCGGGAGCACTGCCCGCGATATGCGCGACACGATCAATCAGATCCGTTGGGGGAAGACCGATGGCAACACCACGTGACCAGATCGAAGATCTCACCACGCTGAACCATATCGCAGAAACGCTGAACCGTGCAGTGGACGTTTATGGCGCGCTGCAGACAGCCCTGGTGCGTCTGGTCGAGTTGATGCGCCTTGAAACCGGCTGGATCTTCCTGGTCGACCAGGCCAATTCCGATAAGTGGTGGGGTAAGGGATATACGCTTGTCGCACACCACAACTTGCCCCCGGCCCTGGCCCTCGATAGCAAATCCGCCTGGTACGGTGGCTGCGATTGCCAGGGGTTGTGTCGCAAAGCAAATGTGACCAAAGCCTATAATGAGGTCGAGTGCAGCCGCCTGGCTGACGCGACCGGCGACCGGCGCGGCCTGGCGGTGCACGCCTCGGCCCCTCTCAAAAACGGCGAGACCCTGCTTGGCATCCTCAATGTTGCCGCACCAGACTGGAGCGCCTTCAGCCCACGCTCACTCGCCCTTTTGAACAATGCCGCGACCATGTTTGCCGCCGCCCTGGAACGCGCGCAACTCTACGATTTGTTGCGCGAACGCCGCATCGAAGAACACGCGAGCTTGCTCAAATTCTCCCGAAAGTTGTTGGCCCAGCATGATCTCGAGGGTCTGATGGACTATCTGGTGTGCGAAGTGTGTAGCCTGATGCAAGTTGATGCCTGTGCGCTGCTGCTGCGCGGTGATGTCCCGGAGATGCTATGCTTCCAGGCAACACATGGTTGGAAGACGGCGCCTGTTTCTAACCACCGGCGAGTCGCATACGGGTCCGGCACAGCACTTGGCGATGCTTTCCATGCCCAGGAAGCGGTGTTCGTCCAGGATCTCAATGACCCGTCTGCCACGCAATGGCAGCTCGATTGGCTCATTGAGGAGGACTTTCGCGGACATGCGGCTATTCCACTCGTCGTTGACGGCGGGGCTATTGGTGTCCTGCTCATCAATACCCGGCAGCCACATGTTTGGGACGCTGATGACGCCCGGTTTCTCAGCCTCATGTCATCTCAGGCCGCACTGGCACTCGAAAAAGCACGCCTCCATCGGGCCGAAATCGAGACGATGCGTCTGGAAGAAGAACTCGCGATTGGTCGCGAGATCCAGCTCAGCCTGTTACCAGAAGCATGTCCGACCCTCCCTGGTTGGGATTTCGCGGCGTTCTATCAGCCCGCGCGACTGGTTGGCGGGGATTTCTATGACTTCTTCATCTTGCCCGACGGCCAGCTTGGCATCGTGGTTGCTGATGTGGCGGGCAAGGGCGTCCCAGCGGCGCTTTTCATGGCGCTCAGCCGCACAGTAATTCGCACCAGCGCTTCAAACGATTGCACAC
>JAADYW010000104.1 GCA_010092845.1 Chloroflexota bacterium
CGGCTTTTGGTGTCCAGGCTCTGCAATCCCACGCGCAGCAACCCGTTGCCAGGCGCAATATCCGCCGGCTGGGATGGGTGCTGATCGCTTTGGGGGGTGCGGTCCTGGGTGGCCTGGCCGCCAGCTATATCTTCTACGACACCGCTGAAGCCTTGATTGATCGCCTTTACACGGGGCTGGCCAAGGCTCAAGATACCTTCCCGAGTGTGAAGTCCTTCTACAGCTACCAGTTCGGCAATGTTCTGGGCCTGGGCGCATTTCTCGCTGCGGCGGGCGGCATTCTCTGGCTGAGCACACGACCAACAGTGATAGGGCGGGGGCGTTGGAAGGTGCCTCCGTGGCAGCCATTGGCGATCATTGTTATCTTGATCGACCTCTTCATCGCCACTTATGACTTCAATCCACGGGCCGATCCGGACTGGCTTGAGTACAAGCCCGAATCGGTTGCCTGGTTACAATGGCGTATGGAGGCCGAAGGCCCCTTCCGTATTCAGGCCTATAACTGGGGCGAAGAGCCGTTAAACGCCAATTCAGGCTGGCGCTATGGCCTGCATGATGTGCGGGGTTATGACAGCCTGTTCAGTCAGGGCTATGCTGCGTTGATGGGACAGATCGCTCCGCAGGGCGGGCTAGACCATAATCGGATCGATTCGATCTACTACAACAATCCCCAGGCGCTGGCGGATCCCTGGCTGGACTTCCTCAATGTCCGTTATATCATAACGGACTGGCTGATCCGTGAGGAGGACAATCCGGCTGCTCTGGGCTACCGGTTGGTGCATACGGATGCCGGCGTCCGCATCTACGAAAATCTGGATGCACTGCCAAGAGCTTATACCTTGCCCGTGCCCGACAATGGCGTCGCTTACCAGCCTGGCGAGGGCTGCCTGTTTGAGTCTGCTGTCCGGCCGGAGGAGCCGCGCCACCTGACCTATTTCCCGCCGATCAATGGGGCCTGCATCCCCGTCCAGCCGGCGGCGATTACCCAGTATGATGATACGGAAGTCCGTATTGATGCACTCATCGATGAAGATGTCTGGCTCATTCTGGCTGACAATTATGCCGAGGGGTGGCGCGCCTTCGTGAAACCTAAAGGCGAACCAGATGACGCTGAAGAAGAGATTGATCTCGCTCAGGTGAACCTCAATCTGCGGGGCGTTAAGCTGCCGCCAGGTGCGTGGACGGTCCGGTTCAAGTACAGTCCCCCGTCCTTTCAGGTGGGCGGCTTCGTGAGCTTTGTAGCGGGGATGCTGGCTGTCTTTGCCGCGCTGGTATGGCTCTGGCGTGCCTTCGTCAGTGAAACCACTCAGGAAGATACCGGCCGCCGGCTTATCAAAAACAGCGCCGCCCCGATTGGCCTCAATCTCTTCAACCGGGGGATCGATTTCGCCTTTGCGTTTATCATGCTCCGTATTCTGGGGCCGGCTGACGCGGGGATCTACTACTACGCTATTGTCATCTTCGGTTGGTTTGATATCTTCACCAATTTTGGCTTGAACACGCTGTTGACACGCGATGTCTCGCGTCAACCTGAGTCGGCGGGCCGTTATTTGTACAACACTAGCATTTTGCGGCTAGGATTGGCGGGTCTGGGGATCCCTGCCCTGGCGTTGGTGCTGTTGATCCGCAACACGACAGTTGATCCCGCCCTGGACCCCACGGCTGTCGCCGCAATCATCTTGCTATACATCGGTCTGGTGCCCAATAGCATCAGCACCGGGCTCACGGCGCTGTTCTATGCGTTTGAGCGCGCTGAATTCCCGGCTGCAATGACGACCGTCAGCACCTTGATAAAGGTAACTTTGGGCCTGGCAGCCTTACTTCTGGGTTGGGGCGTAGTGGGACTGGCTGGTGTAAGCATTATCACGAATCTGGTGACGTTTCTGGTCCTGGGACGCCTGGCATGGCCTCTGCTTCGCGAGAATTGGCAACCGGTGCCAGATGGTGCTTTACAGCGGACGATGTTGCGTGAGGCCTGGCCGTTGATGATTAACCACTTGCTGGCGACTATCTTTTTCAAGAGCGACGTTATTCTCATGGAGGCCATCAACGGTGTGTCTGTGGTTGGGATCTATTCCACCGCCTACAAATGGCTCGATGCGCTCAATATTATCCCGGCCTTTTTCACCATGGCCTTACTCCCAGTGCTGTCGCGGCAAGCGCAAACCCATCAGGAAGCATTGCGGCGGAACTATGTACTGGGAACAAAGATCCTGTTTATGCTGGCCTTGCCCGTCGCCGTGATGACCACATTTCTGGCCCCGATCCTGGTGGGCATCCTGGGCGGACGCCAATTCTTGCCGGACGGGGCCGTTGCCTTGCAGCTCATGATCTGGAGTATCCCTGTTGGTTGGATGAACAGCTTGACGCAGTATGTGTTGATTGCTCTGGATCGGCAACGCCAGATTACGGGGGCATTCATTGCCGCCGTAAGTTTCAATATAATCACTAACCTGGCTTTTCTGCCCGTCTATAGCTTTCGGGCAGCAGCCATCACCACAATTCTCTCGGAAATCGTGCTATTTGTCGGTTTTTTCTGGTTGATACGCCAGGTAATTGGGACAATTCACTGGCCTATGCGCTTGTGGAAAATTGCTTTCGCCACCGGTATGATGCTTGTCATCACTGCTTCGCTATGGACCATAGCGCCATTTGCGGGTCTCATGGCTGGCCCATTGCTCTATGTGATCATTCTCTGGTGGCTAAAGCCATTCGACAGTGACGAGGAAGCGCGGCTGTCAACGGTACTACCAGGCCGTCTACAGCGATTGGTTCTCAGGCGGGCGCCCCAGGCTCCTTAGCCTAACGGCGTAACCTGCAGGCGATTCTCGCGGATCAAGCGGCGGACAACAGGGTTGGACTGCACCGGGATCTGCGCGGTCTCTGTGCCGTTGCTGAGCGTGAAGTGGTAAATGTCGATAGAACGGCCCGGGCCATAGCTGTGAGTCTGTACCTGCACGATGTTGTGAAGCTGCCAGCCACGCTGCAGACGGTTGACAAGGATCTCCGCCGGTGCGATGGGCTGCGACTGACGCGACCAGTGACGGGGGCGTGTCACTTTCTTCTGGTATTCGCGCATCTGGACATCAAGGGACATGTTGAGGTTGCCTCCATTCTAGGACTATCTTGAAAACTGAACTGCCATGGGAGATTTTTCACAATTTATTGATAGCATATACGTATAAAACTTAAGCCAAAGCGAATTTAAAGAATTTTTGAAGAAAATCGCTAGCAGGAACCTAAACTTATAAAGTGTATAAACATTGTAAATGAATTAACATCACGAGTCGACTCGATCACCAACTTATTACTAGTCGATTTATTACCGGGTAATCGCTAGCTAGGAGCTGGCTCAACAGAGGATTCATTTTCGTGACGGCTCTACGTTATGCTAAAATTGAAGCGCGTGAGACTTATATCGAGCATATTCTTTCTGGCAGGAACCCCAACAAGGAATTCTGATGTCAGAAGAAACCACAGGCGCACTAACGGTTTCGGCAATGATACGACCAGAATAAACCAGCGCAAGGAGGAAAGCGCCAGTACCTATTGCTTCTGCGCAATTGACCTGGCGCCATAGTGCTATGGGCAATCTACCACCATACGAGCCGCCTGATCTGCGTAATCGCCGGCGCGGCCAACAAGATGATGACGACGAAAGCGGCAAGCAGGGCAACTATCCGCCTGGGAAATTCTATCCCCCCGCCGGGAATCAGGATTATCCACCTCCGCAGCAGCGCGGACCCATAAACCTGGATGATCCACGCTTTGGTGGTGGCGAGCAATATCCCCCGCCCCAGCAATCTTCTCCGCGCCCACCAGGTCACCAACAGCGTCCCCAAGGCCCGCTTGATCTGGACGATCCACGCTTCGGGGGAGGACCGCAGTATCCCCCGCAGCCCCAACCGCCCTCGCCACGACCGGGGCAACAACGTCCTCAGGGTCAAGCAAACCAGTATCCGCCTGATGAAAGCTATCCCCCTCCAGGCCATGGATCGCAGCGCGACCGCCAGCAGCCGCGCCCCCAACCACAGCGCCCGCAGGGGCCTATAGACCTGGATGATCCACGCTTCGGAGGAGGTGAGCAGTATCCTCCACCCGGCGCGTACCCTCAATCGCAAGGCCGTGATCGCCACGCGGGCGATGCACCGCGTCAACGCGAAGCGATCAGCCTGGATGATCCACGTTATGGCCCACCACAGCGACGCTCGTCTGGTGGGGGGCCGTCGCAGCGGCGTTCTGTCGAGCTCGATGACTTCTCGGCACCGAATCTTCGTCGAGACGGTGATCAGGATCGCGATCATGGTCGGCCGCGCTCGCCATCCGGGCAATTCGGCCTGAGTGAGCGTCAGATCGAGTACCTGGCCTGGGGTGGCACAATATTGCTGCTTGGCGTATCGTTAATGATGTCAGTTACCGGCAATTCCAGCTTCCTGACGTTTTTCTTCCCGTTACTTGGCGGCGCCCTTTTAATGGGATCAGCCCTTTACCAGCGGGTGGTAAGGGGGTGGCACGTTGGCCCGATCACGTGGCTCGTTGCAGTATTGCTGGTATCCTACACAATCACATTACTGGTCTCCGATAGCGGCACCGGTTTTCTGACCTGGATCGCCTACTTTATCGGGACGCTGGTTATCATCATGGGGCTGGTACTCTTGATGCAAGCCTTCCGCCGCAGCTAGATTGGAGCAAAGCCGTATTCGACAATACGTGCTGTTGGCAGGTCACGATTTCATGGAGAGCTGTCTCTTATACACATCT
>JAADYW010000105.1 GCA_010092845.1 Chloroflexota bacterium
CCCGTTCCAGATGGCGTGGTACGAGCTTCTCGATGGCATGGGCAATCGCGCGACGTTCAAGGTTCTCACCTTTGAGCCAGTCTGCTTCCAGCAGGTGGGTAATCTGGTCGATTTGGTCGGCAGTAGCCGGCACATAGTCCAGGTAGGGTGCTCCGCCGGCCTCGCGGACATTACCAGCGTTGTCGATCTCGACAAAATGCACCTCACGCGAGATGATCCGCCGTTCCCCTTCACGCGTTGGTATCGAATCCTGGATAGCCTGTTCCAGATAGAATAGCGCGCGCACTTCAAAGCCGGGATCAGTCTCATCGACCAGGATCCCGCCGCGCCTGAGTGTATCGCGTTCACGTACCAGCATCAGGCTAATGATTGCATCCAACAGGGCATGCCCAGGGAAGATAAACGTAGCAGTCGGCTTGTTGGGCTGGTGAATGAGGGCTTTCTCAAAGCAGATGCGCTCGTATCTGGTGGACACGGCCCCCAGTCCGCGCTCGCGGGCGTGGTTGCGGATGATTGCGGGTACATTATTGATGGCGTAGCGGCCGCTCTCGCGCTCGTGAATAGTGCCGCCGAAGTGTTCGAATGCCTGCAAGAAGAATGCCTTGATATAGAACGGCTGCAGGCGTCGGGCTGCGGCACGTTCCATCTCCTCGCGTATCTGCACAATCTGGCTGATGTCCATACTTGTCGTCACCAGCGATTGCTGTTCTAGCAGGTCACGTACACGCTCCCGATCTGTTGCATTGTCGACGACTTGCTCTAGCCTCGCGCGTACTGCCGGGTCATCACCATAGCGCACTGCCTCGACCAGCAATTTGCGGAGAGGTGTCTCCTGAAAAAGCTTGCCCAATACATCGAAGACCTGCCCCGCTAGCGCATGCCGCTCGGTTTCCAGTTTCTTGAGCAGCCGCCAATAGACAGCACCCTCGCGGGTGTCGCCAGCAACAAGGTTCCATAAATGACAGACTTCAGTTTGCCCGATGCGGTGGATGCGCCCGAAGCGCTGCTCGAGCCGATTGGGGTTCCAGGGTAGATCGTAATTGACCATTAGGTGAGCACGCTGCAAATTGATGCCCTCACCAGCCGCATCGGTCGCTACCATAATCACCACCGCCGGGTCATTGCGGAAGCGATCTTCTATACTCCGCCGGTCTTCGCGCCGGATGTCACCATGAATGGTCACAATCGCCTCTGGGCGACCTATTAGCGTGGACAACTTCTCGACCAGATAGTTCAGCGTGTCGCGGTGTTCAGTGAAGATGACGAGTTTGCGCTGACCGCGATCTGGGCTCTGCATCTCAGGTGTGTTCTGGAGTAGCTTCAGGAGTTCGTTCCATTTTCGGTCGTTACCGCTGCGTCGCACCCGCAAGGCCTGTGCTTCCAGGTCTCGCAAGCTGATTATTTCCGCTTCGAGTTCTTCTATGGTACGGGCTGCCGTTGCCCTATCGATTAACTCAGTCTCTAGTGCTTCCACTTCATTATCGGGAGCATCTTCGAGGTCGTCCCAATAGTCATCCTCAAAGGTAGGGCCTTCTGCCTGCAGGATGCGTTCACGGGTATGTCGCGCTTCTTTCAAGCGCTTTTCCAGGCGCTCGCGGCGGCGGCGCAGGGATTGATATATGGCTTCGGGCGATGACGCTAACCGCCGCTGGAGAATGGTCAGTGCGAACCCAACCGTTCCCTTACGCCCGTCGTTCTTGAGCTGCTCAGCTCGATTGAACTCCTGCCGAACATAGGTGGTTACATCCTCATATAGCACCGCTTCTTCCGGCGATAGCGTATAGTTGACGGTGTAAGCCTTGCGCTCCGGAAACAAGCGCTTGCCATTGAACCTGAGAAGTCGTTCCTTGACCATGCGGCGCATTAGATCCGAGACATCTACCTGGTGCACGCCATCGCGAAAACGTCCTTCAAAGCGGTCCGCATCCAGCAGCGCCAGAAACAACTGAAAATCCTCTTCTTTTCCGTTGTGTGGTGTAGCTGTCATTAATAGGAAGTGGCGTGTTAGCTCGCTTAGTAGCTTTCCGAGCCGGTAGCGTTTCGTTTCCTTTAAATCACCGCCAAAAAATGATGCTGTCATCTTATGTGCTGCGTCGCAAATGACCACGTCCCAATCGGTCTGCTGGAACCTGGCTTGAAGGTCATCGCTGCGACTTACCTGATCCAGGCGAACGATAATGAGATCATTTTCAGCGAAGGGGTTGCCGCTACGAGAAGTCTCCACTATCTCGCGGGTCATAATGGTGAAGTCTAACTGGAACTTGGTCCACATTTCATCCTGCCACTGTTCAGTGAGGCTGCCTGGAGCACAGACGAGGCAGCGTCGCACGTCGCCGCGAACGATCAGTTCACGAATTAGTAGCCCCGCCATTATCGTCTTCCCGGCACCAGGGTCATCTGCCAGCAGAAAGCGCAGTGGCTGCCTGGTCAGCATTTCATCATATACTGCGGTGATCTGATGTGGCAGTGGCTCAATTAGCGATGTATGCACAGCCAACATGGGATCGAAAAGATAGGCAAGGTGAATCCGATAGGCTTCCGAAACAAGGCGCAAAAGGGCTCCATCGATATCGAAGGCCCACAACCGTTCAGCGTCGATTACTCGCAAGTCAGCTTCATTTTCGCGATAGAGAAGTGTGTCGTCCACTTTGCCATCGCTACGGCGATATACGACTATGACTGCATTTGAGCCGCTCCATTCGACGTCAATTAAGGTTACAAGATGTCCCGGAACGATTCCATGTACCTGGATACCACGTTGTAGATGCTCAAGTCTAGTCATAGTGTGTTGTCAATCGCCCTCTGTGCCAGAATGAAACAACTTCACCTTCAAAGTTTAGTATAGAATTGTAAGGGCGGAGAACAGGAAATGAAAGCATGTCAGCATCATCCAAACCGAACCCAGAAGTGCAGCCAAAAGCGGAACGTCGCCGTTTCAGTGCCGAGTACAAACGCCGCATAGTTGCCGAAGCCGAGCAATGCCAGCACGGTGAGTTAAGGGCATTATTACGCCGAGAAGGGTTGACCTACGCCCAGATTGGCAAGTGGCGCCAAACGGTGGCTGAAGGCACGGTGGGCAAGAAGCGTGGCCCCGTTGCCAATCCTAACCGGGCAGAAATGCGGCGGTTAGAAGCGGAGAATGCTCGTCTGAAGCGGCAGTTGGAACGGGCAGAGGCGATCATCGACGCGCAAAAAAAGCTGGCACGCCTGCTGGAGGAGGAGCAATCGTGAGCGAGTTAGCTGCTCAAATTGGCGTGAAAGGGGCGTGTGAAGCGTTGAATATGCCGCGTAGTCGGGTATATCGGGTGCTTGACAGAGCAGAGATCGTTTGCTTGCACCTGATACTTTTCTATACCCCTTTTGCCGTCAAAGTTTACTCTATCAAGTCTGTCGAAATCAATTTCAACACCATCTACGAAAACATCCTTGACGTTGATAACGCGCAAACCCGATCCCATGTCATCTTTTGTGAAGTTAACTCCATTTCGAAAACTGCCGATTTCTGCCAGTTTCGTATTTCGCCAATCAACCATCACAAACCCTTCAGCCGTAAATTCACCGCGTCCAGGTCGAACGCTTCGGGGTCGAAGTCGCCGTCTGCCCACTCTTTATATTCGTCGTGTTCGGGGTGGCTTGCGTCTTTCATCGCTTCCACGAAGTTCTCGTAACCACCCACACCGCCCACATCTTCCGGCGGGCAGGCTCGCGCCCCGTCGGTGCAGGTCGGCGTCTTTTGCTTCGGGTCGGGTGGCAGCACATCCTCAAAGGCGATCTCATGCCGCCAGCTATCGCCGTAGTCGTATTCGTACTCGATCACATGGCGGAACTCACCGCGAAACGGTCGCTGAAGCGGGACGATGTGCGCCAGCTTCACCTTGCGCGAGTCAATCGCCGTCATTTCCAGCAGGTCGCCGGTCTGGTAGGGGTAGACGAAGCGTACCGGTCCCATCTGGAACATATGCAGATGTGAATCCGTCCAGCCCATCGCCGCCTGGATGACGTGGTGGAACTTCGCCAGTGACAGATCGCTGGATACCAGCACCCGCCGCAATATCAGGGGATCAATCTCTTGCAGGGTGATCTACACCTGGTAGATCGGCATGTTGGCTTTGCTCATGATTCCTCCGTTTGGCTTGCATCCAGTACCGGCACTTCCACTATTCTGACTGGCTCTGCTCCGCCGACCACGAGCCGGTGCAACACATCATAGACCTGTGCCGTGAAGAATCTTTCTCCACATTGACGACATACCAGTGCAGGCAAATTCTCCACGATGTACCATTGATCGTGGTACGCTTGCAAGTGCGTCACCCGCTTTTCTTCTACATGTCCTTTGCAGGATAAACAAGTATCCATCGCTCAATCCCCGTTCAGCAGTTGGCGCATGTTATCCGCGATGCGCTCTTCCAGTTCGTGCGCCTCCGCGTTGAGCAGTTCCAGCGTCTCATGCAGTTCTTCCATACGCTGCCTGAAGTCGAAATCGTCCATGCCCGCACGGGCCGCCACGCCCACGTACCGTCCGGGGTTCAGACTGTAGCCCTGCGCGGCGATCTCGTCCACCGTCGCCACCTTGCACAATCCCGGCACATCAGCGTACACGCCATCAGGGAAATACTCGCTCATCATGTCGGCGCTGCCGTTGTCCGTCTCCGGCAGTTCGCCCCGATACAGCCTCGCGATGTTCGACAAAAACTCGATCTGTTCCTCGGTGAAATCGCGGTGCGCCCGGTCAATCTGGCGGTAGACGCTGCGGGCGTCGATGAACAACACCGTATCCTCGCGCTCTGTGTTGCGTTTGCCTTTGTCCAGAAACCAGAGGGTGCAGGGTAGGGTGACGGTGTAGAAGAAGTTACTGCCCACCGCGACCATCACATCAACGGCGCGATCTTCGATCAAATGCTTGCGGAGTTCCAGCTCGCTGTGGCGGGCATCGCTGGCACTGTTCGCCATCACGAACCCGGCACGCCCGTGATCGTTCAACGCGCTGTAGAACTGCTGAATCCAGATATAGTTGGCGTTATCGACGCTGGGCATCCCGAAGGGAAAGCGCCGCCGATCGTCCTTGATCTTCTCTTTATCCACGCCGTTTATGTTGAAAGGTGGATTCGCC
>JAADYW010000106.1 GCA_010092845.1 Chloroflexota bacterium
CCCCAACCGATCATTGACTATGCTCGGGGCCTGGTTGGACCCGAAGAGCTGGCCGTCGACAAAGTACTGGATGAGATTCAGCGCTCGCGCGACGAAATCCGTGCCACGTTGGAACGCCTGCAACGCGCCGAGGCCGACAGCCGTGCCGTCCGCAACAGTCTGGATGATCGCCTGGAAGCGATAGAAGAAGAACGCCGCCAGGTCGTCGCGGAAACCCAACGCCAGGGCGAGACCGAGCTGGAGGAATTGCGACGCGAGATGCGCCGGCTGAAGCGCCAAATGGAAGCCGCCGGGCAACCGCTGGATGCCATTCGCGAAATGCAGAAGGCCGCCGCCGAGCTCCAAGCTGAGGAGTACATCCATTTGCCTGAGCGGGAAGCCGATGAGCAAGATGATGACAGCAACGGCTACCAGTTCCGTTTGGGCGACACTGTGTGGGTGACATCGCTGAAGTCTGAGGGACAGATCGTCGAGGTCACTGAGAACGAGGTTGAGGTACTGGTGGGGCGGCTACGAATTCGAGCCAAGCCCAACGAAGTCGAATACATGTCACGCAAAGAACGCAAACGGCCGCGGCGCGAACGCGAATACGCACCAGAAACCACAGTTCCAGAACGTGGACCGTCGCCCGGCCTGGAACTGGATCTGCGTGGCAGCCGCATTGAAGATGCGATTCCGCAGGTGGAGGAGTATCTGGATGCAGCCTACATGGCGGCCCTGCCATTCGTGCGCATTATCCACGGCAAGGGAACCGGGGCTTTGCGCAAAGCGGTCCGCGAGGCTCTCAGTCATCATCCGCTGGTGTCGAAGCAGGCCAGCGGCTCTGAGAAGGAAGGTGGCAACGGCGTAACCATTGTCCATCTCGTAACACAGCAATGATGCTTTGAGGAGAAGCCTAAGCAGGTTATAATCTAGATCAAGATTAGAATCAGCAAAGGACGCCCTGATGAGTGATCTGAATAACGACCAGCGGCAAGATGAGATCCGCCGGGGACAGGCGTTCATCAACCAGGTCTATCAGAAGATGTCGCGCATTGCCCAGGAGTTTGCGTCGGGCGAGATCAATCGCACGCAGTTTCACCGCTTGTACAATCGCTACCAGCGCCAGATCATGACTGTAGCACAGATGATTGCGGAGTCTGACCCGACCGGTTGGCAAGAGGCGCTGGCCAGTGCCGAAACCGAGAGCACGGTGCACCTGAAACAGCGGCTGGCCGCCAAGGCCGTTGGCATCAGTATCTACAACAATCGGACAGGTATGCCGATTGAGACTATCGGTGATTTCAGCATCGACCCCGAATTGATTGTGCCGATGCTCAGCAGCTACCGCGAGGCTGCCGCCGAAATCTTTCACGCCGGGGTCCGCAGCACCGAGATGGAGAACGGCCAGTGGTTGTGCTTCATGGCTGGGGCATATACGACGCTTATCGTGCTATTCTCAGTCGAACCAGCGGGCAATCAGATCGCGATGCTCGATCACCTGCACCGTGATTTCGAGATTGCCAACGCCGAGTTTCTGGAATACGGCTACACCAGCCCCGATCAACTGGCCTACCCGTTCTATTCGTTCATCAACCAGAGCAACATCCCCACTGACGATGGCGATTACGAATAGCGCCTTATTCCTCCTCGGATGGCTCGTCGACCGTGACGGTGAACCACTGAGCCGTCTGCGGGTCGATCTTGCCTTCGCGGGCGCCTTTCAAGTCTTGTAGAAACGCGACAACACTCGGGTAGCGCAATTGGGTGCGGTTGGTCAATCCTCGCAACAACACCGAGTAGATGGCGGCAGGCAGCCCTGCGGGTTCAGGGATCGAGCGCGCATTCGGGTGTGGGTCGTTGAAGGGCAGCCTGCCGGCGAGGATCGTGTAGGTCAGTCCCGCCAGAGCGAAAACATCGCCCTGAATGGTCGGCGGCGAATTGTAGTCCGACTCGAGCCTGAGGAAATGCTGGTGCAGTTCGGTGGGCTGCGGGGGTACCAACCCCGACTCGCGCAAATGGGCCATCGGCAAGTCCGTCAAGGTTGGCGTACCATCATTGTCCAGCAACACATTCGATGGCTTGAGGCTGCCGTGGGCTACTTCCTGGCCATGCAGGAAGTTGACGCCGTTCGCGATGCTGGCGATCAGTTGCCAGGCTTCGCGTGGCGGTATCTTGCGCCCAGACTTGAGGTGATCCCAAAGTGAGCCGCCGGTAGCCAGCGGCATGACGATACCAATGCGACCACCAGCTTCCTCGCTTTCCAGCGCTGCAATGATCGGATGTAGACGAGGGTGCTGCAAAGTACCGGCAAATTCGATGAGTTCAACAGCAGCTTCCCGATCATACTGGCCAGGCAGATCGAACTGGTCGAGTATCTTCAACGCAACCATTTCGCGGGTCTCGACATGTCCCGCTTTGTAGACCGCGCCCATATCCCCGTCGCCCAGCTTGGGACCGATCAGCTCAGGGCCAAATCGTGGTGCTGATGTCATGGCTCACTTCTCCGTAGACTCCAGGTAGTTCTCCATAGCTTGCAGACGATCACGCAACTCGCGCTGGACGACTTCCCAGTCCTGGGGGCAACTGTCAAACAAGAACTGCCAGCCGCGGGCGCTGACTTCAAGTTGGAAAGACGAAGCAAGTGCCAAGCCTCGTTCAAAGTACATGCGCGCATCATCAATGCAAGCCTGGCTGCTGTCGGTGTGCAACAGAATGGTTTTCGCCATCGCGATGTCCATCAACAGATAGAAATTGCCCGGCCCCTCGGCCAATTCGCTCTCGGCAAACTGAACGGTCAACCGGAAAGCGTCGAGGGTTTCTGCTTCCAGAGCGGCGCGTTCTTCGGCCGGCACCTGGCTTAACTTGCGCAACATCAGGTTGGCCAGGTTGCCCTGAGGGTAGGAAGAGCCAGGCGTCATCTTCAGTGCATCCCGGTACGTCTGAATGGCTTCGTCCAGGCGGCCGGTGTCACGCAGAATGCCGCCCAGCGCCCCCCAATATGACTCGCGGTTTAATCCCAACAACACTGGGTTCTTGCCAAGAGCAGCGCGCAATTCGCCTTCGGCTCGGAATAGTAACTGCTTGTAGCCATCATCATCTCTTTCTTTGAGGCTCATACCGAGGTGACGGAGAGCCACGCCATAAGCCGCCTGGACATTCGGCCAATCCAACCCTAGCGCCGTGGCCCGCTGCATGGCATGTTCAAGGTGTCGGATACCTTTCTTCAACATCTCGTCACCGCGCAAGTAGTTGGCTTCCATCCAGCCCGCAATATACAGCGCCGATAGGTTGCTGGGGTCGTGCTCCAGGACGCCTTCCGCGAAGTTGTAAGCTTCCTGGTAGTTGTTCAGGCGAAACTCTTGATCGGTTAACAGCAGAATCGACACGTCATGGATAGCTTGCAGGAGATTCTGGCGCGTCAGCTCGACATTGCCTAGCATGCCCGATACCTGGTCCAACTGGGAGCGGTATTCATCACGCAACTCCTTGAGCTGCTCGTCGAGTTCCCGGCGCACTTCGCGGGTCTGGCGAAAACCGTAGATCGCCGCCGAACCAAGGGCTACTGCAATCAGGACCGACGCCCCTTCCAGGAAGCTGAGGATGAGTTCGCTTGATGTCACCGAGTCTTCGGCCCGGTTGAGGACATCATTCGCCCGTTCAAGA
>JAADYW010000013.1 GCA_010092845.1 Chloroflexota bacterium
CCCCATATGACCAAATGCCGTGCCAAGGTTGCCCAGAGCCTGCCCCTGTAAATCACGCCGCCCAGCGCGATCAAATAACGCCGCGACTTGAGCCAGCACAACGGTTGCTTCTTGAAACTCACCTTGATCCAGCAGGATATTGGCGGCCTTGCCCAATGCCAACCCTGTATTGACCAGATCCCCGTCAGCCTCGAGGAGTTCAGCCGCTTGCTGATAGGCACTCAAAGCCCTAACGTCATCCCCACGCTGTAGCTGAGCGTCACCCAACGCAACCATCAGAATCCCTTTGATGTCCTGATAGCCAAGCTCATCGGCCACTGCCAAGCCGCGATTAATGTATGGCATAGCATCCTCGGCTTGGCCTAGCTGCAGAAGACTAGCAGCCAGTTTGTTAAGCAGCGGCAGTAGCCGCTCATCCTCAGCCGGTTGGACATCAAAATATCCGAAGGCCTCTTGGTAGTGCTCCAGAGCTTGATCATAGCGCTGGTAGCGGGTGTACCAATCCGCTAAGGCAACCAGTAGCCGGGCCACCTCAGCGTTGTTTCCAGCTTGACGTGCACTTGCGATCGTCTCCTGCAAAGCCTCACGTGACATGGCGACAACTTGTTGGGTATCGGGCGGTGTAAAGGATGCCGTGTCCGCTGCCGCTAACTCGTCTGGCGTCTGGGAGGCGGAGGGCGGAACACGCTGGATCAGGCGCCGGAACAGCGGTTCTGGCTCCTCTGGTTTACCAGATAGCATACGGCCCAGGCGATCGTAGAAAGGAATGTAGCCACGGGCATGAATGATATTCTGGTTGCCGTGCTTGCCTAGAAGCATAAAGATCCGCCGCAGCGTATCAACATCGTTTTGGCTGAGGCAATACCGAGCAGCGCCGAGGAAATGGACCATTTCCAGGACCAGCGCATCGAATGAGGTTTCATTGGCCTGCTGCGTGAAATCCTCCAGAAAGCGGACTATGCCTTCCAGAATCCGCTGTCGGGTAGCACCCAGTTGACCCGCGCTTTGCAAGCGACGCCGCGCATAGATACGCGCGAGATCGTGCACACGATAGAGGCGTCTGCTCTGCCCACCAACAGGATAGACATCGACCAGACCACGGTCGACAAGGATATCCAGCAACCTAACCAGCGTTTCCTCAGGCACCCGACTGACGCCCTGGAGTAGCTGCAAACCGATGCGGTCGACAAATAGCGCCCCCAGCAGGAGAAATAGCCCCTGCGAGGCGGAGTCCAGAATGGAATGGGCAGCAGCGTAAACACCCAGTGCGCGGTTCTCGGCCCCCGCCGGCGCCCGGGGCAGAAGACTGGCCAGATGCGTAGACGTGATCCCGGCATTGGCGCTCTGGCGGCCAGCAACAACTAACGAATTTGGCAAGCCTTCGACATAGTTTATGAGCGGTGCCAGCAATGCCGACCGTCGGCTTTCCTCAAGATGCCCTGCTTCCCGATACACCATCTCGGCATCGCGGTCCAGCAACGGACTGAGGCCTATCCGCTGCCATGGTCCATCAACCGGGGTGTGAGCGATCAAGATTACCGGGACATCAGGCGGGACACTCAGTTGAACAAATTGGGCCAGTATGCCTGGCGCAACCGGCCCTTCGATCACCAGCAAGGGTTGGTTTTGCTGAAGCAAGGCCCGCGCCATTTCGATCTGAGTACCCACATCGTCAGTTGACAGTGCGGCAACGCTATACGCGCGCGAGACCCGGCTGGCCAGCATCAAGATATCATCGTGGTAGGCTTGGAACCACAAAACTCCACCTTGCTGGGTAACACGCTCCGCCGCCAGATGCGCAGCTAGGGCCCGCCGCCCAATTCCTGGCGTCCCATATAGCCAGACAACACCCGTGCTCTCCAGCACGGCTTCAAGCTGTTGGCGCTGCTGGTCACGCCCGTATAACGTTGAGCGCACCGTGACCGGGAGAGCCTCAATGGTGTGAACGGGGTGTTCAATCATAGAACGTAACCAGTCTTAGATGGCCATACCCAGTAAGCGCCAGCTATGAGCACTCGTCGAAGTATTTTCTCACGTGATCAGCTCGAAGACTCGGGTGGCGGAGGAACAGGCAAGTCGTCTTCAGCAACATCCTTCCACTTCTCACCCTCCTCGGGAAGCATGACGGGGATGCCATCGCGAATCGGGTACTTGTACTGCGAATCATCACAGACGAGCCAGGAATCCTTGACCAACCGCAGCCGGCCAGGGTCCTCACGATCCGTATACCGCACCGCAACCGGGCAACGCAGTAATTGGAGAAGTTCATCACTGATCGGGTGTTGTTTAGCTTCGCTCATTCACTTTTATCCCATTAATATGGTGGTTTGGGAGGTATTCTACATAATTCAACAAAGGGCGTCAAAACTTCGTGTTTGGAAATCGTTTCACGTCGCGAAGCGCAGAAGGAGAACACTACAAGAACGATTATAACTGGACAATTGCGTCTCAACGTGTAAAATCGCCCTCGGTTCCACCGCACATTGCGATTACTTGTTCTTAAACTGTTGGAGGATCTAATGATCGCTCGTTTTAGACTCGCCTTTCGCGCAATGCTGGTATTGGCTGTGCTATCGACCATGACCATGCCAGTCTCGCTTATCAATGCACCTACAATGATCCAAGCCCAGGAAGATGATCCAGATGACATCGTGATTGCTGGCTCGGGCTATCTCTTTCTTGAGGCAATGGTCGAGAATTGGATCGCTACCTATCAGGACAACGTAGACAGCGACAGCACCTTCAGCATTGAGGCCCAGGGTAACAATGACGGCTTCGAGCGCCTGTGTAGCGGAACCACCGATTTCACCATGGCGACGCGCGAGATCAGTGACGAAGAGATCATCAATTGCCAGGAAAACGGTGTTGAATTTGTCGAGATTCTGCTCGCAGTTGATGGGCTTGCATTGGCGACTGATGTAGAGAATGAAGTCTCCTGTATCCCGTACGAGTCTGTGGCAACGATTTTCCAGAGTGAGGCCCCTCCTACCTGGAATGCTATCGTACCTACTGGCGCGGAGGTGCCGATTGACATCTTCGGACCGCAGAGCCTGGGCCGTGGCTATACGCTGTTGACGATATTGATGGACAATGTCGAACCACGCGTGGAATACGAGCCGTTCGAAGAACCGGCCGAGATCATTGAGGCCATCTCACAGTCCGACGAGAACGATCTAGGCTTCATGACCCTGGCAGAATGGAACGAACTAGAGGATACAGATGACACCGCACTGCTAAGCCTCAGCAGCCCGCAGTCGACGGATTGTGTGGCGCCCACGGCTGGATCCCTGAGCACCGGCGAGTATCCAGCAACGCTGCAAATGCTGATGTACGTCAATGCGGCTAGCCTCGAAGACACGGCCATCCAGGAGTTCGTGCAATTCGGCCTGGGCGAAGATGAAGCCCCCATCGAGGAACGACCGCTAGCCGGGATCGCCGCAGCTGAAGGCTTCACCGCCCCAGTTCAAGCGATTTTCGATCGCAGCTCCAATAATATCCGTGGCCCGATCACCGGCCGGACGTTTACACGGACTACAGCTCCTGCTTCAGTTAACACCGCCACTGAGGGCGAAATCACTGTACGGGGCGCGAGTATCAGCACCTACGGCACACAAACGCTCTTCGACAGTTTCAACACCACTTTCCCCAACATCACGGTTGATCTGAAGCCCTATGGCGAAGAACGCGCTTGGCAGGCCCTCTGCAATGGCGAAGTGAGCGCCATCCAGACCAGCGGCGCCCCCAGCGATGACATCCTGGAACTATGCGCGGCCAATGACATCACGCCTTTTGAGATCTACTACGGCTCACAAGCAGTTGTCATGGTCGTCTCCGCCGAGAGCACACTACCTGCCTGCCTGAACAGCGATCAGGTTGCGCAGATACTCTTCCCCGAAGACATCGCCGACATAGGTGATGCAGAAGAAGACGCGGAAACAAGCGGCGAGGATGTCCCCTCTGGCGACGCTGACACCGCAGACACTCCTGACGAGGAAGAGAACGTAGCTTCCGATGAAGCAACCGAAGCACCCACGGCAGAAGATGACGAAGACACAGAAGTTCAGCGGGACGAGGAAGCGACTACCGATGCCGCACCATCCGGTGAGGAATCAGCCGAAAGCGATAGCCAGGATACTGAAGAAGATACTGCCAATGCAGAAGACACCAACGCCGCCGAGGATGACTCTGAGACGACGGATGAGGACACTTCTGGTGACGCCGAAACCGAATCCGATGGTGATGCTGAGACATCAGCGGACGACTCAGAGAGCGACACCCCCGAACAACCTGCACCGCCCACGCCGCAAGGGCCGACGAACTGGAGCGAGATCTTCACCGACGAAACTGACCTTGATCTGCCGCTGGTCGTCCTTGTGCCCGACCTGGGTGTTCTGGAAACCGATATTGTGCACAGTATCGCTGTGCCTACACGTGACACATTAAGGCGAACCGATGAGCCGACCATCCAGGAAACACCTGCAGAAACCGGCTTCACCAATGAGGTTGACTACCGGCTGGCAAGCGTCGCTGCCAATGATGGCGCCATTACCTATGTGTTCTGGGACACTTATGCCAGCTACGAGAATCGTGACTCCCTACGTCTGATGGCCATTGATACTGGCGCCGGTTGTGTGCCCCCCAGTGTGGAGACCATCACCGATGGCTCGTATCCGATAGCCTTTGACGTGCGGTTAGTCGTTGCTGAGGAAGCACTAAACGAACCCGTCACCGCGTCGCTGCTGTGGCATAGCCTGAGCCGCGAAGGACTGAGCGCTCTCGAGACACTTGATCTTGTTGGCTTCGACCGGGTGGAGTTGGAAACACGGCGCGGCGAGATATTCACTCTCATCGATGAAGCTACGGCCGCCGCAGACGATGCGCCGCCCGCTGACGATAGCGAGACACCGCCGCCAGCAGAGGATGAAACCGAAACGCCGAGCAGTGATCCAGAGGCTGAGGCCTCAGATGATGAAGAACCTGGCGACAGCGCAACCGATGCGCCTGAAGAAAGCGACGGCAGCGAGTCTGAAGACGAGCCTGCGGAATCCGAAACAGACAGCACCGGCGAGGACAGCCCAGCAGACGGCGATAGCGAGGACGAAGAGTAGTAAGCCCCCGCCAGCCAGGCAGCGCGCCTGGCGCGATTGTAATGGACCAGCACGCCATGCGAGTGTCACCGTGCTGGTCCATCCCCGCTGTGTTACTCAGCGCGTAAGCAGCAAATGCCCGTTGATCGCCCCCCTGAACACGCGATTTGTTCGCGCTGTGAGGTCTTCATTGAACTCAATCTCATGCTGAGAATCATCCATCCAGAAGCGGTACTCGAGCTTTTCGATCTGGCCTAACATGGGCCAGAGATAGTTTTCCGAGATCTGACGCGCCTCGGTATAGTCCGGGCATGTCACAACGTAGTTCTCGATGACAAAATAGTCATCGGGAACCAATTCAATCTCCAGCCAGAGCCGCTCGCCATCATAGGCCAACGATCCTGTGACGGTGAATCCATAGCCTTCTGAGTCAAACGTTTCCACAAGACAGCGCTCATCCAGCGGCGAAGTATAGATCCGGCCGCTGCCAGTTGCGTTTCCATCCTCAGTCACACGGATTGTTGCCTGGCCCGAATAGACCCAGGTATCCACCTCGCCGAATGGGCCGCCGCCGGTAATCTCAAAGCGCAGATTGAGTCCCCAGTCACCGGCATAGCGCCACGGATCATAGGGCAAGGTCGCGGTTGGGACGAGCGGCACATCGGAGGTGACTGCTGCAGAAACAGAAGCGGTAGGCGCACCATCCCCGGCAACAGCGGTATCTGTACCGGGTGGTGTCAATGAGGGCTCGGAGGTCGGCGTCTGGTTTACCTCACCACTAGAATCGCCCTCACGCGCTTCCGAATCCCCGTCCCCACTATCACTATTGCCACAGCCGACGACCACCACCAGGACGACGAGCAGGCCGACGAGCCACAATATCTTCACCTTCATCGCACACCTACTCTGATGCTGGGGCCGGCCCCAATTCAACAATCTGTTGGCGGATCTCATCGCGGGTTTCAGGCGAAGTAGGGATGTCTACTGCTTCGAGCAGATCCTGCCGGGCAACTTCGTTTTCGCCGATCTCGATGTAGAAACGCGCACGTTCAAGATAGAACTCGGCAATCCAGGGAATATCTCTCTCATAATACTCACGCGCTGCTTCAGGATCGCCCGCCGCACGATGGATCCGTGCGATGTCGAAATTCAGGGTATGGCCAAACATGAGATTCAGATAGGGTTGGTCATAGCGCCACGTCTCGACATCTTGCAGGGACTCAAGAGCCGCGATAGCCGCCTCAAACTCGCCCTCGCGCGCCAGGAGCAGCGCTTCCAGGTAAACGATACGTGGACTCTCCGGTACAATCTCGCGGGCCTGAGCGAGCCATTCGCTGGCAGTGGCGTCTTCCCCAGTCGCATAGGCAACATAAGCCATATCAGCCAGGTAGCGGCCCTGATTCTCTTCGGAATCGGCCGCAAGCTCAATGTTGTCCTGCGCAACGGTAAAGGCCGCCTCAGGCTCGCCAATCAACAGATAGGCCGCTGCCAATGCCCGCGCGACCTCAGCATTGGGCAAGATCTCAAGTAGGGCCGAAAAATCTGACGCGGCCTGATCGTAGAATCCGTTTTCAAGCGCAAGAACCCCGCGTTCGGATAGGAGCTCTTCACGATCAGCCCCCGCAGCTTCCGCCTGATTATAGGCCTCAAGCGCTTCGTCAGCGCGACCATTGGCTGCCAGGGCTTTTGCATATACCATCAAAGCATCCGGATCATCCGGGCCTAGATCGGCAGCTTGGTCCGCCACTTCGAGCATTTGTTCATAATCGCCCGTCACATATAGCAAATGGGCACGCAGCGTATAGCCTACAGGCGCATCCGGCGCGGCTGCGACAATCGATTCGATATCCGCTGACGCGGCTTCTATCTCGCCCATCGCGAGATATGCCATCGCACGCAGGCCCACCAGTGACAGCTCATCTGGATAGGTCTCCAATGCAAAGGAGGCCAGGTCTACCGCAGATTGGGGCTCTTCCAATTCGATGAGCATCAATACTGCGTCAGTAGTCGTGTCCAGGCCAGCGTCGATCATCTCCTGCACAATCCCCAACGCCAGTTCGTCATCGTAGGCATCGGCCAGATCTATCGCCTGGAGATAGTTCAGGATCGCGGCCTCTTCGTTACCCTGTGCGGCCAGCCAGCGGGCCCGCACCAAGAGGGGCAGATACCACGAGCTATTGTTTTCAATTGCTTGATCCAAGGCCACATTAGCCGCATCAAACTCACCCATCGCCTGATAGACGCGGGCGATATCGAGATACAGGCTATGACCAAAGCGCTCGTACAAAAAGGGCCATTCGTAGCGCCAATCCTCGACGTCTTCGAGACGATACAAGTTGTCAAGCGCGGTTTCATAGTCATCCGCCCGGGCAGCGACAAGCGCGAGAACGTAATAACCTGAGAGCAAGTCACCGTCAAAAGCCAGCGCAGTATTCGCCCATTCCGCCGCCACGTCATCCTCGCCCGCGCGATAGGCAACATAAGAAACTGATGCCAGGTAGCCGGGATCTTCGTGTGTCTCAAGACCTTCTCGAGCAACTTCCAGGGCCTCTTCAGCACGGTCCAGCAACATCAAACTGCCCATCACGAAGTATCGCGTGTCCGCTTCTTCCTCGATTTCTAGAAGCCGTGCAAAGTCATTGAGGGCCGCATCATAGCGCCCGCGCTCCCAATAGAAATAGCCCCGCTGCGCGAGCAGCAGCACCGGGGGCGCACCCAGCTCTTCAGCCTGATTCATCATTTCCAGGGCGCGCTCGGGTTCATCAGTTTTCCAGAGGGCATCCGCGTACTGCATAGTGACTTCCCAGTGTTCCGGTGTCAACTCATAGGCATCTTCGGCATACCCAATGGCGCGCGAATAGTCATAGTCTTCACTGTAGAAATAGTAATTCGCTAGCGCCAGATAGCCCGCGGGGTGCTGTGGATGCGCATCCACAGCAGTTTCGGCGTCGGCTAAGGCGCCCTGGGGATCGTCAAACAGCCGCAACTCAGAGCGAATGCGCAGCAAGACCGAGTCGCCTGGATACTCGTCCAGAGCTTCGTTGACGGCCGCTAGCGCGGCGTCGCCGCCTTCCCAATCGAGGATCCGGCTGATTTCGTTGGCGCGCTCGATCACAGCGGGATCGTCGTTTGGTAGATAGGCGGTATAACGGACATCATTGTCCAGCGGGCTATTGACATCCGTGTCAGCGCCGCTACCGGCGTCTGCCGCGCGGGTAGGAGCAGCGGTAATGGTTTCGCCTGCGCCGGCTTCCGGCACATCTGAAGTCCCATCCGCCGGCACTGTGGCGGGACCTGTTTCCGGTGACCGTTGGGCCGTTTCGAGGGTTGAAGCACCCACCGTCTCCTCGGTCAGAGCCGGCTGAGGTGGAGTACTGTCGCCCCCTGCCCCCTCAAGGGTTTGCGTCATGGGGTCCGGTAGCGGCGATCCATCCACCGGGTCTGCGACGTCGTTTCCTTCCTCGGTTGGCCCCGCTGGTGGGGTCTCGCCGCCATCGACAGCAAGCTGATCTGAGGTTCCGGCCCCTTGCAGTCCGTTGGAGTCGTCACCGTCCTCATCGGAACCCGATGCCAGTGCTAGCACGACAGCAATGACGGCAATGATCGCGATTACCGCACCAATGGCGCGCATGGGGAACTTACGCTTCGCTACGGGCTCGGGCGGAGCTTCGACGAGCGTGGGCTCAGGTTCTGGAGGCTTGGTGAGAGCCGGCTCGGTGGCAAAGGCATCACTACTACCAGTTGGGAGTTGTGAGCGCAAGTTGGACCGGACATCCTGAATCGCCTGTTTGAACTCCTCTGCTGTCTGGAAGCGCTCATCCGGATCTTTGGCCAGCGCTTTGAGTAGCAAGCGTTCAATACTATCCGGCAAACCCGGCCTGACCTGGCTAAGCGGAGGCAGGGGCTCATTGACATGCTTCATGACAACCGCAAAGGGTGTGTCCGCATCGAAGGGAACGCGTCCCGTCAACATCTCGAAGAGCACAATGCCCAGACTATAGATATCACCGCGACTATCAACACTCTCACCTCGTCCAGCTTCCGGACACATGTAAGCGGGTGTACCAATCATCGTCCCACTGACGGTCAGTCCAGCCTCGCCCAGGATACGGGCTATCCCAAAGTCCGTAAGAACTGCATGTGTATAGGCTTCGGTTGTGAACATCACATTGGCGGGCTTGATGTCCCGGTGGATCATGTTGTTCTCATGAGCGTAGCTAAGTGCATCCGCCAGGTTTTCAGTTATCCGAAGGGCCTCTTCAGGGCGCAAAGCCCCACGCTGCTCGATGTAAGACTTGAGGGTATTCCCTTTGATGAACTCCATGACCATGTAGTAAACATCGTCCTCGACATCAAAGTCAATCACCTGAACGATATGCGGATGACGAAGCTGGCCAACACTCTGCGCCTCGCGCTTGAAGCGCTCCACGAAATCAGCCGAGTCGGCCAGGTGCCCATGCATCAGTTTGATAGCTACAAAACGATTAAGGCCAGGCTGGTATGCCTTGTAAACATCAGCCATTCCACCGCGCCCCAAACGCTCAACAAGCTGGTACTTTCCGAACTTGCGGCCAGATAGGTCAGTCTTACCATTTGGCATCATCGCCATTACCTCGGTACGTGAAAGCCGCGCATCAAAGCGCGGGCAGACGGGTGTTTTTTCACAGGATAGCACCTTCAGGTACGCAGGACAAGCAGCGTCAACCGAGTGTCGGGTATGTTATAATGGCCGCCACTTGATATCTCCTGGCACTAGAATTTGGAGTCCGCAAATGCGTGGCGAAATTGTGGCCATTGATCTGGAAGCCACAGGTTTAGATCTACACAACGA
>JAADYW010000014.1 GCA_010092845.1 Chloroflexota bacterium
AAAGTGACCTGACTGGCCGCCAGACTTCTCCAGAAGACGGATGCCCTCGATTCGCATCTCGCGATCAATTGCTTTGGCCATATCATAGATCGTCAGGGCTGCGACGCTGGTTGCGGTCAAAGCTTCCATCTCAACGCCTGTTTTTCCAGTTGTCTGGGCCACCGTGTAGATCGAAATTGCCGGGGTTGCCTTATCCATCGTGAAGTCCACCTCGATATGCGTCAGCGCCAGCGGATGGCAAAGGGGAATAAGCTCGGCGGTGCGCTTAGCGGCCATGATGCCGGCCAGGCGGGCCACGGTAAGCACATCCCCTTTGGCGAGATTACCAGACTCGATGGCAGCGAGCGTTGCAGGCTTCATGACAACCCGACCGCCGGCAACCGCGGTACGTCTGCTATCGGGTTTCTGGCCAATGTCAACCATGCGTGCGGTGCCGTCCGCATCAAGATGTGTCAGCGGTTGCTCTGGCTCTTCGGAGGGCCTAATTGGTTTGGATGGGCTCATCTTCAAAAGTAACCCGGCAAACCAGACGCCCCAGACGCATCTCATCACCATCCCGCAGGATCCGCGGCTCGTTGGGTACGATACGTTGGCCGTTAAGATACGTGCTGTTTGCGCTACTGAGGTCGATCAATACGATGGTGTCATTCTGGCGCCGTAATAGCGCATGCCGCCGCGAAACCCCTGCATCTAACCCGCCGAAATTACTGAAGTCAATATCGACTTCTGAATCGCCATGGGTGCGGCCCAGAACAAGTTCTTCCTGGTTGAAGCGGACTCGCAGCGGTGACTCATAGCCACGTACATGCAGTAAAACAAACGTCTCGTTGTCAAAGCGGGCGGTGCCCCAGCGGCGCTTGGGGATAACCGGCGAATCGTCTTGCTGGGCAAAAATACGGGTATCTGGATGGATGTCATCTAGCAGGCCTCCACACCGATAGCAGATAGCCTCACCCTCTTTATTTTTAGCTCCACAGTGTGGACATTCGATCATATCTAAGACCTTTTAAGGCTGAATAGGTATAGTGTGGTATAGCACTCGGAATATGTCTGTCAAAAAACCAAAAACGACCTTGGTCATCTTTGTGCAATCTCAGGCCCTAATTATATACGCATTCGTCAAAATTTTATAACAGGGCGTGTTTTTTTGGTATAGTATTGAACGGCTTATTGAATAGCCAATTGTGATCAATGAACAAACTGAAAATATCTGCGAGGATGTCGTGGGATCGCTACGTAAAGGTCTTTCAAAAACACGGACTTCGTTCTTTGGGCGTATCGCTCAAGCCTTGAGCAGGAGTGATGTCACCGATGAAACCTGGGACGAGGTCGAAGAAATGCTGTTACAAGCAGATGTGGGTGTGCCAACTACCCTGAAGTTGATGGATGCGCTCCAATCACGCAATGTACGCCGCAGTGACCAGCTCCGCGAGGTGCTTAAGGAGGAGTTGACAGCTTTGCTGTCTACACCACAACCAATGAATATCAGCGGCCGGGCGCTTTCGGTTATCATGATTGTCGGGGTCAACGGTTCGGGCAAGACGACGACGATCGGCAAGCTGGCACGGCGTATGCAGCTGAATAATCGCAAGTGCATTATTGCTGCCGGCGATACCTTTCGTGCTGCCGCAATCGATCAGGTCCAAATTTGGGGTGAGCGTGCCAATGTACCCGTCATCGCTGGCAAACCAGGCATGGATCCTGGCGCCATTGTATTTGATGCCGTCGAAGCAGCGCGCGCCCGTAACGCCGAGATCTTGATTGTTGATACCGCAGGTCGTCTGCACTCAAATTTCAACCTCATGCAAGAACTCAAGAAGATCCGGAACGTAATGGTCAAGGTCGTTCCGGATGCGCCGCATGAGACCCTCCTGGTGCTCGATGGCACCACCGGGCAAAACGCCCTCAACCAGGCCAAGAAGTTCCAGGAGTTCGTGGATATCACTGGTGTCATCATTACCAAACTGGACAGCACCGCCAAAGGTGGTATGCTGTTTGCTATTCAACAGGAGCTTGGGCTGCCGGTTCATTATATCGGGATCGGTGAGACCATATATGATCTGGTGCCCTTCGATCCTGATCGTTTTGTTGATGGCCTATTCGAAGATGAAGAAGAAGAGGAATGAACGGAAATGGAAGCACTGATTAGCCAGCTAAACGAGATGCGGAAACGTATTGACAATTTAATGGTGCGTCTTTGACATCGCTGACAAGCAGCAACGACTGAACGAGCTGGAAACCGCTTCAGCGAAACAGGATTTCTGGGACGACCCGTCCAGTGCTCAGAAGACGATGCAGCACATTTCCAAACTGCGTAACGAGGTTGAGCGGTGGCAGGGAATCCATAGTCAAATCGCGGAGACTCTGGAACTGGCTGAGCTACGTGATGAGGCACTAGGCGATGAACTGACTAAGGAAGTTGAACGCCTTGAGAAGCGCGTCGAGGATATGTCCTTCCAAGCGATGCTCAGTGGCAAGCATGACAACGAAGATGCTATCCTGGCCATCCACGCCGGGGCCGGCGGGACGGACGCTCAGGATTGGGCTGGCATGCTGACCCGCATGTATCTGCGCTGGGCAGAGCAACAAGGCAACAAGACCGAGGTCGTCTCGGAAACGCCTGGCGAAGAAGCCGGTGTGAAGAGCATCATGATCTCAGTTCAGGGCGATTGGGTCTATGGCTACCTGAGAGCAGAGCGCGGTGTCCACCGCTTGGTTCGCATCAGCCCCTTTGATGCCAATAGCCGGCGCCACACGTCTTTCTGTCTGGTCGAGGTTTGGCCGGATATTCACGATGAGATCGAGATTGAAATCAACGACAAGGATCTTCAGATCGACACTTTCAGGGCGGGCGGTGCTGGTGGTCAGCATGTGCAGAAGAACGATACTGCTGTCCGGATCACCCATCTGCCGACTGGCATTGTCGTCTCGTGTCAGAACCAACGCAGCCAGGTTCAGAACTTAAACCGGGCCATGCAGGTCCTCAAGGCACGTCTGGTTCAATTGGAAGAGCAGAAACGCGAAGAGGAGTTCGCAGAGCTGAAAGGTGAGCATGTCAGTGCCGAGTGGGGTAGCCAGATTCGCTCGTATGTCCTCCATCCCTACCAGATGGTCAAGGATCATCGTACCGACCATGAGACGGGACGCGTCGATGCTGTCCTGGATGGCGACCTGAATGAGTTTATGCAGTCCTATCTGCGTTTTTCGGTAGGTGAAATCTAAGCCCGCGGAAAACCGCTTCGGTTGGATTAGATACTACGAGTCGCGGCAGCCCTGATGAGAGGGTCGCCGCGACTTTTGCGATTACCCTGGCTCCTGTATAGTTGGGCTATTTGCAGCGAACTCGTGTTCAGGAAGGTGCCATATCATGAATGAGGAACTCAAGCAGAAGATTCGGTCACTTCGGCATGATTATGACAAATTGCTGGAGGCAGTGGCGATGTCGGATGTTAGCCGAGAGTTGAGCGATACCGCTACCAGGATTGCGGCACTGCCAGGCCGTGTCCAGGCTATTCGTGGCGCAGGCTATGCCTACGCCAATTACCTTGAGCACAAGGTGGATACCCTCAATGATCAGTGGTCTCAGGTTCGGTTCCAGATCCAGCGGGCGATCCGCAATGAACTGGCTAATGCCCGCAGCGAAGTTGAACCCCTCGATGAGCTTTGGGATGAATTGGAGCGGGCGATCGCCGGTGGCGCCAAAACCGAAACAGCCAAAACAGCGGGTAAGGGGATGAGCGCGATGCTGTCAGCGGCAGTGGGGACCGGATCTGAAGAAGAAACCGAAGCCGATTCGACGGGCGGATTGTTGTCCCAATTGAAAGCGATGTCCGAGCAAACGAAGGCGGCGGGTGATCTGGCAGCCGCTGTCGAATCGGCGATAGATGCCTCAGGCGATGGTGTTGACGACGCTCAGGCTGCGGCAATTATTGGTCAGCTTGAAGGCGCGATGGCGCGTGCCGAGAAATCTATCGAGGGGTCCAAGGAGCGGATCCAGGCCCTCTATGGTAATGTGCCGGGCAATGTTGGCCAGACTGAGAGTCAGCTTTCAGATATCGAGACCTGGCTGGAACGGGCTAAAACGGCGAACTTTGAATGGAATGCCGGTGAAGACATGTATATGGTCGTCAAAGCCGAATGGAAGAAAACCGGCAACAAGAAAGAGGACCCCGATGGCTTCCTCTATATCACCAGCCAGCGTCTTGTGATGGAGCAGGCCGAGAAGAAGGGCGGTTTCATGGGCTTTGGCGGCAAGCGTGTTGAGGAATTGCTGTGGGAGAGCCCGATTGGCGCGATGGAGGAAATCGATTATGAGAAGAAGGGCTTGCTGGGTGGCATTGACCTCATTCATATCCGGTTTGGCTCCGGGGGCCCTTTTGGTGATGTCACCCTGGAAGTAAAAGAAGGTATACACGCCAGGGTATTTGCCAGCAAACTTCAGCAAGCAGCAAGCGGCGCCATCGAGCGGGAGCGCGGTCTAGAGCGGAGCGATGCAGAAAAAGCCTTCGTCGACGCCATCGCGGACCTGCCGACAACTTGCCCCGTATGCGGAGCCACACTTGATCAAGAGGTCACCCGGGGGATGACCCAGCTTGAGTGTGCCTATTGCGGTGCGATTGTTCGTATCGGCGCGACATCATAGATTGCTGGTCGCGCAGATGCCCTCTACCTAGGTCGCTATTAGGGGGCATCTATTATGGTTCTTAGAAAACCTATCATGGTATTCTAAGCCGGCGTCGCTATAATGCTTGCTACTGGCAAACTGTATCTGCAAGAAGGGTCGTATGCTTTTCTGGTTGCTGACGTTTTTCATCATACTCGTTCCCCTCGTGATTATTCACGAATTGGGTCACTTCTTCGCCGCCAAAAATGTTGGGATTACGGTCCTTGAATTTGGGATTGGTTTCCCGCCGCGAGCTGCAACACTCTTCACGCGTGGTGATACCATTTACACTCTGAATTGGATTCCGATCGGTGGCTTTGTGCGGCCCTATGGCGAAGACATGGTACGCCCGAAGACGGACGAGGAAATGGAAGCCGATCTTCAGGAGATTGAAGGTCGCCATATCGAGAATCCCAAGAGCGTCTTTGAAGCGGGACCGTGGGAACGGCTATGGTTCATGTTTGCTGGGCCACTGGCGAATTTCATTGCTGCCTTCTTCATCTTTGTCCTGATCGCCGTGATTGGGCAGCCTTATCGCGAGGAGTCTGGCGTCGCCGTATCGAGCGTGCTCGACGAGTCTCCAGCGGCCGCCGCAGGGCTGCAGGAAGATGACTTCATCACGCACATAGCGGGCGAACGGGTCACCGAAGTTGAGGATTTCAACGCTCGCGTCAATGGGCCTGAGCCGGTTGCCCTTACAGTAGAGCGCGATGGGGACTCGTTTGAAACGACCCTTGCGCCGACCACATCGACCGATGTCTCTGATAACCGTGTTGTCGTGCTGGATATTGTTGAAGGCTGGCCAGCAGATGGTAAATTGGAAGAGGGCGATCTAATTGTTGCCGTTGATGGCGAGGATGTGCATACGACCGAGGCGCTCATTGACCGCACCAAGGATCGTGACGGTGAGACCATTGTCTATACCATTGAGCGCGATGGTGAAACCCTCGATGTTGAGCTTGTACCGGAAAACCTCGATGCTTCGGATAATGCCAAGATTGGCGTCACAATTGCTGCATTTAACCCCAGCCTGGGGTTCGGCTATGCTCAGGGCTACGATATCAAAACGCGCCCTGCCGATGGTCCGGTTGATGCCGTGGTCACAGGTGCCGAAGAGTTTGCCTTTTCGATGGAGCTGATTGTGCGCGCCCCTATCATGTTGATAGAGGGGCAGCTTTCGCCCGAGCAAGCGCGCCCGGTAAGTATTGTCGGTATCGGCCAGATCGGTGGTGAGGTAATCCGCCAGAGTATAGAACTCGAGGCGGTGTTCCCGATCCTGAACTTCATGGCGATCATCAGCATTGCGTTGGCCGTGACCAATCTCCTCCCCATACCGGGACTGGACGGTGGCCGTATGGTGTTCGTATTCATCGAATTGCTACGTGGCAAGCCGATGGAGCCTGAGCGTGAGGGCTTTGTCCACATGATTGGTATTCTCTTCTTGCTGTCTTTGATGGCGGTAGTTATCTTCTGGGACATCGTCGACCCTATCGATCTGAATTCGTTCTAGGGATTGAGTTTTTATGTCTGAACAACCGAGCGACGCGAGGTATGACTTCGACTCGGGGTACACGTCGCGCCCTGAGCCGTACGATATTGATAAGACGATGGAGGTTCTTAAGAACGCCGATGAGCATGCGGTATTGCCAGCTGGCGCCATTTACGGCCTCTCGGATCTGTCTGGTGAAGCATTGGTGACGTTCCGTGCGGGCTGGCAAACGCTGGCGACGGCGCGCCGTCGCCAGTTGGCTACATCCTTAGTCGAGTCGATTGAGACAAACTTTTTTCTCCACTATGAAGCTGTGGCCTACGTCCTCCTCGAGGATCCTGATCCAGAAGTCCGTCAGAAAGCGATTGAAATGCCGTGGTATGTGATCAGCGAGCGACTGTTCCATACCCTGATGACGATGGCCCAGAAAGATTCCTCGACACCGGTGCGCGCGACAGCGATGAGCGCACTCGGGCGCTTCATCTACGAAGGGGAAATGGAGGAGTTTGACGTCGCGTTGACTGCCCGTGCCCGCCAACTGGCAATCGCGTACTACGAGGATCGTAGCGAGGATCTCGATGTCCGTCGCCGTTCACTTGAAGCTGTCTCGCATAGTACGATGGATGAGCTTGATGCGATGATCCTGGAGGCTTATGAGGATGACGAGCCGATGATGCAGGCGAGTGCGGTCTTTGCGATGGGGGCAAGCTGCAAACCGCGGTGGGCAGAGCAAGTCATCCGCGAGCTGGATAACCCCATGCCCGAGATACGGTTTGAGGCGATCCGGGCTGCTGGGGAGCTTGCTCTTGCAGACGCCGTGCCTAAGCTGATCGCGTCTGCACAGGAAGACGGTGACGATTATGAGCTGCGCTTGACAGCGATATGGTCGCTAGGCGAAATCGGCACCAAGGAGGCAACGCGTGGCCTACAGGCGCTGTTGTCCCAAGCAGAGGCCGCTGAGAATGACACTTTGATGGAAGCCATCGAGGACGCACTCGAGACGGCCGCGTTAATGAGTGGTTTCATGCTCCCTATGTTCGAATTCATGGACGATGAGCCTGAGCTCTCCGACGATCTGATGGACCTTGATGATCTAGACGAAGACGATAACGACCCTTCCCGGCTCAACTAAAGCTCTGCTTACATAAATGCGGCATCTGAGGCGCCAGGGAAATGAACTGACGTCTTTTTATCTTCTGAATCGTATTCGACGCCTTGGGCACCGAGCGCACTTCGTTGAAGTATCTGCCTACTATCCGGGTATACTTCTACGGGTCAAAAGCCCGGCAGGGGTATGTTATAATCCGGATGCGCGTTGGAAAATTGGATTATCGTGGATGGGTTTATGGCGAACAATCGAAATTTTGAACGACTCCATGCAATTGTCTCAGGCCACGTTCAGGGTGTGAATTTCCGACATAATACTGTACAGGAGGCGCGGCAGCTCGGCGTGGATGGGTGGGTCTACAATCGTCCCGACGGCACTGTCGAAGTTACCGCTGAAGGCCCCCGCTTGCAGCTAGAGCAGCTGGAAGCATTTTTGCATAGAGGCTCGCCAGCGGCTCGTGTCGAAGATGTTCGTGTCGAGTGGCAGCCCGCCACCGGTGAGTTCAGTGAGTTTGGGGTCCGCTATCGGTGATCAAGACACTCATGTTTGCTAAGCCGCATCGTGTCGCCTGGCTGACGCTAGTGGCTGCTTTCGTAATCTTCTGTATCGTGGCTGTGGGAATGGTCCAGCTTGTCCAGTATGTGTTGTTCGACTGGACAACGAACCTGGAGACGACGGTTCATGTGGCACGTGGCACGCTGGTGGTCCGGAGTGCGGCCGATCCCAACGAGCATGCCGTGAGCTTGTGGCGGCAGATTGATCCTGGCGATCGTATTCGCACGGATGAGCTGTCGCAGGGGCATCTGACCTTTCGTGACCCGATTAACAGTGAGGTGGTTGTGGCCACTGTTCAATTGATTGCAGGGAGCGAAGTATCGATCAAGCAGTCGTCACGCCCGCGGTTTCTGGGTGACGGCCCTTTTTCGATTCGGCTGGAGGACCTGATTGGCGAGGTTGAGATTACCATCTCTCCGAAGCTGGAGCGAGACGTGCGCGTCGAACTACGGACCAACGACCAGAAGGTACTCCTTAATGAGGCCGGGCTTTACCGGCTACGCGGCGAAACCGAGTCGCTACGGGTGACGGTGCACCGCGGAAGTGCGCTGTTGATCAACCAGGTGTCTCAGAACAAACTGGTCGAAGCCGGCGAGACAGGAACCAGTGGACGGTCCGTTGCACCCTACGTTGTCGAAGTAAACACTGCGAACCTGGTGACAAATAGCTATTTTCTGCCTGCGGGAGATGACCAGCTCCCTACGGGCTGGGGCTGCAGCGATGATCCAGATCCTGTGCTTGATCCTGAAACTGGCAACCCCGTTCCCCAACCTGCGGGCGAGTTCGCGGCTACGTTTTTCCAGGGCCGGCATACAGTACATATCAAGCGTGATGCCGATCGAACACTGGACCATTCTGAAACGCTCTGTACCCAGATTGTCAATCACGATGTGAGCCAGTATGATAGCCTTCGCGTCCGGGCAACGATGTATCTTGAGTCCCACTCGCTGCCGGGCTGTGGCGAGCGCGCATCTGAGTGTGTGATGATGTTGCGTGTTCGCTATATTGACCAGCAAGGGGTGCGCCGTACCTGGCTGCATGGCTTCTACGTTCACTATGATGAGAATCTGGGTTGGCCATTGCGGTGCGATACATGTGATCAGAATCATGAGCATGTGAATCCGGGCACCTGGTTTGTCTTTACTTCCGAGGATCTCATCCAGGATCTGCCGCCAGATCTACAGGCCAGGCGGCCTGTGGAGATTGTCGATGTTCAGTTCGACGCATCGGGTCACAAATATGAAGCTTATATTGGCGAGCTATCCGTGTTGGCGTCCTCGTCCGCCGCAGAAGTGGCGTCCAACGACGTCGTAACCGAATGAAAGCCAATGCCTCGTTCCCGAAGCGAGACCCATTCTTCGTTGCCGATGATGATATGGTCCAGCACGGCGATATCCATCAGCTTCCCGGCCTCAACCAGATCATGGGTGAGGGCGATATCCTCTGGCGAAGGCGCGGCGGAGCCTGACGGGTGGTTATGCACAACGATGATGCCGGCGCTATTGTGTTGGATTGCGCTCCGGAACAACTCCGCGATCCGGACGACGGTGCTGTTCAAGCTGCCGATATAGACGGTATTGACGTCCACAACATGATTCTGAGTGTCGAGCAGTACTACGATTAGATGCTCTTGCCGCAAGCCGCTGAACTGCCTGCGCACCAGATCGAAAACATCCGACGGACGCCGAATTACAGTGCGTGGGTGAGTGTGTCTCGACTGAAGGCGCCCAGCCAGCACCAGTAGTGCACTGATCTTGCTGGCGTTCACATCACCAACACCGGGGAGCCGGCGCAAGTGATCAGTGGTTACATCACCGAGCCCCGCCACGTGGTCCAGGACCGTGCTGGCAACTTGGCTGTCACCGAGTACCAGTGCGAGTAAATCGACATCGCTCAAAGCGTCAAAACCATTTTCGAAGGCTTCTCGTCGTAGCTCGGGAAGGTCATGCTTCCGGTCAGGTAGCTTCATCGCTGATAATCCGATAATTGCGTTGGTTTCCATGCGCATGCTATACTTTCACGATGATAATGCATTTATCGGGAATTTTCAGGAGACCGCAAACCGCATGGATCAGGCAACGCTCAACAATATCATTTTGGTTATGGTCACTATTGTGGGGGCGGTTTTCACGGCGTTCTCGGTTGCTTTTGTAATCTGGACGTACAACGACATGAAGGCCCGCTCGCGGGACCCTCTGGCGCAGATCGCGGCGGCATTGGTGGTGGCTGTCCTCAATGTATTTGGCTTGATTATCTATGTGATGCTGCGCCCCCGCGAAACTCTGGTCGATGCCTACGAGCGTTCACTTGAAGAAGAAGCGCTTCTGCAAGAGATAGAGGAAAAGCCCGCCTGCCCTGGGTGTGGCAGACCGACCCAGAATGCCTGGCAAATCTGCCCTTATTGTCACACGCGCCTCAAACAGCCATGTATCAACTGCGGACATTTTTTGGAGCTGTCGTGGAAGCTCTGCCCCGTATGTGCAACGGTCCAGGCCTCTGGTGTTGAGCCCAGTGACGAGCCGCTGCGGCAGCTTGGTAAAACCCCTGGCAATCCCCAGCTTAGGCGCTCACCCTATGACACCGGTACGGCACCGGCTCAGCAAACCCCTCAGGTGCAGGAAGAGCAACTCGAATGGGTGGACAGCGAATTCTAGGCACTCTCCTGGTCACCCAGTTGTGGCTGCCGCTTTGCACTCTGGCTAAGTGTTCCTAGTGTGGATTCCGCCCTGGTGGGTCTTTGCCCTCCAAGCCCGGCGGATTGTTGTTGCTCTGGCCAAGTGGTCCCTCGTCAGAGTGCCCAGGGGTATTTCCACTGTTGCCGGGTGCCTCGTCAGATTGCCCTGGTGCATTTCGCCTATTTCCCGGTTCCGCACCCGACTGCCCTGGTGCATTTCCGCTGTTGCCCGGAGCCTCATCCGACTGCCCTGGCGCGTTCCCGCTGTTACCACGTGGCTCAACAACAATGCTCGAGGGGTCAGTAGGGCGAATAGATGTGCCTTTCCCGTTGCCAATGACTATGCCTGCGGCAAGGCTTCCAGGACTGAGGTCGTCGAGTTGGCTAAGGATTTCTCCCCACGAGCGGCCCTCCTGCCGCTCCTCAATAATCTGATCGACCTCAACATTCGCCTGGTCGGCCAAAGCATAGGCGCGACTGATCTCACCAACGCCGAGGCCTTCTGCATGCAACGCCTCGAGTACGTCGCAATCAGTGCCATACGCATTCGCGATGATATGGAGAACTGGATGACAGTCGACTTCAGCCGGTACCATAACTTCTGGCCCGGTAGGTTGCAAGGTGTCCACTGCGATGTCTCCGGAATCAGAGAGCTCGCCGCTAATGGTGATGGTTTTCCCGGTCTCAATGCCGCGTATCTGCTCTGCATCGACATAGGCCGTGATTCCATCGATTGTCAGGGTGCCCCCGGTTGCGTCGATCGTTTGGACTGTGCCTGTCAAATCAACGAAAATCGGGACCACCTCTTCTTCGGGGTCGGGGGTCGGGGTATCACTTGCCGTCGGAGTCGGCGATGGCGGTTGTGGTGTGGCTGACGCCGGCACCCGGGTCTCTGTCGTTGGTACTGGGGTGTACGTGACCGTCGCTGAAGCTATAGCGGCTGTTGGTGGCTCTGTCTCCGTCGCCGTGCTTGTTGATGTAGCGCTCATGTCCGCTGCGACGCGAGTTTGCCTGGTGGGGTCTTCGGTGATCTCTACAATTGATACGTCGTCTCCGGACGATCCGGGAGTGCCACCGTCATCATTGGACATGATGGCGAACGTACCACCGGCGACAATGAGGATCGTAGCTGCCGTTACCAGGATCCACGAGAGCGCATTTTGTGCTGTCTGGAGGATGGGGCTTGCTGTTGACGATCGGAGCCGCTGAAAAACCTGTTGTTCGATACGTCCTATCTGGCCTGGCTGCACTGCGGGTAAGGGAATGCCCTGAAGCTCATGTGCCATCCACAGCAGCGGCGCCAGTTCATCTGCATACCCGGGATATTTCGCAAGACATTCCTCCAGAGTAACGCCATGTGCCATCGCATCAGTGCACTCTGCCAGGATTTCTGCCAGGGATTTCTGGTCTCGGTTCATTCGTCCGCTCCTTGAGTAGGTTCAAGGTGCTTGGCCAGCGAACGCAATGCCCGCATCTGTAAGGCTTTGACCGCACCGACTTGTTTGCCCATCAATGCTGCTGTTTCACGAAGATCGTATCCCTGCAGGAATCGCAGCGAAACTACCTGTTGCTGTTCTGGGGTCAGTTTCCGGATATGGTGTAAGAGCTGTTCGTGGCGGATATTCTTGAATGCTGCTTGTTCCGGGTTATGGTCGGACGCGATAGTCATGTCGTGAATGGATTGAGCGGGCTGGCGGCGCGACTGCTTGCGATAATAATCGACAACCAGGCCATGCGCCAGATGGTAGAGCCAGCCCAGGAACGGTATGCCCCGCTGCTCGTAAGCGGCTAGCTTCTCAATTGCACGGACAAATACGTCGCTGGTCATGTCTTCCGCCAGAGGACTATTGTTTACTCGCGATTGAATGTATCGATAGACGTTGTCAGCATGTTTCCGGTAAAGGGCCGCTATGGCATGTTCATCACCCTGTTTAGCAGCCTCGACTAGTCTGGTTTCGTCTTCGTGTGCATTCATTAGAGTGGCAATTCTCTTTGGACACTAGATGAATGCAGTCGGCTTGTATTGAATACCGCTGCTGTAGGCAAAAAGATACGAGGCTAACCCCTGTATATTAACACATCGCGAACAATTCTTATCATCTGATGGGGCAGATTTTACTGGCTTGATGACCTCTGGAACTACGAAGGCACATAATGGTTAGTGATACCCAACAATGTAACCAAGGGCATGCGATGGTTGTTTTTGCATTAACAAAACATAACAATGATGCCGTAACTAATTCGCTTCTCAAGCGGTATGCAGGGTACAGTCACCCAAGAAAGAAAACCGAATGTGATCCACTGGATCAAAGGAGAGGCATGAAGATGCTAAAGCTTCGTTGGGGACTTCTTATCCCCATATTACTCGCGCTAGCTATCGCGCTCGTTTTGGTTCCATCAACTGGTCTGGCCCAGGATGGTGGCGAGGATGATGACGAACTCTGGGTCTATATCGAGATAGAAGGCGAAGTCGAGGCGCTCGAAGACGACTTGATCGTCGTTGATGGCTACGAATTGGCCCCGGCGGGTGCATTCAATCCATCAACGCTAGAGGTTGGTGATTATGTAGTTGTTGCAGGCTATTTGCTGGATGATGATACCCTCTATGTCGAGTCCCTGGAAGTAGTTGAGGATTTCGATCAGGACGGCATTCTAGACAATGAAGATAATTGCCCGGAGGTGGCCAATCCTGAGCAGGAGGACACCGATGGTGACGAGGTCGGCGACGCCTGCGACCCCGACATGGTTGACAGCGACGGCGACGGTGTCGTCGATGCCGAAGAGAACTGCCCCGACGTAGCTAACTCCGAGCAGGAGGACACCGATGGTGACGAGGTCGGCGACGCCTGCGATCCCGACATGGTTGACAGCGACGGCGACGGTGTCGTCGATGCCGAGGACAATTGCCCCGACGTAGCTAACCCCGAGCAGGAGGACACCGATGGCGATGGTGTCGGTGATGTCTGTGACAGCGATGAAGAGGATACCTGCTACTTCGAAAATCACCCGGTCGCCGAGGCAATTGCAGCCCAGTTTGACGTCAGCTATGAGGAAGTGATGGATCTGCATTGCAGTAGCGAGGGTTTCGGGAACATCAGCCGCGCCTATGCCCTGGCTGCACAGACCGATGCAACCGTGGAAGAGATCCTGGCATCGTCGAAGGAATCGGGTTGGGGCAACGTCTTGCGCGACTATGACGTGCACCCATCAGAGCTCGCTCCTGGACTTGCTGTTTCTGAGCGCAACCGCAACCAGCACCAGAACCGCGAGCATACGGGTCCCCCCGAAGACCGCGGTCGGCCTGATAATCCCGGTAATGGAAATGGTCCACCTGAGGACCGTGGCCGGCCTGACAACCCCGGCAATGGCAATGGCCCACCGGAAGGCCGAGGTCAGGGCAATGGCCGTGGCAATCGTTAGTTCGGCGTCTTGATTTGATGGAACAGCTTCCGCGCAGGTCCGGCACTGACCTGCGCTTTTTACTCACCCACTTCCTCGATTACCAGGCTATCACTATCGAAACTTACTACGGCAACGTATTCGACCCGCACGCCGATCTGGTGCTCGATAAGTAGATCGGTAAGTTGTTCACCGTCAATCAGAATGATGGGGACTGTATTCGGCAGGCGGGCTACGGCCAGAGCACCGCTGGAGAATCCGCTTGTCGTCAGTATCATCCCTTGATCAATATCCTCCATCGCCAGCATGTCGCCGCGAAATTGACTGACCGTCGGGCGGCCGATGTTCGATTGCATGCGCTTGACCTGGACGGCCGTGTGCACCTGCATCACGCCTACCGCAACATCAGCCACAACATCTACCCCGCCATCTGGTCCCCGGCGGGTGACCAGGATGTTGTTGTAACCCATCTTCCCTAGAAGGCGCCCCACAAGATTCTCAAATGCAAAGGGATCCATGTGGTTAATGACATTCAGCAGTTGTTGCTGGGCCTTGCCGCGCTGGCGAAGTGCCATCTGTGCGATGGTGTCGATTTCGTGTTCCCACTCTGCCAGGCTGAATATTCCCGGCCCATCCCGCCGGAAGGCTGAAGCCGAGCCGTGTTGCTGGATATCTCGGTAGAGCTGGGCTGAGAGCGAGGTCTCAGGTGTCATGCTTTCGGGGTTGAGGAAGCCCCATTCGATGGCCAGGGCGGCGATGTTAGTGTAGTGCATTGGACGCCCCTCGGTCTTAAGAACCTCATAGGCGGCATCCCGGTAGGTTAGGTATTCTCCCTGTTGCTGAAAGATGGCATGATCGATGAAGTTGTCGGGTAGGGGATCCGCAGCAGTGCGTAGACGGTAGCGGCCGCGTTCCACCCGGACAAATGGCGACAGATCGCCAGTTTCTGGCTGACGACGCAGTGACCCGGTGATGACAGCGGACATCGTCTGGCGCGGCGTTTGGCCCATCGAGTCGATATAGCCGTGTTCAAGGGCCAGGCGGGTGATTTCTGAAACCGACAGAGGCCGCGGGGCCTGGCGTAGCACCTCAACAGCGGCCTGTAGGAACGTCATTCGTGCAGAATACTCCATATCTGGTCTTCATCCGAGTCCGGGATGCGTAACCCGGCTCGATTACTATGGTCTGGCTGAGAAGCCTGGCGTGAGGCTAGTCCTCGTCGAGGCTCAGGACGGCCATGAAGGCTTCCTGCGGAACTTCCACACTACCGATCATCTTCAGGCGCTTCTTGCCTTTCTTCTGTTTCTCCAGTAGTTTGCGTTTGCGGGTGACATCGCCACCGTAGCATTTGGCCAGCACATCTTTCCGCACGGCCTTCACGTTCGCACGGCTGATTACCCGCTTGCCGATGGAAGCCTGGATCGGAACGACAAATTGCTGCCGTGGGATGAGCTCCTTGAGCTTGGATACCAGCTTCTGACCCTTATGGAACGCTTGATCGCGATGGACAATCATCGCCAGCGCATCTACCGGATCACCATTGACCAGAATATCCATTTTGACCAGATCTTCGGGCCGATATTCCTTGAAGTGGTAGTCCAGGCTGGCGTAGCCCTGGGTGACGCTTTTCAGTCGATCGTAGAAATCCACGATCAACTCGGATAGCGGCAGATCGTAGGTAATCATCACGCGCGACATATCCAGATATTCCATGTTGACGTATTCGCCACGCTTACCGGTGACCAGTTCCATCACCGGGCCAATGTAGGTCTCGGGCGTAAACACCTGGATCGTCATCCACGGTTCGCGGATTTCGCGGATCGTCGACTCATCAGGTAATTCGGCCGGGCTATCGATAAGCTCTGTCTCTCCGCTGCTAAGTATTATCTGGTACTCCACGCTTGGTGCTGTCGCCAGGATATCCAGATCGTATTCACGCTCGAGTCGTTCTTGCACAATCGTCATGTGAAACAAGCCGAGAAAGCCCACCCGGAAGCCCAGGTTGAGCGCCTGCGAAGTCTCGGGGACAAAGGTCAACGAGGCGTCATTGAGCTGAAGCTTTTCGATGGCATCGCGCAGATCGTCGTAGTCATCATTGTCAACAGGATAGAATCCCGCAAAGACCATCGGTTTGGCTGGCTTGTAGCCTGCCAGCGGTTCCTCGGCGCCATTGATGATCGTCGTCACGGTATCCCCGACGCGGCAATCGCGCACCGTTTTCAGCCCGGTCGCAATATAGCCAACACTGCCGACAGTCAGGGCTTCGCGTTTGGTCATTGTCGGGGTGAAGACCCCAATCTCGATCGGTTCGACCTTGACACCGTTTGACATCAGGACCAGCTTGTCCCGATGCCCCAGTTTTCCGTGGACAATACGCACATACGAGATCACCCCGCGATAACTATCGTAGTGGCTGTCGAATACCATCGCCCGCAGCGGGGCATCCGGATTACCCCGGGGTGGGGGCACACGATCAACGACCGCCTGAAGGATGGCCTCGACATTGTGACCTGTCTTGGCGCTGACCGGTATGATGGTTTCCGGCTCAACACCTAGTAAATCAACGATTTCCTGGGTGATTTCCTCGGGACGGGCTGCCGGGAGATCAATCTTGTTGACGACGGGGATGATCTCGAGGTCGGCTTCCATTGCCAGGTAGAGGTTGGCCAGGGTTTGAGCCTCAATCCCCTGCGACGCGTCAACTACCAGCACGGCGCCCTCACACGATTGTAGTGCCCGACTCACCTCGTAGGTGAAATCGACGTGCCCCGGCGTGTCGATCAGATTCATTTCATAGTTATCACCATCAGCTGCTGTCCAATCCATGCGTACTGCAGAGGCCTTGATGGTTACGCCGCGCTCGCGTTCCAGATCCATGTCATCTAGAAGTTGGTCCTTCATTTGGCGTTCGTCGATGGTATGGGTAATCTGGAGCAGCCGGTCGGCGAGAGTGCTCTTACCGTGGTCAATATGGGCGATAATGCAGAAATTCCGAATATGCGTGATTTCCATTGTTTACCTTCACCGCGCTAACCCATTGAATGCAACAAGTATAGCGAATGGGGGCACTACATATCAATGGCGACGCCGCCGCATTGCCATTCACTCCATTGGCTGCGTGATGTGATCCTGAGTAGCATGCGCTGCGTAGTTGGATTATCGTTTGACGGATGAACCGCTGTCAGGGAAAGGTAGGTGAACTATGCCAGGCGATTGGTTCCTGTGGTTGCGACGTCTCCCGTTGGCGTATCGAAGGCACCCCCTGGCGAGTCTGGCGGATATTGAGGCGAATTTCCGCATTGTCCAGCGTCATGCCCGCGGGCATCAACAGGTTCCGCTGGAGGCCATTGGTGGCAGCCTTAACCGAACAGCTACATTTGATCACCGCTTCCGCCCGACGCCAAAATGCGACCATCTTCGGCTGGCGCGTATTACGTCAGCGCTGATCGCTGGCGTCGAATTCGCCCCAGTTGAGCTGGTTCTGGTGCAAGGGCTGTACTATGTGGTTGACGGCCATCATCGTGTTGCGGCAGCCCGCGCATTGAAGCGGGCCACGATCGCGGCGGTGGTTACTGAATGGATCGTCGAAGAACGCCAGACCTAGTTAATTGTTGTGAGCAAGTGCCTGGATCGCGGCGTGGGCGTTCAGGAATACCCTCTCAATCCCCAAATGATCAATGAAGCCGATCCGCTGCAAGCGGTCCATGACGGGGCCCTTGACCTCTGCTAGGTAGAAATTGACACCACTACTATGCAGCTGGTCAATCAACTTTTCCAGGGCTTCGAGGGCGCTGGTGTCAATATAATTCACGCCACTACAGACCAGCACCAAATGCTCGACCTCCTTGTGTTCGGCAATGGTGTTGAGAAGCGTGTTCTCAAGATACTGCGCGTTAGCGAAATAGAGACTTTCATCGACCCGAATGGCCAGGATTTCGGGATGGATCCGGGTCTCATAGCGCAGGATGTTGCGGAAGTGCTCGGTCTCGCCAACTCGCCCCACGATCGCGATGTGGGGGCGGCTGGTTCGCCACAGATGGATCAGCAAGGCAGAAGCAGCCCCCAATAGAATGCCATATTCGATGCCGAGCGCCAGGACGCCGATGAACGTGACCACAAACGAAATGGCATCTGTGTGATCATAGTGCCAGGCATGCGCCAGCGGTTGGAAGTCGATCAAATTAGCGACAGCGACCAGAATAATCGCCCCCAGAACGGCATTTGGCAGGAAGTAGAAGAGTGGCGTAAAGAAGATGACGGTAATGCCGATTAAGAGCGCAGTGATGATCGATGCCAGGCCCGTATTGGCCCCGGCGGAGAAGTTGACCATCGAGCGCGCCAGCCCCCCCGTTACAGGATAGCCGCCGGTGAACGCGGCCCCGAGATTCGCAGTACCCAGCGCAACCAGCTCTTGATTGGCATTTACCTTTTGGCGCCGCCGGCTGGCCAGTGATTTGGCGACGGTGATGCTCTCCATGAACCCAACGATGCTGATCGTGAGCGCAATTGGCAGCAGAACCTGGATGTCGCTTATCTGTAGGTCTGGCGCGGCAATCGTCGGTAGGCCCGCTGGTACATCTCCCACAATTGGAACCTGGGCGGATTGGTTGAGACCGAAGACAGCCACCAACAGCGAACCGACCACGACCACCACCAACGGCCCAGTTTTGGTAATTGGCACCAGCAGTGCTTCTCGGAGGCCGAATCTTGCCAGATGCCTTGCAAATGCCGTCTTGAAATACACCAGGACGGCGATTGCGCCAAACCCCAGACCGAGCACCGCAAGATTGCTCTCTCCGAAATGCCCGACGAGATAGAATAGGGTCTCATAGGTGTGTTCCTGACGCGGCATCTGGACTCCAAGAACATGCTTCACCTGGCTCAGGCCGATGTAAATGGCGGCGGCGTTGGTGAACCCAGACAACACAGGATGGCTGAGGAAGTTCACCAGAAAACCGACTCGCATCAAGCCCATGGCAACTTGAATAATCCCGACCATAAGCGCCAGCACAACTGCCAACGCGATATAGTCTCCTGTGCCCGCCGTTGCGATGGCGCCCACACCCGTGGCCACCATCAGCGAGACGATGGCGACTGGCCCGACCGCCAATGTGCGGCTGGTCCCGAGAAAGCCATAGATGATGAGCGGGCTGATGCTGGCGTAGAGGCCAACTTCAGGGGGCAGCCCGGCCAGCATCGCATAAGCCATGGCCTGCGGAACCAGCATGATGGCGACGATGATTCCGGCCAGCAGATCGCCGAGAAGATCCTCGCGCCGGTAATTGGCGAGCCAGCTTAAGAAGGGTAGGGCGCTACGCAGATCGAAACGGTCGCGGATCCCCGTATTGGTCTGGGGCGATGCGGGTGAAAGAGTCGCCATGTATCCTTCCTTATTCGCTGGCTCAGCGTGGGCGGTGGGCAGAGCCGGACTTGATGACCGCTCTCTACCCACGGCGCGACTGACCTAACTGGCACTTGTCTGCAGGATTGATTCCCACTCTTCGGGGCCGGCGTTTAGATTCGTCACGTTCTCAAAACCATAGCGCCGCAGCAGGCTGGCGCCGATCTGGGACCGGAAGCCACTGGCGCAGTTCATCACGATCATCCGGTCCCGTGGCAGTTGGTTGAGATGACGGGGCAAGTAGCCCAGGGGGATATTTGTTGCTCCAACGATATGCCGGGATGTGAATTCGCTTCTTCCTCGCACATCAATGATCACCGGGTTGTCTGTCCCGATGCGCTGGCTCAGCTCTTGAGCCGTCATCAGATGCAATCTGGCATCTGCATCGCCGACGACCTCCGGTGCCCAGTAGCCGCCGACGTTATCGACCCCAATCGCCCGCAAGGCCCCCAGGATTTCGTCAACTTGCGGCAGGCCGGGCGCGATGAAGTACAGGGGCCGTTCGTAGTCGACGAACCAGCCCACATAGGTGTTGAAGCCGCCACTATTGACCGGGATATTGACCGTTTTCGGACGATGGGATGCCGCGAAAGCCTCCATGTCTCGCATATCAATCACCAGTTCATCCGACGCGAGCACGGTGTCCAGTGCGGCGCGATCCAATTGCCGCGGAGCCGTGAGTTCGCTCAGGGGGGCAGGGCCAAGCTTGTTGACCTTCTTCATCTGCGCGAAGTAGCGCGGCGCTTCGGGCTGACCTTCAAGGAGCCATTCGACGAAGCTGTCCTCATCGTCAATCTGGAAAGCCGGATTGAAGCGCTTCTCATAACCCAATGTCGTTGAGGGGATTGCGCCCAGAGCCTTGCCACAGGCGCTGCCCGCACCGTGCCCCGGCCAGACCTGGAGATAATCCGGCAGCGCCTTGATCCGCTGTACACTCTCAAACTGGAGCCGGGCTCCTGCTTCCTTGGTTCCAGCAATGCCCGCGGCTTCCTCCAGCAGGTCGGGGCGGCCAATATCGCCAACGAACAGAAAATCCCCGGTGAAAACGCCAATAGGCTCATCGGCGGCAGCGGTATCTGTGATCAGAAAGGCGAGGTGTTCGGGGGTATGCCCCGGTGTGTGCAGGACATCGACGCGGACGTTGCCCACCATCCATGTATCGCCTTCGCCGACCAGTCCTGCGTTTTCATCAGCGAAAGCATATTTCCAATCGGCATCCCCCGCATCGCTGAGGTATAGCGTGGCGCCTGTCGCAGCCGCCAATTCACGGCTGCCGCTGACGAAATCGGCATGAATGTGGGTTTCAGTAACGTGTGTGATTCTCAGGCCCTCAGCCTCAGCAGCTTCAATGTATTGCGCAATGTCGCGTGCCGGATCAACGATGAGTGCTTCGCCAGTCGCTGCGCAACCAACCATATAGGAAGCCTGGGCGAGTTTTTTGTCGTAGAAGTATTTCAGTAACATGTGTTGACTCCTCGGTCTGCAATGCTTTCAGCGGCACTAGTGATCCAGGGGCAGGCCGTTCATCATCCACATCATGGTGCCCCCGGCGAGATTGTAGACGTTGTCAAAGCCTGCATTGGCGAACGCATAGGCAGCATCGGCGCTGCGGGTGCCCGTTGCGCACACAAACACAACCGGCTTATCGGTGGGAACCTTATCGGCCTGAAATTGGAGTTGGTTCAACGGGATATTGATGGCACCCGGGAGATGACCGCGAGCGAATTCGAAGGGGGTGCGCACATCAATCAACGCGTGATCGGTGTTCGTGTCGAGGAAGTCACTGCGGTACTCTACAATGGTGATATCTTTGTGGGCGGCATTCTGATAGTCAAAGAGTGAACTCATGGCGATGTCCTCCGGGGCCTTGATGTTATTGATCCATTGGACACCAGCATAGCGGAAATCGGGCGCCATGTATTCGGGCCAACCCTTTATGGCTAGCTATTAGAATCCGCTTGGGTTAATGGGTGGGATACATTAGCGCAAGATGAGTGTGGCTATCGCCTAGCTAAGGGATAAATGGGGTGTTTTCGCTCTGCCAATCCTGAATTGCGTGTGATAAGCGCTTGCTGATGAGGTCATTGGTTTGCCAGAAACTGGCCATCTCCTCTAGCGTGATGAGGGCGCGAATGTCTGCGATGTCGGTATGCTCTGCAAGTGCGGATTGATCGAGTCTCTCAGTCGCAACGATAGCGCGCAGGCGCTTCACTGGCAGGCCGACTCGTTGCGATCGCCGCGCGATCTCGATGATGGGCACGGCATCGAGCAGAACATCGGTCAACAGTGTCACTGGATTGCCGACATCGGCTGCGCCCTCGATTGCAAAGGCGGGCGCCAACTGCGGCGCATTATGCCGCGGATACAAAAGCGGGATCCCGGTTTCGACCGCCAGAACAGCCCCGAGAGGGATGGTGTCGTAGGTGGCCAGCAAGCGCGCCGCTGGAGCGGTCGTGCTCACCAATGGACGTAACGCCTGTGCGGTAGCGTGCATCAGCGCCGGGAAGGAGGGTAGCAACGAGAAGGCAAACTTGATTGGGCCTGCGGGGGCACCAAATGACGTCGTGAAGTATCCAAATTGGATGAGACCGGCGTTCAGATACTCTCGTAGCAGATTCTCATTCTGGGTTTTCATTTTGGAGTGCATGTTCTAGCCACCGCAGTTGCTGGGCGGCATTCATCCCGCTAAGCGGCACCGTGACATTAAAGCGCCGGCCTTCCATGACGGGGATCAGGAATTCCTGAAAATGCTTGCCAGCGAAGATGGCAATCGTATCATGCGTCCTGATGCGCTGGTGAGACAACCGTTCAATGACGCGGCGCGCCCAGCGGAAACGTTCATCCCGAGACAGATCGTGAAAGCTGAGCGAATAGGGCTCAATCACTGTATCGGGTTCAAGTAAGCCGTATTTGGCCGATAAGATATACCAGCGTTCGTAGTGCTGCTCGACATAGAGGCTCGTTTTCTGAAATAGAGGTGTCCGATAGAGTAACTGGCTCAGGGCGGGGACTTTTTGCTGGGATTTCGAACCTGCCACCAGCGCAATTGTGGTCATATGGTGCTACTCCTGGATCTGGATCTCGCGGAGGAGCCGCCAGGCAAAACTCAAGCCCCAGGTAGCGGCCCACAGGTGGGCCTGGGTTTCCTCGCCGCCGAAGCCATACGTGCGTTGCCGGATGCGTTTGCCGTCCGAAACGGCGATGGCCGTGCTGCTACTCTGGGTCGCGATAGCAATAGCAACGGTTGCCTGGCCCTCGGCCACCAAACGCTTGGCGGCAGCTTCGGTGAGTTCATCCAGCGTGTCGGCGCTATTCGGGTAGGCCTGGCGCAACGCGCCAACGTCGGGATACGCCTCTGCCTGGGCAAGTACCCCCGGCCCCTGGGGAACACTCTTGAGTCGCTGGTGGAGGGAGCCATCTGTGCCGGCTTCACAGATCGCTAGCTTCTGGCCATGCATCTGGAGAACATCGACGATGGCATTCTCCAGAGGGTAGTCGCCTTCACCGTAGATATAGTCCCCGATACGGTTGCGCACCTGTGCTGCCATATCCTCGAGCATGCTCATGGCGAGCTCAACCGTCTCGGCGCTGGCCGTGATGCGAATATCAGTCTGGCCCGTGTGAGCAGAGAGTCCAATCGTTGGATTTGCGTTCGCCATCAGTTCACCGATCTTCTCGTCGAGGTGGCTTTCGCCGATACCGGCCGTCTTGAGGATCAGTGACTTGATAATCTTGCCGGTTCCGTTGCGCTGTTGTAGATATGGCACCACATGGGACTGCATCAGGTGCTTCATTTCGCGGGGGACACCCGGCAGGCTGATGATCGTTCCGGCGCTGCTCTCCGCAATGAAGCAGGGGGCTGTGCCAACAGTGTTCTCAATTGGAAGGGCGCCTTCAGGTATATAGGCCTGCTGGCGATTGTTCTCGCTCATACGGGCGCCAAATCGCGCGAAACGGTCAGCGATCTGGTCGTATAGATCCTGACGGAAGACGAGCGGTTTTCCCAGCGCAGAGGCCACCGCCGGGCGCGTCATATCGTCGACTGTCGGGCCCAGGCCCCCGGTTGTGATGATCACATCACTGCGCTCCAGACCTGCTCTAAGGACCTGAGTAATCCGTTGTTGGTTGTCGCCGACGGTGGTGAAGAAGTAAACATTGATACCGGAATCGCGCAGGATGCGGGCGATGTAATTGGAATTGGTATCGACAAGCTCACCTAACAGGATCTCGGTTCCGATGGCGATGATTTCAGCGTTCATGGTGCCTTTCTGGTGGAAGTCTGCGCGCGGTTAGCGGCTGGTTGTCGGTCGATCAAAGTTGTTTAACAGTGCAAATCCATCATAGAAGATCAAGGGGAAGTATGATACGCTACAGCCGTTACTGGACCCCAATAGTACGGCAATCGCTACAGATTAGAAAGGCCAAACGTGAACATACTGCGGACACTTTTCGGTGGTGTCAAAGAAATCAGCCCGGAGAAATACCACCAGGCATACGAGACTCAAGAGCATATTCTGTTGGATGTTCGAAATCCCAGCGAATTTACTGCTGAGCATATTGATGGCGCGGTGAACATACCCCTCAACAAACTGCAGAAGAAACTCAAAACCCTTCCCCAGGACCGGCCGATCATATGCGTGTCGCGCAGTGGCGACCGGGGGCGCGAGGCCACCGATCTGCTGCACCATGCTGGCTATAACGCTGCCAACCTCGCCGGGGGGATCCTGGCCTGGCGCAAAGCGGGTGAGCGGCTCGTCCATTAGGGAGCAGGGTGCTCTCCGGCGTATGTCGTCAAGAGGTCGCCTTCAAGTCTGGTTGGGCATAGCCGGCAAGCTGGCCGGGGCCAAATAGCGATCTGGCACATGCGGTGCTAGCGCTACTGCTATTCTTCTTCCTGGCCCCCTGGTGTCCAAAGCAACTTCTCGCGCAGATGAAGATCAGCATGACGGATCTTCATCGAGAGATCAACCGCCACGTTGTACATCAGCCGGTAGCCAAGCTCTGGATAGGTCTCGCATAGCGTGATAAGCTTATCCCGCGGAACAACAATGAGCTGCACATTTCCCTGGGTACAGCGCGCCGATGCTGAGCGCCGACCCTCATCAAGGAGCGCCATCTCCCCAAACGACTGCCCACGCCGAATGGTAGCAATGGTCTGCGGTCCGGAGACACGTGCTTTGTCGGCGCCGATGATGTTGGGGTCTATCTGGATTTCAACCTCGCCCTCGGCGACGACATAGAGCTCATCGCTGGCGCTATGCTCGGCGAATATGGTGTCACCGTAGCTGAATTCCTTCTCGGTACAGATGGAGGCAATCAATTCGAGCTGGCTGGGTGTCATCTCATAGAAGATGTCTGCGTGGCTTAAGATGGCCGTAAGTGACATTGTATGTGCTCCGTATCGCTTGCGCTCGGTGGTCTAAGCTATTGAATTATAGCATGACTTGCTCCGTCTTGGTCGTATCGGGCTGATCTTTGCAGTATAATACAGGCGATATTTGCTTCAGGCTTCAGAAAGTCCCACTTGATGGCTGAGAATCGGGACAACGCTGGGAAACGTCGTGCTCTGGGCGTCCTGGGCGAGGACGCCGCCACAAGATATCTCGAGGCTCTTGGGTGGTCGATATGGGCGCGCAACTGGCGCTGTCCCTATGGTGAGATTGATATTGTCGCCCAGGACGAATCAGTTGTGGTCTTCGTCGAGGTTCGCGCGCGCCGCGATGGGAACGGTGGTCCCGATCTTGCGCTGGCCAGTATTGGTCCCCGTAAACAGGAGCAGCTCCTGCGCCTCGCGGAATACTACGCAAGCAGTGAGCTTTCGCCTGGCGTTCCAGTCCGGCTAGATGTGGTGGGCGTTGCCGTAGCACCGGATGGCCGCGTTAGAATTGAGCACGTGCGTGATGCCGTTGACTGGTGAAATAGCGACTGCCCAGCCTGTCATGGTTATTGTCGGGCCAACCGCCGTCGGTAAAACGGATGTTGCTATTGCGGTAGCCATGGCCCTGGGCGCTGAGATCATCAACGCGGATAGCCGGCAGATCTACCGGTATATGGATATCGGTACCGCTAAGCCAACGCCTTCCCAGCAAGCTAGCGTCCCCCATCACCTAGTTGATATCGTCGATCCGGACGAGATATTCAATGTAACCGATTTTCAGCGGGCTGCCTTTGCTGCGATTGAGGCGATTCATGGACGTGGCCACTTGCCAATGATCGTTGGTGGCACCGGGCAATACGTTTCAGCGACGATTGAGGGTTGGCAATTTCCGGGCGTCGCGCCTAATCTCGCACTGCGTGCTGAGCTCGAAGCGTATGCGCAATCAGAGGGTTGGCAGGCACTCCTTGAGCGCCTCCGGCTGCACGATCCGGTCAGCGCGGAGCAGATCGATGGGCAGAACATCCGGCGCGTGATCCGCGCGCTGGAGGTCTCTCTGGAGACAGGGCGGCCCTTCTCCGATTTTCAGAAGAAAGTGCCACCAGGCTACGCTGTTCAGTCGTTTTGCCTTACACTGGAACCACGGGAGGCGTTATACGAGCGAGCTGATCAACGCATCCAGCAGATGCTCGATGCCGGCTTTGTTGATGAAGTGCGGTACCTGGTTGATCAGGGCTATACCTGGGATCTCCCGGCAATGAGCGCCCTTGGCTATCCTCAAATCGGTGATTATCTTCAGGGCGACGTAACGCTCTCCGAGGTGGTTGTCGAATTGCAGCGGGCGACTCATCGGTTCATACGCCGGCAAATGACCTGGTTTCGAAAGTACAATGCAGATGCACGGTGGCTTCAAAGTGACGGCGCCGCGGATGAAATCTTATTCATGGTCGAGAATTGGCTTAGGACACTGGCGGGGTAAATCCTATGCGACGTGCACGACGGGCAGTTGTGGATACAGATAACATTATCCTCATTTTGGTGGTGGTAGGGATTGTACTGGTCGCGACGCTGGGGCTCCCCGTCGCACTTCCCGATTTGCAGCAAGGGGCACGCTGTACAAATCTGCCCTCCCCAAAAGGCGGCAACCATCAGTCACTGCTAGCGTTGGCTAGCGATAACCAGGATATGACGCTTGAGTTGACGGTCGTCACCGAGCAGGTGGAGGGGAATATCCCGATAGTTGAGGCTGGGGATCCGCTCAACGTGCGTGTGACGTTCAACAACAATGATGTTGGTCCCATAACCCTTTACCTCAGCGAAGACGATCGGGTTGTCGGCGATTTCGAGGCGCTAGCAGGTCAGGGAATTGTCGGCCTCGTCTTTGAGATCACACCAGTTGATTCTGAAGTGACCTATACCGACACTGGAGTCACGGGCCAGATCCAGCCGCAAGTCTTTGAACTGGATAACCTGCACATCCTCCGCGCGCAGGGTAGATGCTTTGTTGAGGCGGATTTCACGCGCGAGCGCTTCATCCGTATGAACATTCAGCCTGGTGAATATGAGATCAAGGCCTACTATCGCAACGCCTATGAAGGGGACTACATCCCGCCAACACCCGCGGGCAATAACCCCACGCCGACGCCGATGTTCGAGAATATGAACGTGTGGGTTGGTCGGGTTGAGAGCAACAGCGTGCGGTTCATCGTCGAATAGGCCGAGAAAATGCATCGGCACTGATTTCGGCCAGCCAGACAGTCAATGCCAAAAATCCCCCTGGCAGCAGGACGAGCTGTGGGGCCTGGGTGAGAACACCCCGACCCTGAGCAATCATGATCCCCCAGTCCGGCGCTGAAGGATTCCCGCCCAACCCCAGGAAGGCCAGCGCTGCACCGTAGAGCATTGACCAGGCAAAGACTACCGACGCGAAACTCAGCAGGGTCGGCAGTGCGCCGGGAACGATATGACGTGTCAGGACGCGCCATTGGCTGGCTCCGATACTCTGTGCGCCCTCAATATGAGGTTGAAGTGCCGCAGTATTTAAAGCGCTGATCGTCACGCGAGCATAAGGGGCGATACTGGCTACCCCGATAGCCAGCGAAAGTGTAACCAGGCTGCCCTCTAGCGCTGTCCGGACCACGAGCGCCAACAATATAGCGGGAAAGGCCAGCAGAGCATCGATCAGGACGGTGGCTGTTTCGCGCATTAGGTAAGGCCCAACTGTTGCGAAGCCGCCTAGCATGGTGCCGATGCCAATTGCAATGCCGGTGGCCAGAAACCCACCTGTGATGGTTCGTCGTCCCCCGATCACAAGCCGGCTCCATACATCGCGGCCCAGCCGGTCGGTGCCCAGCCAATGATCTGCAGATGGTCCCTCCAACTCACGACCCGGTGTGGCGTGGATCGGGTCATGAGTTGCCACTAGCGGGGCCAACAGGACCAGGCCGAGCAGAATCACGGCTGGCAGCCAATAGCCAGGGTGCTGGAATGACAACATGACTCAGGCCGTTCGAACCTCGCGCAAGCGCGGATCAAGGGTGTATCGTGCGACGCTGCTGGTGCCGTTGGCCAACAGGTAGAGCAGCGCACCAAGTAGGGTGAGCGCCTGTACGACTGGATAGTCTCGATTGAGCACCGATTGGTAGAGCAGAGTTCCCAGGCCACGCCGGACGAATAGAACCTCCAGGATGACGCTGCCACCCAGGATGAACCCCGCCTGAATGGCGACTACGCCCAGTGTAGGCAAGATCGCGATACGCAACGCGTGATCGAGTAAGTCGATTGGGGCGAGGCCTTTGGCTCTTGCAGCCAGAATATAGGGTTGGCGATAGGTATCTTGTAAATTGGCGCTCAGTACACGGGCAATGGCTCCGGCGGTATGAAATCCCAGTGTCAGTGCTGGCAGGATAAGGTGACTCGGTGTTTGCGATCCTGAAGCTGGAAGCCAATCGAGCTGGACACTGATGAGATGAATCGCCAGGAGTGCTGTGACATAGAAAGGAATGGCCTGGGAGATGGTAATGAAGAAACCTGTTGCTGCCGATAGCCATACCGGTCCATTCAGGCCATTGCCCAACCCCAGGAGCAAACCAAGTGCGATGGCAACACCGAAGCTCGCCAGGCCGAGCGAAAGCGTGGGTAGCAGGCGGGCGCCAATCATATCGCTGACACGTTCTGATGTGATTAGCGAGTACCCTAGATCGCCCTGGAGTAGATTGCTCAGATACCTTAGATATTGCTCGGCGTAGGGATCATCCAGGCCGAGCTGCTCGCGGCGTGCACGGATATCGGTGGCGGAGGCCTCGATGAGTGTTCCCGAAACAGCATCGCCAGGCAACACGCGCAAAGCGAGAAATACCAGTGTCAGCGCTACCCAGAGCACAAGAACACTCCGGGCGAGCCCCGTCAGTAGGCGCGGCCCCAGATCGACGCCCGGCGTGATCACGGCGAGTCTACTACCAGATTCGACAATAGTGGCCACCATCCGTGAGCAGCATAGATGAGTCCGTCAAGCCGTGTAGTAATCCCAACCAGATTCACATAGTCTCTGATGGGAAGAATAAGCCCCTGTTCCATAATCCGCCGTTGGATGGCGCTGTAGAGCTCTTGTCGCGTCTCCAGGTCGGTGGTCCGGGTGGCTTCGATTAGCCAGCCATCCAATTCGGGGTCACTGAAGCGCGTCCAGTTGCTGTCACCTGAAGAGAGATAGAACCGGTTGATGAAAGCTGGATCAACCCCGAAATCGTTGAAGGCAATAAGATTGAAATCACCCGACTCGGCGTACTCACGCAGGTCTGCAAAACTACCGAGTTGAACCAGCTCGACTTCGAGGCCGATCTCCCGCCATTGGCTCTCAAGGAGCTGGCTGACTTCTGGCAGAAAGCCAAAACCCATAAAGACGACCTTAAGCCGCAGCGGTTCACCATTAAGATCCAGGATATTGTCGCCATCGCTATCCTCAACACCGGCGCTCTCAAAGATCGTGTTGGCCCGTTCCAGGCTATGCGGATAAAGCGTCTGCATCGCCGGGTCGTAAAACTGGGTTGCGGCGCTCAGCGGTCCGTAAGCCATTGGCGAGAACTGATCGAAGAACACTGTTCCGACAACTGCCTCGCGGTTGGTAGCATACAACAGGGCTTGCCGGATCCGAATGTCGTCGGTTGGGAACTTGGCGGTGTTGAAGAAGAACTGCAATGGCTGTCCTGGGATGAGTTCTTGGTGGATGCGGAAATCCTGGTTGCGCAGGATGAGATCAGCATCGGTTGGCGGGAGTTCGCCTACAAGATCAACATCGCCAGCCTCAAGCGCGATGCGCCGCGTTTCAGGGAGTTCGTAGAACCGGAAGATGACACGCTCGACGGAAGTGTCGGTATAGGACGCCAGGTAAACTGGCCCCCAGTTGTAGTCAGGGTTGCGCTTGATGACAAAGCGGTCGCCAGGTATATACTCGACCATTTCAAATGGGCCAGTCCCAACTTGATGATACTGGTATGTCGCATTGGTTGTGTTGGCCAGTGCGGTGGGGCTGGCGATACCAAAATACGGCTGACTGAGCGCATCCAGCAGTGGCGCGTATGGTTCGCTGAGCTGGAGTTCAAACGTATACGCGTCCACGGCGCGATGACCAGCGTAGGGCCCCAGTAGTGCCAGCGCCTTTTGGGATCCAGTCTCGGGAGCTATTATACGGTCAAAGGTGACGGCGACAGCATCAGCATTAAAGGGCGTGCCGTCGTGGAAGAACACACCCTCTTTAAGTCGAAAGGTGTATATCAGGCCGTTCTCACTAACCTCCCATTCGTCAGCCAGGCCGGCGACGAATTCCAGGGTTTCAGGATGCCGATAGACGAGGGTGTCATACACGCTGTGTAGGGGGATGCCTAGTTCGGCAGATCGATGAATGTGGGGATCAAATCCACTGGGCAATAGCGTCAGCCCGTAGGTAATGGTGAGCAGATCATCATCTTCCTCATCGACCGACTCGGACATGATCGTTCCGATGACGGCGAGACTGATAGCACTCAGCGCACAGGCGAACACCCCAACCAGTGGAAGCCACAAACCCCACCGCGTGCGCCCTCGAGAGCGCGACCGCAACAAGCTCATATTGACGTCAATGACCTCTAGGATTCAGTGTTTTTCGTTGGCTAGTGAGTATACCTGGAATGCCAACACCTTTGCAGGGGGAGTATTCCGCCGGGCTTCCCACGCTTAGGCGAATGAGGAGCCCGGGGATAGCTCGTGGTCTCTAGTTTTGTGGGAACGCGAAGTTCGCAATCACAGGGTCATGGTCGGCGGCCCGATAGGGCGTTGTTGCATCGGTACCATATTGGAATGGGTAGTCGGCGTTAATATGCGCGACCTCCACGCTGAGCAAGCTCTGCATCAGGCTGGGTGTGGCGTAGATGTAGTCCAACGTCTGCGTTTGACCAGCATAGATATAGGTGTATCGGGACACCGCCGGGATTTCATCCCACAGGCTCTCCAGTGTCGGCTCTAGAACGGACAATTCTTCGGACTCCGGGAAAGAATTCAGGTCGCCCAGCACGAGGAAATGGGCTTCTGGCTGGGTTGCCAGGACGCTATCAACCAGATCAAGATTGTACAGACTCTGCGCACGGCGCAACTGGATAAATGCGGTTGGATCGCTCTTGAAGTGATTATTCGAGACGTAGACCTCGACATAGTCTTGGCTGCCTACCGCCTCACGATGAATCCGGAAAAGCGCGACGACTGGCGCGCGCGAGAATGTTGGTGTCCCGGGGCCAAAGCGCTGGTTGAGCGCCTTCGGATTGCTCACCTCCTGGTTAAACGCGTAGATAGCACTGGCGGGGTCATCGGGACGGGCGCCGAGTAGGGGGTGCTCTGGGGTGGCTGGCACCAGTTCGACGCGGTCGGTGCGATACAGGTATCCCTGTGCAATGCCCCGGTCGTCGGCGCTATCGCGGTCGGTGGCCGCTACATAGATGATGTCCCCGTCACTAATAATCGCGACAGCCGCCGCTACATCCTGGAGGACATCAGGCTGGCCGTCCAGATTGTCGGTTGACTCACTACAGGTGCCATATAGCTGCCCCCCCTCGTGGCAGACATCCTGATCCTCGATTTCCTGGAAAGCGATGATGTCTGGTGCGTGCAGTTCGTCCACGATGGAAAGCGCGATCTTGTTGATATGAGTCTGGTAGTCTTCCAGTGAGTAAGGGACATAGTTGAGGCGTGTATCGCCCGGTGTATCCCGGAAGTCGAAGGGGTCATTATAAAAATCATACAGATTCTGGACGTTATAGATGGCGACACTAAAGGCCTGGTCGCGTTCGATTGCCGTGGGGGGCAGATTCTCATCTGGGGGGACCGTCGTCTCCACCTCGGGGAGTGCTTCGATATGGAGCGTGTAACGGCCATAGGCGTAGACCAGATTGCCGGTGAGCGGCGTTTTGAACACGTCATAGGTCTGGTAGGGGGGTAGGTTGACCTCATAGTCGCCTGCGTTGGCTTTGAGGATATTCGCCTCAACGGATATGCGATATGGATTCTCGCCTGGCAACCCGTCATCCAGCACGTGAGGATCGCGGAAGACCCGCCGTGCATAGACTGTTTCGCGGCTGGCCACTGGATGATCGTCCCGGATGACGTAAGTCTCGGTATCGTTGGTCGATGTGAAGATATGCGTTGGCGCAACGACCAGCGTGTCGGTAGGAACGTAGACGCGCATACCTTCCAGCCGCTCGTACATTCTGGACACTTCCTCGAAACTACCGGTTGGGTTGATCTCGATGGGTGGCATAACGCTGTCCAGGTCCTCTATGCGGCCGTCAACACTGACCAATGCCAGGTCGATCAGACGGGTGTTGTCATAGAATTCGTCAACCTCACCCTCCAAGGTGATGAGATCGCCTACCGCCAACGGATGACCATCCAGGCTGCTGCTCGCGCCAATGATCGCCAGGATACCGTCTGATGTCAACGGGTCTCCGTCGCTTTCGCTGGGCAGTTCTTGAAGAAAGAAGGCGTTGACCACCCGACTGTCAGTCGTGATCATGATTCGATTCGTAACCACACCGCTTATCCGTACCCGCTGATCTTGCATTGGCGACTTAAACGTCTGCGGATCGGACATGTTTTCACCAACGGATCCCTGTATGTCACCGATATAGACGCTCGGTGCAGCTTCCTGGCCGCGGTAGCTGTTGGGGGCTTCTTGTGCCGCAGCGAAGATTATGCCTGCGGGAAGCCCCATGATTAACAAGAGCAAGAGAGGGGTCAGAATGCTCGGGCGATTTCTCATAGTAAGGTCTCCTTGGAAGTAGGATGGAAGTTCACATGATTGTTCACAAGGTGATTTTAGCGCCCTCTCACTGTTGTTTGCCCTGGTTTAAATAAGCTTTCGAAAGTAGTGCCCGAATACACCCGTGGGGACTTGTTTCAGGACAACAAGCATCAATGGATGCTGATACTTGTCAGTCGCGATAATCGCTGGTAATGCCGATTTCTGGTATGATCAAGAGTGAATTGTGACAATGCCAGCCGGCATTTACAGATGGGAGACATTAACCCAATGGCATTTGAGCGCGCGAGTGGCATTCTGCTCCATCCAACATCCCTACCGGGAGCCTATGGAATAGGCAGTCTCGGCGATACAGCATACCGGTTCATTGATTTTCTCAGCGAAACGAAGCAGCAGCTCTGGCAGGTATTGCCCCTTGGCCCAACCGGCTACGGCGATTCCCCGTACCAGTGTTTTTCCGCCTTTGCGGGTAATCCACTGCTTATCAATCTGGAATACCTGGTCGAAAAGGGGCTGCTTCCTCCCGAGGATACGCAAGCCGGCGCTGATCATTTTCCTGCCGAGTATGTCGACTATGGTCATGTCATTACGCACAAGACCTCGCAGCTAGCGCGCGCCTTCGAGCAGTTCCGCCGGCAGAAGATGGAGCGCGCGGATTACGACGCCTTCTGTGAGGAGCAGGCAGGTTGGCTTGACGATTTTGCCCTGTTCATGGCGCTAAAGGCGGAGCAGGGTGGTGGGTCGTGGGTGAAGTGGCCTAAGGAACTTGTTCAGCGTGATGCTGTGGCTCTGGAAGCTGCCCGTGAGCGCCTCGCGGATTCAATCGCCTATCATAAGTTCACCCAATGGATATTTTTCGAACAATGGACTGCGTTGAAACGTGCCGCCAACGATAAAGGCATCAAGATCATTGGTGATCTTCCGATCTTTGTGGCGCACGACAGTGCCGATGTTTGGGCGAATCCTGACTTATTCTATCTCGATGATCTGGGCAACCCGACAAGCGTGGCGGGTGTACCGCCGGACTACTTCAGTGCCACTGGGCAGCGCTGGGGCAATCCGCTCTATCGCTGGGATGTCATGAAAACTCGGGGCTATAGCTGGTGGTTATCCCGCTTCAAGCAGATGTTGACTCTGGTCGACATCGTGCGCATCGACCATTTCCGTGGATTTCAGGATTATTGGGAGATCCCGGCGGATGAACCAACGGCTGTCAACGGGAAGTGGGTCCCCGGCCCGCGGGATGATTTCTTCAATGCAATCCGCGACAATCTAGGCGAGTTGCCCATTATCGCGGAGGACCTGGGCCTCATTACCCGCTCGGTGACTGAACTACGCAAGCGATTCGATCTGCCGGGAATGGCCGTGCTGCAGTTTGCATTTGCTGAAGACTCGACGAATGCGTTTTTGCCCCACAATCTTGAGCCCAATACTGTGGTCTATACAGGCACTCACGACAACGAGACGACTGCCGGGTGGTTCTTCCGGGCCGACACGGCCGGAACTACCGTGGATGTAAGCTCTCTGGTGCAGGAGCGTCATTATGCGCGCCAGTATGCCAAGATACTCGTCGACTCTGAAGTTCACTGGGATTTCATCCGGCTCGCTTTCCAGTCGGTAGGTGTTTTTGCAATTGTCCCTATGCAAGACGTGCTGGGACTGGGCAACGATGCCCGGATGAACTTTCCCAGCAGCGAGCGCGGGAACTGGCAGTGGCGGATGCGTGAAGAGCACCTGACAGACGAAATCAAGCGCCGTCTGACCGAGCTGACGACCATCTATGGCCGGCACGTGGGCGGCAATTACAGGCAAGAGCCACATGCGCCGAATGAAGATGAGCATCCGGCGGGGCGATAGATCGTATTCATTTATTATCTGAGCGTGATGTACCCGGTGAGTGATTGCCGGGTATTTTGAACTTTGTCCTCCGGGGAAGGGGCGCATTTTGTGGCAGTGATGCTGAATGGTGGTACCCTCAGATTTTCGGATGTTGTTACTGTTGCCCGGCAGCAGGTGCCGGTAGAGCTGGATGCTGACGCTGTTAACCGGCTCGAGGCCGGTCGCAGGCTCGTGGATCACGTCGTGGATCAACAAGTGGTGACCTACGGCGTCAATACCGGCTTCGGTAGCCTGAGCCGGGTCCGGATCCCTGCTGAGCAGGTCCGGCAGGTCCAGCGGAATCTCGTGCGTAGCCATTCGGCGGGAATCGGTCCGCCGTTGCATCCTGAGATCGTGCGAGCGGTAATGGTGATACTCGCTGCTAGTCTGTCACGAGGGCATTCGGGCGTGCGACCTGTCGTGGTTGAGACACTGGCCGATGTGCTCAACGCTGGGGTTGTGCCTGTTGTCCCGTCTCGGGGGTCCGTGGGTGCTAGCGGCGACCTCGCACCCCTGGCGCATATCGCGGATGTATTGATCGGCGAAGGCGTCGCCGAATATCAGGGGCAGCAGATGCCAGGCGGTCAGGCACTCTATGCGGCGGGCATAAAACCCCTGGTTCTGGAAGCCAAAGAAGGCCTGGCCCTCATCAATGGCACCCATTTGATGACGGCGATGGGGGTCTTGCTTATTGAAGACACCAGCAAGCTCCTAAATGCAGCAATTGGGGCGGCGGCGCTTTCTATAGATGCGTGCCGTGCGACCGACGCATTTCTTGACGCGCGAGTTCATGCCGCACGGCCGCATCCTGGCCAGATCGCCGTGGCCGGGCGAATGCGTGGCCTGCTCGAGGGCAGCACCATTCTGCCCAATCACAAGACGGACGATCCCCGCGTACAGGATCCCTACTCGCTGCGATGTATGCCTCAGGTCCTGGGCGCGGCTATGGATACCATTGATCACGTCCGAACGGTGTTTGAGCGAGAATTGACTGCGACGACTGATAATCCACTGGTTTTTGATGATGGTGCAATTATCAGCGCCGGAAATTTCCACGGCATGCCCCTCGCGCTGGCGCTGGATACGCTAACAATGGCGCTGGCCCAAATTGCCGGGATCAGCGAACGGCGTGTCTATTTCTTGCTGAGTGCTTCCGATAGCGAAAATCCCTTGAATCCTTATCTCAGCCCGCATCCTGGCCTCCACAGTGGCTTGATGATTGCCCAGTATACCGCCGCCGCCGCCTGCAACGAGATCCAGACCCTGGCCACCCCGGCCAGTGTTCACAATATCCCGACAAGCGCCGGTATGGAGGATTACAACAGCATGGGGGTTACGGCAGCGCACCAGGCCTGGCAGGCACTTGATTTGGCGATGCATGTGGTGGCTATCGAACTCCTTTGTAGTGCAGAGGCGTTGGAATACCAGCGCCCCCTACGCAGTGGCGCAGGTGTCGAGAAAATTCATGATCAGGTGCGCGCGCGGGTACCACGGCTTACGGAAGACCGCCCGCCGCAGCCTGATATCCAGCAAATTGTCCGTTTGATACGGGAAGGAGTATTTGTGTCATGACCCGTGAAATCCGTGCCCCTCGTGGGACCACGCTCTCTTGCAAAGGCTGGCAACAGGAAGCCGCTTTGCGCATGCTAATGAATAATCTTGATCCCGAAGTGGCTGAAGACCCGGAGCGCCTGATCGTCTATGGTGGACGCGGCCAGGCCGCGCGCAATTGGGAAGCCTTTGATGCCATCGTCCAGACGCTCCAATCCTTAGAGGATGACGCGACTCTGTTGGTTCAGAGTGGAAAGCCTGTCGGCGTGGTCAGGACAACTCCCGACTCGCCCCGGGTGATGATCGCTAACAGCAATCTGGTCCCCCATTGGGCGACCCAGGAACACTTCGACGAACTTGCTGCCAAGGGGCTGATGATGTACGGTCAGATGACGGCAGGGAGTTGGATCTATATTGGTACGCAGGGGATCTTGCAGGGTACCTACGAAACACTGGCTGAAGCGGCGCGCCAGCATTTTGGCGGCTCCCTCAAGGGACGATTGACCGTTACGGCTGGCCTCGGCGGGATGGGAGGCGCCCAGCCATTGGCTGTCACCATGAATGATGGCGTATGTCTCATCGCTGAGGTTGATGAACACCGCATCCAGCGGCGAATCGAACATCGCTATCTCGATGAGTGGACGGCTGATCTTGACGATGCCATCCAACGCGCATTGGCCGCCAAGCAGGCGGGTGCGGCGCGCAGTATCGGTGTCCTGGCAAATGCGCGCGACCTCTACGAGGTGTTGTTGCGTGAAGCGGTGATTCCGGATGTTGTAACGGATCAAACGCCGGCACATGACGTGATGAGCTATGTGCCCGCAGAGATGAGCTTCGCGGAGGCAAGCGATCTGCGCGTGCGCGATCCCCAGGCCTATTGGGCGGCCAGCATGGATACCATGCGACGTTCAGTGGAGGCAATGGTCGCCCTGCAGGAACACGGGGCCGTGGTATTTGACTATGGCAATAACCTGCGGCAACGTGCCTTCGATCATGGCTTCGCGAATGCCTTTGCATTTCCCGGCTTTGTCCCGGCCTTTATCCGTCCCCTATTCTGCGAAGGCAAAGGCCCCTTCCGGTGGGCCGCACTCTCGGGCGATCCCCAGGATATCTACCGCACCGATGCAGCTATCTGCGATCTTTTTCCCGAGGACGCGGCACTGAAACGCTGGATTTCGAAAGCCCAGAACGCCGTGGCCTGGCAGGGTTTGCCAGCCCGTATCTGTTGGCTGGGGCAGGGACAGCGGGCCAGGGCGGGTCTGGCATTCAATGAGCTGGTGGCTAGCGGCGAGGTCAGCGCGCCGATCGTCATCGGCCGCGATCATCTCGATACAGGGAGCGTGGCCAGCCCTAATCGCGAGACCGAGGGTATGCGAGACGGCACGGATGCGGTGAGCGATTGGCCGTTATTGAACCTCATGGTCAATGTTGCCAGCGGCGCAACGTGGGTGAGTTTTCATCATGGGGGTGGAGTCGGTATCGGCTTCAGCCAGCACGCTGGCCAGGTAATCGTCGCTGACGGGACGCCCGAAGCAGCCGCACGGCTCCAGCGCGTGCTCACCAACGATCCCGCCTTGGGTGTGTTTCGTCATGTTGACGCCGGTTACGACCTGGCCAAGCAGACAGCGCGGCAGCACAATCTTGACATTCCCATGCAAGACTAGCGGTGGGTTTCGGCCTCGAGTAGGGCGCTCACGCCTTAGAGTCGGTCAATGCTCAATATGTCGGGGCGGTTGGTGGTGATGCCATCAACCCCCATCCATAACAGGAGGCGCATCAGAGCGAGATTGTCAACGGTCCACACCAGGACCTGATGGCCATCTGATTTCAGCTTGCGAAAGCGCCAGGGTGTCATGAGCACGCGTGTCCAGTGGATATTGGCGAAAACGGCGTTCTCCAGGTTATCCTCATCCTTGACATCGAAGCCGAGACAGCCAATCTGGATGTCAGGGGCGGTGTTTTGGAAGTCTTGAAGCCAGTGGCCGTCAAATGACATAACGATGACCCTTTCCGCTAGCTGGTGGGCGCGAATCGCCTCCGCGATGCGCATTCCCAGGTCGGGATAGCGTGCTGGCTCTTTGACCTCCATAAGTAGATTTACAGCGGGTGACGCTTCCAGCAACTGTAGCACCGCGCTCAGTGTTGGGATGTGCTCGCCCGAGAACGTACGCGAAAAATGGCTGCCAGCATCAAGTTGCTGGAGATGGTCGAGCGTCAGCTTGTCCACCGTGCCAACACCGTCAGTGGTCCGATTCACCGAACGATCATGCAGGAGTACGGGGATCTGATCCGCCGTTTGGCGGACATCGACTTCCAACCAGGTGGCTTCGCGCTGTATGGCGTCGTGGAGAGCGGCGAGAGTGTTTTCAGGGGCGTACGCTGACGCGCCGCGGTGGGCGATGATCAGGGGGGCAGCTGGTCGTGTCTGGCGCGCCCACCAGAGTATCGCTCCCCAGATTAGAAGCGCAAGAAAGACAAGTTGCATAGACTTTGCCGCCTTGAGAAGATGGTTACGAACGAAGCTACTCGTTGAAGGTGGTGGTGGTGGGCAGCGTGAAGAAGAATGTCGACCCTACTCCCGGGTCACTCTCCAGCCAGATTCTGCCGCCATGTGCCTCAACGATACGCTTGGCGATCGCTAGGCCGAGACCAGTGCCCTGAGTGCCCTCCGAGCCGGGCACGCGGAAGAACCGCTCAAACATGCGCTTCTGGTGTTCCTCAGAAATCCCCTGGCCGGTGTCACGGACGGAAACCTGTATCCAGTCGATCTCCTCAGCGGACTGCACGGTAACATGGATTTCACCGTTCTCGCGGTTGTATTTGATCGCGTTGGTGAGGAAGTTGAGCAACACCTGCTTGATCTTCCCCCGATCGCCGCGTACAGTGGCCGCTTCGCCATGTAGTTCGGTGGAAATGCCTTTCTCGTCCGCCTGGTGATGGATGATCTCCAGGCTCTCTTTGGCCAGGACTTGCATGTCAAAATCTTCAGTCTCGATCCGGCTACGGCCAGACTCGAGCCGTGCAAGGTCCAGGAAATCCGTGGCCATGCGGCTCAGTCGTTCGGTTTCACTTTGCATCGTCTGGATGATCTCTGTGCGGCGATCATCGGGAAGGCTTGGCCTCAGCAAGAGAACAGTGCTGGCTTTCAGCGCCGCCAGGGGGGTGCGCAGCTCATGCACCATCTCAGAGATGAAGTCGCTCTGTTGGAAGAGGCGTGCGTTTTCGATGGCGATGGCCGCTTGCGCTGCCAGCGTGCTGAGTGTATCCATATCCTCTTCAGTCCACGGCCGGTCGTCAATTTTGTTGATAGCTTCGACAACACCGATAATTCGGCCATGAACTTCCATGGGCACGCCCAACAGGTTGCGGGTGTTGAAGCGCAGAACCTTATCAGCCTGGCTGAACCACCTTTTTTCATTTCGGGTGTCCTCAACCAGGACCGGCTCCCCCGTTGTCGCGACCCAGCCCGCGAGGCTGCCTTCCATTGGCACGGGTACAGCTGCCATTGCGCCAGGGGACATATTGGAAGCTGCCTCGAACCTTAGCTCGCCGCTGCTGGGGTCAATCAGCATAATGGAAGCTTCTTCGGTTTGTGTGAGTTCGGTAGCAGCCTTGATGATCTGATTGAGGAGGGTGCCTACGTTGAGGGTGGAATTCAACTGGCGACTGATCTCCATCAACCGCTCATAGCGCGCCATCAAGCGCATATACTTACTGGCCGAATCTGAAGACGGGTCCGTCATGGGGATGTCTGGCCCGCTGCCATTGATGTCAGTCATTCCGTTCACCTTGTACCAGCTTGACGATCTGTGGCAAAACCTCAGCCACGTCACCATGAATGACGATATCAGCGATACGGTCATAATCGGTGCTTGCCAGGTTGACCAGGATAAGTTTACCGCCTTTTTCCTTAACCCGCCGTGGCAAATCAGCAATTGGATAAACCTCAAGCGAAGAGCCCGCAACCAGCATTAAGTCAGCGCGGCGGGTGTCGCGCTCAGCTTTCATAAGGATCTGAGCGGGTAACTGCTCGCCAAACAGCACGACATTCGGCTTGAGCACACCCCCGCAGTCCTCGCAACGTGGTATATCATCCAAATGGCTATCCAGCAAAGCCCGTAGAATCGGCTCGCCGGGATAGACCTTGAAGCACGAGATACAGGTCGCCTCCCGTATGTGGCCATGTACCTCGTACACAGTTTTCGACCCGGCCCGGGTGTGCAACATATCGATGTTCTGCGTGATGACGCTCTTGATGAAACCGTGCTGCTCAAGTTCAGCCAGGGCATAGTGGGCCGGATTTGGCTCTGTCTCGAGCATCTTCCTGGCCAGTGGTTTTATCCAGCGATAGAAGGCTTCAGGGCGGTAACGGAATCCTTGCAGACTGGCGACTTCAAATGGATTGACCTGGTGCCACAGACCGGATTCGGGGCTGCGAAAATCTGGAATGCCAGAGTGTGTACTACTACCGGCTCCCGTAAGGGCAATAGCGTACTCGGCTCGCATCAACAATCTACTGGCTTCAATAAGTAGTTCTGTTGGCATTAAGGCCGCCCTGGCTCACTTGCCCAAATTATAGTTGAGTTGCATCGGTCCGTACACAACCTCATACGGCGGTTTCTGATACCTGGATAGGGTTTTGAGTTTGACGTGCTATCAAGGAGTACAAAGAGTATTTAAGTATAGTCATTATTCTGTGTGCCAGACACACCTAACCGGCAGCATGTTTATGGAGTTCTTCTACGAGTTTGCTGAACTGCCCTACAACGGCTGAATCTGGCTGGTACTTCACGATGGGTGTACTGGCTTCAGTGGCTTGATAGGCGAGCTCAGGTACTGGTGAAATGATCGCAGCGATCGTCTTGCCAAGCAGTCGCTCTGCTTCCTGCCAGGCTGTTTGCACACCCGATTGTACGCGATTGATGATGACGACGTGGATATTGGCGTCGCTAATGCCAATCTGCTGCAATTCCTGCAACAGGTTACGCGCGAGCGTTAGGCAGACTCGGTTTGGCTCGGCAGTGATGATAACATGGTTGGTTTCGCGGACGACGCGCGCCGTCAAGCGGTTGAGGCCCACCCCTAGATCGACAATCACGTTGCTGTTGAACGCCCGGAGACCCTTCAGCACAGCCAGGACGGCTTCAGGGGTTGGGTTCAGTTGGCTTTCGCGGGGACGCGAGGAGGATAATAAAACGCGCATGCCCGAGTTGTGCTCGACGATCTCGCGCTGCAGGACTTGCTCATTGATGTCAGCGGCCGAATGTCCCAGTACATTGGCCAATGTGGTATTACGGCCCAGTCCCAGGCTTAATCCCAACGAGCCCTGCCCCAAACGTAGATCTAACATTGCTGTGGTATCATGAGATGCGAGAAGCGCCCCGATGTTGGTTGCCAGTGTGGTAGTGCCAACACCGCCCTTAGCGCCCAGGAAAGCATAGGCAATGCCCAGATTTTCGCCGCGCCGTGCTGCTGCACTCCGTGCCAGCACGGCCTTCACACGCGATGCAAGTTCCGCGGGATGCGTTGGCTTGGTCAGGTAGTCATCGGCCCCGGCTTCGAATCCGGCAACTTTGTCATCAATAAGCGTTTTGGCGGTGAACATGATAATCGGAATACCGCGTGTCCGCTGGTTTTCGCGGAGCTGACGACAGACTGTGTACCCATCCATGTCGGGCATCATGACATCCAGGATAATCAAATCCGGCTGCTCAGCCACAGCGCGCTCAATGGCCTGACTGCCAGAGTTTGCCCCGTTGACCTCGTAGCCTTGCCGCTGGAGCATCAGCCCGATGAGTTTCAGGCTGTCAACGTCGTCATCGACGACTAAGATTTTGGTAGCCATAGAGTACTTTTCCGTATGCAATGCTGACGCTAAACTCCGCACAATCCATCCAGTTTCTGGAGTGTTTTCGACCTATTCCTGAACAGACTTGCGGTAGCCGGCAGTGTATCACGGATAGATCATGCGTGCAACAGCCATTCGCCCCGCACAGTTTTGGCAGAATTCTATGCAAAAACTTAGAACCAGCAGGGGGTGTCGGAGGTTATAATCAGCAGACCGAAGGGAACGACAAGGACAAAGCAGTGAAAATTGATACATACACCACGTCCTCGGTATTTGACGAGTTGCAACATGAATGGAATGACTTGCTATCGCAGGCATACAGTGATCGTGTCTTTTTGACGTGCGAATGGCAGTCATCCTGGTGGCAGGCTTACCAGCCAGGTGACCTCTGGGTTCTGGCCGTGCGTAATGACCAGGGCCAGCTGGTCGGGTTGGCTCCCTGGTTCATCAAGCCGGGCGCGGATGATCTGCGCGTAGTCCATACCATAGGCTGCGTAGATGTTACCGACTATCTTGAAGTCATCGCGCATAAGGACTGCGAGGCCGAGGTTTTTGCGGCCCTGGCAGAATTCCTCAAAGCGAACCTGGCCCGCTTTGACAAGATTGACCTGTGCAATATCCCCCAAGCCTCGACGATGTTACAGCATTTCCCGGGGGTGCTTCGGGATCAGGGCTTTACGGTAGAGGTGAAGCAACAGGAAGTTTGTCCGGTCATTGATCTACCCCCGAGTTTTGCGGACTATGTCAATGGCCTCGATAAGAAAGACCGCCATGAACTACGCCGCAAAATGCGCAAAATCGACGGGATCGGCGAAGGCGTTGAATGGTACATCGTCGGTGAAGAGCATGATCTGAGCAGCGAACTTGAGAATTTCCTTGACCTCATGCGGTCTGCCAGCCAGGAGAAAGCTGAATTCCTGGGAGATGAGCGCAATCTGCAGTTTTTCCGCGATATCACCTCACGTGCTTATGCGGCGGGTTGGCTCCAGCTTGCATTCATGATTATCAACAACAAACCTGCTGCGGCCTACCTGAATTTTGACTATCACAACGATATTCTGGTCTATAATTCAGGGCTCGATCTTGCGGTCGCCTCAAATCTGAGCCCGGGCATTGTGCTGCTAGCCTATCTGATTCGCCACGCAATCGAAAAGGGGCGTAGGCGCTTCGATTTCCTGCGGGGAGATGAGGAATACAAGTACCGGATGGGTGGCAAGGACACAGATGTCTTCATGTTGTTAGCGACAGTGCCTGAGACTATTCAATCATCCTGAGCAAAAGGTTGCCACATGCCCGCACAGTTAAAACAACCGCCCGTGAAGCGTATTGCCATGCTGAGCGTCCATACGTCACCGTTAGCCAGGTTAGGGCGCAAGAAGACCGGCGGTATGAATGTCTACGTTCGCGAAATTGCCCGTGCACTTGGTGCAAACGGAGTTCAGGTCGATGTGTTCACTCGCGTTGCCTCACCTGCGGAGCGTCATCAGCAGGTTACCGAGATTGCCCCCGATGCGCGGTTGATTTATGTGGCGGCAGGGCCGGCGGCTCCACTCGATCCTTCAGAAATCTACCGCCATCTGCCGCAGTTTCGCGATGGCGTGCTGGCTTTTGCCGCCGAGCAGCAACTCGCTTACGAGCTTATCTATAGTCACTATTGGCTGAGCGGCTGGGTTGCACTTGCCCTCAAAGCGAGCTGGCAGTTACCTGTCGTGCAGATGTTTCATACCCTGGGCAGAATGAAAGATCGAATTGCTGAGGGCAACTCGTCGCTCGATACACCAACCATTCGCCTCGATGAACGCAATATTCGCGTTGCGGTGGAAACGGAGATTATGAACAAGGTTGATCGGCTGATTGCTGCCACTCCGGCGGAGCAGATTCAGATGCTCTGGCTCTACCGGGCTGACCGCCGCAACATTGAGATCGTCCCGCCTGGGGTTACCCTGAACCATTTCCGCCCCATGGATCGCGCTGAGTCCAGAGCCGCGATTGGCCTGCAGCCAGAGGAGCGGATGCTTCTGTTTGTAGGGCGTATCGAGCCGTTAAAGGGGGTGGAAACTATTTGTCGTGCGCTCAATCATCTCTTACCAGAGTGTCCTGACATTCTGGAAAACCTCACCGTACACATTGTTGGAGGGGATCCTGATCGGGAATCACCCGACAATGCTGAGCTACAGCGCCTACGTGCTTTGTGCCATCAACTTGGTTTGGAGGACATTGTCCGGTTTGTGGGCAGCCGCGAACAATCCGTTTTGCCTTACTATTACAATGCAGCTGAAGCCTTGATTATGCCCTCAGACTACGAGAGTTTTGGGATGGTAGCCCTGGAGGCGATGGCGTGCGGCACACTGGTCATTGCCTCCCAGGTAGGCGGTCTGGCGTTCCTGGTGGACGATGACGTGACTGGATTCCATGTGCCGGTGCGGGATCCCGAATCGCTGGCGGAGCGTATTCGGGTGGTGCTCAGGGAGCCGGAGCGCCGTCAACATATGGCTCAGGCTGCACGCCACGCCGCGGAGAGTTATAGCTGGGATCTCGTTGTTGAACGGCTTTTCGCTGTGTTTAGCGGCGTGTTGCCCGAGAAACAGCAGCCCCTGGACCTCACGTCGCGGTGCGGCGAAGGCTAGCCGCCATACGAACGACGCGTATTGATAATCGGTGCAGTCATGTATGGCTCGCTATTCTGGATCGTGAAAGCGTCTTCCTCAGCGATGCTGCGTTGGCCTTTGTAGTGCAAGACGTCGGTGAAGGCGTCATACCGATAGCGCCGGTTGACCCAGTTATACTCGGGGTGGTGAAATACAACATTGAACTGGACGGCATCCTCATTCGGAATTGGTTTCTCTTCGACCAGCCAGATTGGGGCATATTGTCGTAGGTGCTCTTGCACCTTGCGATCTCGCATGTCAAGGATCTGTTGCACGCGTTCCTCGGTTGAGGGTTCCTTGCTCATAGACTGGTGGCCTCCATTGCCTGAAAGTCGCGCTTGCCTGTATTGACCACCTATTGTAATCTACCCGGCTAGGAACGTAAACCTCTTTGTGCGTCTAGACTGGAAGAGTCGTGCCGCTTCATCCGTTTGGTGTGGGCAGTTTTCGACCCATATTTCTGTGGGGCGGGCCGGGTACCTATCGTGTGACCCAGCTGTCCTTTCCGCGCGTACCTGTTGACGAAAAGACCTTCCTCTTTTCGCATTCCATTGAAGGCGCTGAACGAGTTGCCGCAATGGGCTTCAATTGGGTTTTCCTTGCCTTCCACTGGGGTTTCCCGCCAGAATTGGAGGACTCGCATCGTGAGTCATTTCGTGCGGCGGTGCATCACTTTCATCAGGTTGGAGTGAAAGTCATTGGCACGATCCAGACGTCCAATTGCATCGCACAGGGAAGCTATGCTGAAAAGGATTGGTACGCCCAAGACACCTACGGCCACAAGATCTACTGCTTCACCGGCCGCTCCTATACATCCCTGTTTCATCCTGATTGGCTAGCAGAGATCCGCGAACGTATCCGCGAACTCATCGCGACGGGTGCTGATGGCATTTTCTTCGACAATCCATGGATCGGAGGCGTTGGGCATGATGTGGCTGAGATGCCGCTTGGTCCTATCGGGAGCCACGACCCGTACACACAAGCAAGCTATGAGCGCAGCTTTGAGGGCGAACGTGTCCCGGTTGCCTTGAGCACACGCAAGGCGCGCGATCAGCAGTATCTCGAGTGGCGTGCCAGGAGCGCTGCCCAGCAGCTTGGCAAATGGGTAGAGGTGGCCCGCAATCTCAAGCCGGATACCGTAGTCATAGCCAATAACTTCGCGCCCGTTGCCCGCAATAGCTTCGCCACCATGGGAATGGACCTTAAGGCATTGGCGGCGAATCAAGATGTCGTTTTCGTGGATGATTTGGCCTGGCCCCGCCTCCAGGAGGATTCATCTGTGGTTGCCAATGCAATAACCCTAGCTGCTAGCATGTCACAAGTCGATCCGAAGCCTGTGGTATCCAAAACTGCGATCAAAGGCTATGGTTTTGAGCGCATGTGGACGCCCGATGATATCCGGCGTGCGATAGCCGAATCGGTGGCGGTGAATGCTCCTCTTGTCGTCCAGGGCAGCGGGATCCGGCACCTTGACGAGATTACGCAATTGCTCCATAGTCGGTATCGACCCCAGCACGACGCCCTTGAGGGTATGAACCACTGGCTTTCCGAACATGCGGACTGGTTGCAAGCCCGGCAGCCTGCCAGTCCGCTTGCTATCTATTACCCTTTCGATGCGGCGCATTGGAATTGGAATCAAGTAACCCCGATCTACTTTGCTGCCTGTGAGACACTGTTGCTCAAAGGCTACCCTCTGCGTGTGATTGGGGCCAACGATAGCTGGGAACACGTTAAGATTGTGCTGCTTCCGCCCGGCGAGCTGGGTGATGCCCAGGATCGTCTGGCATCCTTTGTCGCCGGTGGTGGGCGTGTCATTGCCTTGGGGCAGAAGCGTCCCGGCCTTGCCGATCGCACGGTATGGGACGGATGGCGACCGCTCCGTGCGCGCATTCCCCATTGGCGCTGGTTACGGCGACGCCTGAACCAGGGAGCGACCATCTCCTGGCGCTTCTATCATCGCTATCATGTTGTGCGTTGGTTGGCCAAGCGGCTCAAGGTCCAAGAAGCGATGGTGCATTCGCCAGCGTATATTGTGCCCCCCCAACCCTTCCAGCAGGTGCTCATCGAGGCGATTGGACGTGATTTCTCGCCTCGTGTTGAGAGTGAGTTTCCCGTTTTGTTGACAATGTGGCAAGAACCGAACGGTCAGAGCCAATGGCATCTGGTAAACTATGCAGAGGCGCCACAAAAGGTCACACTCCAAGTCGGTGATTTGCGGGCCTTTGAGGTGTTCACGATGGGGAGCAATGCGCTACCAAGCCGAGTAGTCGGCTCCGCCGTGATGTTGACCCTTGGGCTGGGTAAGATTGTCCGTGCCGTCGAATCAGGATAATCTCCTCTTTATAAATTGAGAAGTCAGGGGCACTCTTGGATAACAAGATCGAGACGATCGAGGAAGCACGACGCCGAACTGCTGCCAGTCTGGGACCATTGTTTCAGTCAACTAACGAGCTCACTCATCTGTCGCTGAAAGATATAACGGAGCTTGCCGATGAGGTAGCACGCGTCTTGCCAGCGGGAAATGTCGTCAAGATGGTCTTCTCGCAGCTTCGGTCGATCAAAGGGCGCCGTATCCCCGCCGATGAATCACGGCGGCTGCTGGGTTTATTGCACCAGGGCATTGCGACGTTATTGGATCGTGCCACCTACATGGCCTTCTACACGACCCCAGCGCTGCTGATTTCCGGATACCAGTTGTTGCTTCAGGCGGCTGGCAAGGACCCGCAAGCTGCCTTCACAGATGGAACCTGGCAATTCTACCTTGAATTTGGCCTGCGCGCTGATACGGCACGCCATGCGTGTGAAACGACTGGTTTCCATCAACAGATCGCCCGCGCTGGTTGGCAGCTCTCAGAAATGGACCAATTGGCTGCCTGGATTATGGCGGCGAGTTGGTTAGTCGCCAGTTATCCTAGCCTGCTGGCCCACGAATGGTACGAGCACATGCAGCTCAAGCGTCTGGGGGACCGCCTTGGCGATTCTCGCATGTTGAAGCAGTGGGTGAAGCAGCGTCCCTACCACGTGCCTGGGCACCGTTCTGATGGCTATATCCGTTATCGCCGTGAGGTATTTGCCACTTTCGTCTATGATGTATTGTCGGGCGATTTGCCCGCCCACGAGGTTGACGAGACCTTGAACTTCTGGCATCAAGAGGTGACGCTGGATAATGCGGCCCGGGCCGCGTATCAGACCCAGATGTCGCTTCAAATGGCGCTGACGCCTGAACCGTACTTCGACCGGCGTGACCCCATCCCCCTCGAAGCCTGCACCATCGCTGTAGCCTGGAATGGAGAGTATTACCTTGTCCCTATCTTCCACAATGGGGCACGTCTCAATCAGCAAACGGTGCGTGCCATGGCCTCGACGATCCTGGCGAATGGGCCAGCCCGTGTGCCGACGCCAGTCGATACGCTTCTGGTGCATGTGCCGCGTTCCCAGCAGGCCACTGTCCGCAACTCGTTGCCCGCGGGAATGCTGGAGACGCTACGTACTGCACCGATTATCATCAATTGGAATACTGCGGATGCCGCATTACCCCTTGCCGAAATCCGGCGTGGGCGCCGTGGCATCGGTGATCATGCTTTGACCCTGTTCCGCACCGACCAGAGCATAGTTTTCGATCAGTCGCATATTTTCTTCGACGCCATTTGGGGTATGGCTATCGCTGAAATCCTGACGGGGCAAGCGATCCGGCATGCAGGTGAAATGAAGGATCTGGCGCCGATTCGCGATTCACATGTTCGCGCCCGCCCGGTGAATATGGCGCTGCCATCGCCAGTGATCGAGAAAATTCGGCGGCAGACTGAGCCCACCATCGAGGTCGCGGCCGAGACAGAAACACGCATCCTCGAGGAGATCAATTACGTAAGGCGCCTGCTGAAACGCCGGAACTCCGAGCTCGATCTCACCTTCAACGATTTGCTCGTATTGTATCGGTCAATGCATAATCAGCTTTATCGGCCAGCGAAATCCCTCATGCAATCGCTAAAGATGCTGGCCATGGCCGGCCGGCGCCAGGAAGCGGTTGTCGACAATGTGCGGGTGATGCTGGACAATCTGCTACGGGAAAGCCCGGCATTCCTGATTCCTATTGACGCCACTACGATCAATCCCCGCGCCCGGATATTCCCTGTGACGTTTTCCCCTCAACCTCCCTGGACGACGATCGCGCCCCAACACGAGCAAACCTGGGCCCGCCTTGATCTCTATCGAGAGCAACCTACGGATGCCAACTGGAAAGCCTTCAGTGAGGCCCGGAGCTACTATCTCGGGATGCTTCGGTTGTTTGGTGCTCTGATGCAGCGCTACAAGGATCTCGCTCTCGAAGGCAAGAGCATCAGCACAATTTCGCTCGAGTTTCTGGGCAGTGTGCCCCGGCGCTTGCAGCCATTGCTGCGTGACCTGCCTGATCATATAGATTTGCTGAACGATATGCTGAAGGGCACTGAGGTCTTCAGCAATGTGGGCCACGTAGCGTCGACCTCTTCTCTCAAACGTTTCATCACGGCCAAGGACGATAATCGGAAGAAGGAACTCTGTTGGGGGGTTATGACCCGCGCAGATGGTACAACCGCGATCTCCTTGCGGGATTTCAGGCCACAAGTGACAGCCCTGGTTGACATCAACGCATCCGATATCGCCCTGATGATTACCCGCGATTTCCTGGAAAGTTATGCCTATGGCCTACGCCAGTATGTTCTTGAGCTTACCGAAATGGCCGGTATGCGTAAACAGCGAGGTGGCAACCGTAATGAGCTTTGACTTCGACACCTATCTTTCCACTTTCACCTGGCGCTATGGCTCCACCGAGATGCGCGAGATATGGAGTGAGACCTATAAGCGAAAGCTTTGGCGGCGTTTGTGGGTGGCCCTGGCCCGCGCCCAGCAAAGGGCCGGGCTGGTGAGGCAAGCTCAAGTCGATGAACTTGAAGCACATAAGGGCGAAATCGACGTCGCAGCCGCCCACGCCATCGAAGCGCAGATCCATCACGACTTGATGGCTGAGGTACGCGTGTTCGCGGAGCAATGCCCAAATGCGGGTGGCATTATTCACCTGGGTGCAACCAGTATGGATATCGAGGACAACGCCGACGCCATGCGCTTGCGAGATGCCCTCGACTATGTTATCGCTGGGCTACGTGGTTTGCTGGCCATTTTCTGCGACCAGATTGAACAACATGCCAATCTGGCATGTATGGGCCATACCCATATCCAACCGGCTGAACCAACAACGGTCGGTTTCCGCCTGGCACAGTACGCGCAGGACCTGCACACCGATCTGCTGATGTTGCACCATATTCGCGCGGGGATCCGTGGCAAGGGTTTCCGCGGAGCTGTGGGCACTGCTGCCTCCTATCACGAGCTGCTCAGCGGCACAGGTCTCACTCCGCAGATGATGGAACAGCAGATCATGGCGGAAATCGGTCTTGAGGCTTTTGATGTAACCACGCAGACCTATCCGCGCAAGCAGGATTGGCATGTGTTGAACGCGCTAGCCGGATTGGCAGGTAGTATCTATAAGTTCTCGCTGGACTTGCGTATCCTGCAGGCGCCGCCTTACGGAGAATGGGCGGAACCCTTTGGTAAGAAGCAGGTCGGCTCTTCAGCAATGCCCTTCAAGCGCAATCCGATTCGCGCTGAGCGCTTGAGTAGCCTGGGACGGCTGGCGATTGCATGGCCACATGTGGCATGGGACAATGCTGCCCACTCAATGCTTGAACGGACGTTGGATGACTCGGCCAATCGCCGCACGATATTGCCGCAAAGCTTTCTCCTCGTGGATGAGATGTTGCGTCTGGCAACACGTATTGTCAAGGATTTGCGCCTGGATACAGATGCAATTGGTCACAATCTTGAACGCTATGGTATCTTTAGTGCGGTTGAACGGGTCCTGATGGCTCTCGGGCGAGCGGGAGCAGATCGCCAAGCCATGCACGAAATCCTGCGAGAGCACTCGATGGCGGCCTGGGAGGCGGTCTCGACGGGGCAGCCTAATCCCCTGGTACAGCGCCTATCGAGTGATGATCGGCTGCTGGCTTATCTCTCAGGCGCTGAGATTGTGTCCCTTTTGGACGCAAGTGAATATACAGGCGACGCTGCTCATCGCGCGCGCCAGTTGGTTGAACTTATACGCACAACACTACAGGTTTGATCGTTGGTTTATGGAGGAAACAAGATGCTGAAGTTACATCATTTTGCTGTGATCCTATCGGTCGTGGGCCTTATGCTCCTGCTGCCGGTTATTGCGCAGGGCCAGGGCGGGGGCGAGGACGATCCAGTTGCACCACCTGATGATGTACGGCTGCCCCTGGTAGAACTTGTCTACACTGCCGATTTCACCGATGAAGCCGCTTGGCCTTCCGGTCAGACATCGGATGGATCGATGGGTTTCAATCTCACGCCAGAAGGCTACTCGATTGCCAGCCTGGATCCAGAGGGCGGGATTGGCGTCGCTAATCCTATCGATCTCGTTATTGATGATTTCTACGCGGAGATTGCCTTCACGGTCGATACCTGCAATAGCCCGGATAGCGCGTTTCTCTTCTTCACCCGCTTTGGGTCCAGCACGCTAGACCCCGATGCCCCGGCTTCCTATGTGTTCGTAATCCAGTGTAGTGGTGACTACCGGTCGCGGGGACTTGATGCTGGAGAAATCCTGCCGGTAACGGTCAGCGGCCAGACAATGGCGCTGGAAGAAGGCCAGGAAGTTGTCATGGGCGTGTTGTTTGTTGGGGATCAAGTGGTGTGGTTCTTGAATGGGGAAGAGCTCGAAAGCTTCGCCATTGGCGATGCCGCATTGCCCGAGGGTTCCTTGACTGCCGGCGCACAGCTTGGTTTTGGCTACACCGTGACCGATTGGCGTGTTTGGAGCCTTAAGTCAACGGGATCGGCTGCCGATACTGCTTCGCAACCGACGCAATCTCCCCCTAGCGATGGCGATCCCCTCAACCAGCAAGGACCAGGTGACATTGTCTACCAGCCGGACTTCAATCCGCCAACCAGCCTTGATTACGGCTTGCATAATCCGGTTGCAGCTTATATTTCCGGAGACAACCTGACGCTCTATAACACTGAGCCGCTGGCCGTCTGGCCATTAAGGGGCCTCGATGCTAGCGAATATTACCTCGAGGTCCCCATCGCAGTCCGCGACTGTGAGGATACATCGTCGGTTGGTTTTGCTTTCAACGCGGCTGATGATTACAGTAGCTATTTCGCTTACCAGGTGCAATGCGACGGCCAATATCGTGTAATCCGCGTTGAAGATGGTACCGTCGTCGAGGAATTGGCCTCTGGGGAAACTGGTATGGACCTGCGGGACTTTTCGCGAGGCCTGGTGCTGGGACTCTATCTGCAGGGGGACACTGCCTGGCTGTATCTGGACAACCAGCTTCAGGGATCGTTTACCGACTCGCGGCTAGCTGGTGGAGAGGCGGGTCTTTTGCTGGCCTCTGGCGAGAACAGTCGACGGATGGACGTTCTGGTCTTTAATATTGCCGCCTTTGACATTCGGTAGTGTGCGCTTGCAGGCTCAACTGGCTGTGTAATGCTTAGTTGGTGCTAGACGCTATTCATTGAACTGAGAAGTGCTTTATGCCACGTGCATTGTTTAGTGTTTCGGACAAGACAGGTCTGACGCCTTTTGCCGAGGCGTTGGCACGCATTGGCTGGGATATCGTTGCTACCGGGCGAACCGCCACGACATTGCAGGATGCAGGAATCACGGTGACGCCAGTTGAGCAGCTCACGGGCTTCCCTGAGATGTTGGGTGGTCGCGTCAAGACGTTGCATCCTGCTGTTCACGCAGCTATTCTGGCCCGTGATCATAGCCGCGACATTGCCGAGTTACAGGAATCCGGCTATGCTCCCATTGATCTGGTCGTGTGCAATCTCTATCCCTTTCAGCAGACAATCGCCGCGCCTGATGTCAGTCTCAACGAGGCAATTGAGCAGATCGATATTGGCGGTGTTGCCATGATCCGCGCGGCGGCCAAGAACTTCGAGCGAGTCGGTGTTTTGGTTGATCCCGCTGATTATCCGGCTGTTCAGGATGTGCTGATTGCAGACGGCAAACTGCCACCTGCCACGCGTCGTCAGCTTGCGATCAAGGCCTTTGCCCATACTCGTGATTACGATACAGCAATTCACGGCTATCTTGCGGATGAGAATATCCTGGTTGAGGATCGACCGGAATTGCCAAAGACCTTTACGCTGGGAATGGCCGAGGTTCAACCGTTGCGTTATGGCGAGAACCCACACCAGCAGGCAGGTCTGTATGCTCTCCGGGCGGCGACTGGTCCCCTGGGGGGAAGGCTGCTGCGCGGCAAGCCCCTCTCCTATAACAACCTGTTGGATGCAGATGCGGCCTGGCGTGCCGTCGCGTCTTTCGATGAGGAAGCTGCGGTGGTCATTGTCAAACACTTGAACCCGACAGGGATTGCAGTGGCCACGACCCTGGCTGAGGCTGCCCCGGCGGCCATTGCCAGTGATCCGGTGTCAGCTTTCGGGGGCGTAGTCGCCGTGAATCGTGTGGTTGAGACGGACTTTGTGCACGCGCTGGGCAATCTTTTTGTCGAAGTCATCATTGCACCGGATTTCGCGGAAGCAGCCTCGAATCTTCTGGCAGAGGGTCGCAAGAACTGTCGCCTGCTGATGATACCAAACGCCAAGACTGCACCACATCTAGAATTCCGGACGATACGCCATGGCGTTCTGGTGCAGCAACGCGACTCAGGCGATCCTGCTGATGTGCAATGGGAGGTGGTGACGCGACGGCATCCAACGGAGCTTGAGGTCGTCGCTCTGAAATTTGCCTGGCGTGCGGTCCAACATGTCAAGAGCAATGCCATTGTCCTGGCGGGGTCGAGCGCGACTGTTGGTATCGGCGGGGGCTTGCCGAGCCGCGTCGATGCGGTCCGGCTGGCGGTCCAGAAAGCTGGTGACGCGGCGCAGGGGGCCGTTCTGGCCTCGGATGCGTTTTTCCCGTTCCCGGATGGTGTCGAAGTTGCCGCCCAAGCAGGGGTATCTGCCCTGATCCAACCTGGCGGCTCCATTCGGGATCAACAGGTGATCGAAGCCGCCGATGCGGCGGAAGTGGCAATGGTGTTTACCAAGACCCGCCATTTCCGCCACTAGGGTCGCTGGTTGGTACCGGAAAGGGCAGTGGCGGCGTAAGAATTGGGTAAGAACATCCTGGGGCAGCGCAATGTCTTTGATGCTGATTGCGTCAAGATTCTATGCTTATTCGTGTTGATGATGTAGAAAGTGACTGTAATGGCAGATCATACTGCGAAGATTGCCTGGAAAGAAAGCATGACATTTGATGCCGTTTCTGATGAGAAGACCCACCTCAATTTCCCCTTGAGTTCTTCTCACTTTGACGAGGCCGAAGGCGACAAGGGCCTGTCGCCGATGGGCCTGGTGCTGGTAGGACTTGCTGGCTGCACTGGAATGGATGTGGTGAGCATTCTGCGTAAGAAGCGTCAGGAGATCAGCTTCTTTGAGATTGAAGTTGAGGGTGATCAGGATGACTCCCACCCACGCGTTTACCGGAACGTCACGATTGTCTACCGTATTGCAGGCCCGGATCTGGATGAACAGGCGGTGGCACGTGCGATCGAGCTCTCTATGACCAAATACTGTCCCGTGAGTGGTATGCTACGCGAGGTGGGTGAAATCAACTATCGCTACGAGATGGTGAATGCCGACTAGACTTAGGAGATTTTAATGCCGGATGTGGTCAGGAAGGCCACATCCATTTGCATCGTTTAGAACTTTCAGAATATTATGAATATATTGACGGTTGCAGTGCTATTCAGTATACTGAAAACAAGTTCAGCAATTCACAAAGCTATGAGCAACTGCGCAAACAGAGGCGTTGCCCTTCTGAAAGGAACCACATACTTATGACCGTATCCCGCGATGCTGTAGCCAAACCGTCACTTTCCTGGATGGAAAGCGTCCGCGCTGATCTAGTGCAGGTGACGGAGAAGATGCGGGCTGCCTCATTTCTCGACAATGACCTGATTGATGCAGCGCTGACTATGATTCTGGCATCAGGGGGCAAACGGATGCGTCCGTCGATTACGCTTCTGGTGGGTCGCGCGGTTGATACGCCCTACAGCAAGTTAATGTCTGTGGCAGCATCGGTTGAGCTACTACATACTGCAACGTTGGTGCA
>JAADYW010000015.1 GCA_010092845.1 Chloroflexota bacterium
GGATCCGGAAGCACATCCGGTCCCAGCTCAGGATGCGGTCCATCTGATCGAAGCTCCCGACACCAGCAGTGAGGTGCAAGGTGTACTGCGCCGGGTGAAGTCATTGCTACTCGATGGGCATTCACCCGAAGACTTCATCATTCTGGCCCGCAATATTGACGACTATGCGGACCTGCTGCGGGCAGTCGGCAACGCGTATGGCGTCCCACTAGTATTTCGCCAGGGAACCAGATTGTCCAATAACCCGGCGATCGTGGCTTTAATGAATCTGCTCGGCCTCCATAACCGGATAACCGATTTCCGGCGCCAGAGTGTGCTGGATGTGCTACGCAGCCCCTATTTCACCATCAATGACTGGCAACCGCATATGACCAGCCAACTGGAGCAAATCAGCCTGCGGTTCCAGGTCATCGGGTCACGGGAGGATTGGTTTACCGCGCTGGAAAACGCAAGCCAGATACCTGAAGATGAAGACGGTGAGCCGCTCCTGCCCCCCGATGAGGCTATCGAAATTCAGGAGATGGCTCAAGGGCTGGCAAACTTCTTCGATCGCATCACCCCGCCAGCGGAAGGTACGGTAAACGACTTCATCGCCTGGATCGAGGCACTTATGGGGGCGGATCCCAGTTATCAACGTGAAGCCTCTGCTGATGTGGGAGCTATTCTTCCAGAGCCCCGGCTTGATGACCTGGCTTTCTTCGCCACGGTACGCGGGCCGGCTTTGGATACCCAATCATCCTATATCGAGCAGCTTGTTCTGGTGCGCGATCTATACGCCCTGCACGGACTGCGCGGCTGTCTACAGGATATACTGACAGGCTATCAAATCCTGGGAGATGACGAGCGACTCATTAGCTGGGATCAATTCTGGATTGACTTGCAGCTCGGGATCGAGCAGCGCCATGCTGAGCCCATGGGTGGCAGCTACCGTCATGGGCGTGTACTGGCAACAAGCGCCGAACAAGGACAGGGATTGCCCCACGACCATGTCTTCATCCTGGGACTGGCGGAAGGCGTCTTCCCTGTACAACGCCGCGAGGACCCGCTATATAGCGATCAGGAACGCCGCCAATTTGAAGAAATAACCGCGAACCAATATGACTTACAAACCACGCTCGAATACCAGGACGACACCGCGATTTTCTACCAGTGTCTTGCTCTGGCCCGCCAATCAGTAACGCTGAGCCGGCCTATCCTTGACCAGAATGCCAATCCCTGGCCCGAGTCGATTCTGTGGCGCGCTGTTGAGGACCTTATAGAAGACCCTGTCCGGTTGCGCTACCGCGTCGCTGAACCGCTCCCGATAAACCAGGCTGCAACAATCCGCGAAGTTGGCATTGCCCTGGCACACGCCTCTCGCGACGGAGGAGCAGCCCCCGACCGGCTGGCCCATATTCATGACTGGCTGCTAAGCCACCCCGATTTTGGGGCGCACTGGACATCCGTGCAGCACGGACAATCCATCGAACTCGCCCGCCTGGATCGCCGGCAACCTCACGGACGTTACACGGGCGTCATTACCGATCAGAATCTGCAGCGCCAGGTCGCGCGGATACTGGGCAAACAACGGCCCTGGAGCGCCAGCCAGTTCAATGACTTTGGCTATTGCCCTTTCCGCTTCTTTGCCGGCCGCCTCTTGAAGCTGGAGGCACAGGAGGAACCAGAGCCAGGCTACGATCCCGCGCAACTCGGCTCGCTCCAGCACTTCATTCTGGAGAACACCTATCACGAGATACAACAACGTGATCTGGCCATTCACCCCGATAATGCCACCCAGGCACTATCGATCTTGAAGTCCCAGGCCGACCAGGCACTGCCGACAGCGCCCTATGCATTTGGTTTCCGAGCCGACCTGTGGTGGCGACAGGAGCAAGCTGAAATCCGCCAGCGCCTCGAACAACTGGTGGCGCTCGACTTCTCAGCCGAGAAAAACAGTCCGTTTAACCGAAATCCCTATTCACGCAAGCCATACCCGGTATCCGATATCACCCACGGCCAGCCTCGCTATATCTATGCATTGGAGGCGCCATTTGACCGCAAGACTGAACCCTATGCTGTCCTGCAGGGCGCCGCGGGGCCATTGTTGGCCCGCGGGTTTATTGATCGTATTGACCGGGTTGGCGACCAACTGATCGTGATTGATTACAAGAGCGGGTCCCAGCTCCCCTCAGAAAGAGATATCGAAGAGGGGCGCAATTTCCAGATGATGCTCTATCTGGTTGCGGCTCAACAGATTGTTGCGCGCCGGGACCCCAACCTGCAGGTGGCAGCCGGAATGTTCTGGAGTATTCGTAAGCCGGAGAAATCAACCCAGATTGATGCTAACGACCCCATTCTGGGCGAAGTTCAAGCTCGGTTGCATGAAATGGTCCTGGCGGGCCGTCAGGGTGATTTCCGGGTACAGCCCAACAAGTTCGAGAACGGCAAGTGCTTCAAGTACTGTGAATTCAGCCAGCTGTGCCGGATCCAGCAGACACCACGCCGCTACATTTAGAGATACAGGGGAGACACAGTATCGTGCCAGGAAGACTATATCACCGCTGGCGCCGGCTCCGCTGGTGGGCGCAGGGCATGCTATTGGGCGGCTTCGCAGTGGGGATACCACTCTGTGGTTTTCTCGCGCTCAATGCCTATAGCCAGCTACAGACCAACAGCCTGACGTATATCCGGCGCTGGGTTGACAACCCCTCATCACGCTCGCGGCTCACGACCAGCCGGCAAGCGCCATGCCCTGGCGCCCCTTTTTTGCTCCCCTCCGAGGGCCTGATGGGTCTGCTATGGCGCGACCCGGCACTACCCTATAACGTCGCCAATCGCCACTCCGGGATTGATGTCTTCGGCGATGGCGCGCCAGGAACCATTCCCGTCGTGGCGGCCTATGAGGGCTACCTGTCCCGGCTGGATGGCTGGGTTTCTTCAGTCATTATACGTCACGACGACCCACTGCAGCCGGGGCGTACCATCTGGACCTACTATACGCATATGGCCTCCCGCGAAGGGGAGTCATATATCGCCGCGGACTTCCCACCCGGCACCCAGGACAAATGGGTTGAGCAAGGCACCCTACTGGGCTACCAGGGCGTCTATAGCGGAAGCCGGCGTCCGGTTGGCTTGCACCTGCATTTCAGCATCGTCAAGAGCTACCCGAACGGAACATTCAAAAACGAAACCAATGTTGACAACACGCTAGATCCATCGCCCTATCTCGGCATGCCGCTCAACATCGATACCCGCCCTGAGCGCCCGATTCGATGCGATGCGAGCGAATAAGTGCCAGTGAGATTATTGCCCGCTATCAGCTATAGATGATCAATAACGGCATGCACCATCTGCAACGTATTGTCGCGGGGGCTAGAATCCGGTGCTTTATCGGCGTTCCACAAGCTCACCAGGAGACCAGCAACATTGGCATTCTCGGCCAGGTAGCGTAGCGTCGCGTTGACGGTCGTCAGATCGGGGCCCCCGGGAGCCGGATAATTCAATGCGGGCATGTACTCGGGATCCAGTATATCGACATCCAGATGAATATAGAGCGGACCGGCGGACAAAGGAATACTGAGCAAATCCTCTACCTGAGCCAACACCTTTAGCCCACTGGCGTGCAGATTCTCGCCTTCTTCGGGGTCCAGGTCGCGGGCATCGGTGATGATGATCCGTTGCTCTGGCAGTGGCTCCAGGCCAACGCCCTCCAGCAGATTCTGGTTACCGCGCCCGACGAGCGCCGCTAGCGGCATACCACCCAGAAAACCGCTCGGGGTCGTCTCCGGGGTATTGAAATCACCATGCGCATCATACCAGACCACATTGAGATCATCGCGACCCAGCCCCTTGATCGCGCCGATCGCGCTCACACAGTCCGCGGCCAGGACAATCGGAAAACGCCCGGAATGAGCCTGCATGGCTTCAACGATGGCCTGATTAACGGCAACGACAGGATCGCCAAAGCGGCTGAAGTCCGGCTCGATCTCAACCCAGGTTGCGTTGATACGCTCCGGAAAGCCACTGACCCGGATTTCCTCGGTTTCCGTGCGGTAGTCAAGCTTCTGGCCGATGAAATGGGGGACGGCAATACAGACAAAGGCGGTCATAGTTGGTGTTCCTCCATATTCTTCAGGCAAAAATCCCCTGCCCATTCTAGCGTGCAGGGGATTGTTTTGCTGGTTGGACTAGAATTTCTAGGGTCTAGTTCTCCAGCTCAATCGTCATCGCGACAGCCTCACCACCACCGAGGCAGAGGGCTGCCAGACCACGCTTCAGATCGTACTGCTGCAGCGCATGGATCAGCGTCACCAGAACGCGGGCCCCACTGGCACCAATGGGGTGGCCAATCGCAATCGCGCCACCATGGACATTCAGCTTCTCGCGGGGCAGCGCATGGCCATCACGTTCGAGCCCACGCAGGTCAGCCAGCACCTGAGCAGCAAAGGCCTCATTGACCTCAACCAGATCCACATCATTCATAGTCCAGCCAGCTTTCTCAAGAGCCAACGGAATAGCCTTGACCGGTGCATAGAAGATCCATTTCGGGTCAACGGCAGCATGCGCATAGCTCACGATACGTGCCAGAGGCGCATGCCCATGCTGCTCAGCATAGGCCCGGCTCGACACCACCACCGACGCCGCGCCATCATTCAAACCCGGGGCGTTACCCGCAGTCACCCGGCCATCCGGCTGAAAAGCCGGACGCAGCTTGGCCAGAGCTTCTGGCGAGGTGTCCGCGCGGATCGGCTCATCAATATCAACGGTAACGGTTTCCTTGCGTTTCTTGATCTCAATCGGAACGATTTCCGTCTTGAACTTGCCTTCAGTGGTCGCCTTGTGGGCTTTGTGGTGGCTCTCATAGGCAAACTGGTCCATCTCCTCACGGCTGACCTCCATCTCTTCAGCGATGAATTCAGCCGCATCGCCCATCACCCAATCCGCCATATGGTCCCAGAGACCATCTTGCAGGATGCCGTCCTTGAGATCGCCATGCCCATAGCGGTGGCCCTTGCGTGCGTTGAGGTCACTGAAGGGGACGTTAGTCATGCTCTCGGTGCCACCCGCCACGTACAGATCGCCGTCGCCAGCCTTGATGGCGCTGGCGCCTAGCATCACGGCCTTCAGGCCACTACCGCAAACCTTATTGACAGCAAAACCGCCAATCGCATCCGGGAACCCAGCACCAATCCAGATCTGGCGTGGGACAGCCTGGCCGCTACCTGTGGGGATGACCTGGCCCATAATGACCTCAGATACATTTTCCGGATTGATGCCGCTGCGTTCCACCGCAGCTTTTACAGCATACTGACCAAGCTGCACAGCACTTAATGACTCCAATGCACCCAGTAACTTGCCCTGTGGTGTACGTGCCGCCCCCAGGATGACCGGTTCATTTGTAGAATTACTGCTCATAGAATGGGGAGTCCTTTCGGTTTTCGCCAGTTGGACGTTGTGAAGTTAAGATATACGAAGGATTAATCAAATACTCATTTAGAATTATAACTCATTGCGGCCAAAATTGTACCGATTCTTCAGCGGATTTATTCAATCCGGGAATGCTCGCTCGGCTGCTTTCCGGTAGCGCTCAGCTTGAGCCGCTAGACGTTTGTGGCGCTTGGCGTCTTCGATGTGGGCGGCCTCGATGTGCAACTTCACCGCCCACCAGGCCCGCAGGAGGTTGGTGTAGGTCGTAGCGCGCGGGATCAGGTATTCATCTTTGGTCAGGCGTGCCAGTTCCCATCGATACCAGACCCAATGACTACCCGGAACCTCTTCATAGGCAGGGTGAGCGCAAAGCTGGCCGACGGCGTAAGCAGTATCTGTCCAGTCCGCCTGGTCCCAGCCGACCAAACGCAGGTGATGACCATCCCAGATAAAGTGGTGGGGTTGCGGATCAAGATGGTTTAGCGTAAAGGGTGGTGCCATATTCCACTGGGGGGCGACCTGTACTTCCACACGAGTGGTTAACCCTGTCAGGGCCTCATATGCTGGATGTGCAGTGCTTAGCGTACGTAGCTCGGCCTTGAGCCCTGCAATAATATCACTGGGGGCTTGTGCCCCACTCCCTTTCAGGGGAATGGTGTTCGCATATTTGGCGAATGGAAGATTGTTGGCAACACCCAACAGCGCCATAATCCGGTGCCAGCGGTCCTCTTCGTTGACCGCCGGCGGTTGGCCCAACGGTGCCCCCGGAATCCATTCGCTAATCAGTATCGGCGCATCAAGTGCCGGTGGCGTCTCGCTAGCGTAGAATGGCCGGGGGGCAATCCGTAAACCGAAATCCCATAAAGCCGATAGCACTGCATATTCGCGACTAACATCTCCGGAGTCACCACCATGCCTGAGCTTGATCGCCACGACTGGAAGAACGGCCGGATCATCAGGCATGGCCGAAAGGATCGTACGTTTCTCACCGGCGGAGATCGTTGTCAGCGTCCAGTTATTGGCAACTGTGGTGGCACCAGATTGGCCGAGATGGGCGGCAATACCTTCCAACAGCGCAGGTACATCGAGGCGCTCAGGATCAAAGGCATGAATATCAAAGGGAGTCGGGTCGGACAACGGCCGCCATCTCCTCCAATAATGGGTGATTGGTGTATGCACCGTGATAGGACTCAGGCATCAGCGCCGCGATCGCACACATGATCCGGTGGGTATAGTCAGTTAGTTCCGGCCCTTTGGCACGGCCTTCGGGCAGGCGATAGGGTTTGCCAAAAACGATATGGACCTTGGGTCGCGGATGCTTGAGGATCTTTTCGGTGCCGTAGACCGCCACTGGCAACACCTGTACATTAGTGCGGTTGATGATGAAGGCTGCGCCTTCGCGCCCGGTTTGCAGGCTGGCTGTCCGGCTGCGATGTCCCTCCGGTGCCAGGCCGAAATTGTGCCCTTTTTTGATGAGCTTGATCGCATGGGCCAGCGCCTGGCGATCCGGCGAATCCTGCTCAATCCATACCGGTGAGCCAAGATGGAAGAATGGCTCGAGCCAGGTGCCTTTGTATTTCTTGGCGGTGAAAGCGGCAATCCAGCTTTCGCGGCTCAACTGAGAGGCCACGGCCGGTACATCAAAGTAAGAGAGATGATTGACCGTCAGGATGAATTGTTCGTTGGGGATATTCTCTTTGCCAATCACCCGGAGACGGCACGTGAGTAACATCAGGAGACGGCAGAGAGTACGAGCCCCTGGTACAGGTTCCGGAAATTTCACATCGTCAGGGGGGGAAACGGTTGTCGACAAGTTCGCAATCCTTGTGAATTCCGCAAAAGGCTAGCTGCCATAGCTTAGCCATGCCGGCAGGCTTTGGCAACCCCTTTGAATAAAATGACGGTGCACCCACTACGGGAGTGCGCCGTCATTTTTTAATTAACCTATGGCCAGAACTCAGCGACGTTTGGGGAAACGGCTCTGAATCGTGGCCCCTTCGGGCACCGTTGTGCGATCACCTGGCCTGAGTTCACCGGGCGGCTTGCCATTCTTGGAGCGGCCCGCATTGCAGTAGATAAGGACGGGCGTTCCTTCAGCCATGAAGTCAGTTTTGACCAGCGCTTGCCCGGTCTGATAGCCATCCATATCAATGCTACACGATGTCACGACGCCGACCACGCGACCCCGCTGGTCCATAACCGGATCGCCGGGTTGTGGCGGTCGGACACCTTTACGGTCCAGCGTAAATCGCGTACAGATTTGCTCGCGGCGCGCTTCATGCTCCATAAACTGGGGCTTGCCGACAAAGAATGGCTTCCAGAGCTTCACAAAACTACTGAAACCCGCGTCGGCTGGATTCATGTCGTAGTCGCCAGCCAGTTCGTGCCCGTAGAGGGGCAACCCTGCCTCAATCCGCAGGCTATCCCGGGCCGCCAACCCACACGGAACCGCACCGCCATCAACCAGACGCTGGAACAGACTCGCTGCCTGGTTGGGGTGGACGAAGATCTCGTAGGCGACACGCTCGCCGGTGTAACCTGTACGCGAGATCACCAGATCATAGCCATCCAGGGTGACGCGGGTCACATTGGCCCATTTCATGCCTTTGACTTTGGCCTTATCGGCGGCACTCCCGTCCAGTGCCAACAGAATATCACGGCTGGCGGGTCCCTGGAGGGCAATGTCCACCCGGCGATCATCCCCGCTGGCCGGATCGCGCAGATCGCGGAGCTCCAGATGTAAACGGCCCGGGGCCTTCACCCAGGGGCGCTCCCGGTCGATCGCTACCCTGCCATCCTTGACGGCGTTCAGCCAGGCCCAATCTTTGTCATTGTTGGCGGCATTAACTACCACCATAAAGCGTTCACCTTCAAGCCGGTAGACGAAGATGTCATCCAGGGGAATACCATCCACGCCCAGTAGATAGCTATAGTGCGCATCGCCGGCTGAAAGGGTAGCGACATCATTGGTCGTCACCGCATTTAAGAACGCTTCGGCCCCCGGCCCACTGAACTCAAACACGCCCATATGCGAGACATCAAACAGGCCAGCATGCTCGCGGGTGGCATGGTGTTCTTCCCCCACGGAGGTATACCAGACCGGCATATCATACCCCGCAAACGGGATCATCTTGGCGCCCAGGCTGATATGCACGCCATGCAGGGGGGTGCTCAGCAGTTGCTCGGGTTCCTTGTCTTCCCACAAGAACTCAGGCAGTGCCTCCGGAGGCTGTAGCGGCAGGCTATCCCCGTGACAGCCGATGAAATACGCCTTGGTGACATCCACGCCGTTATCGGCCCGGGGTGTTCCCTCTGCAGCAAACCCTTCAAAGCGCTGCAGCGCCACGGCATCCGGCAGAATACTCACTGACACGGGTCCGGGAACCTTCGCAAAGACATCCGTAGGATCAAATTGCGTATAACCATCCGAGAGGCTGGTCAACCATTGCGCGACATTATCCACATCGCGCGCCACATGCAGTAGATAGCGATCCTCTGTCAGCCGTTCAACGATGGCCTGCGCACAGGCCTGGCCATTGGCATCCAGCAGCCAGCTCGGCTGCCAATCACCAAAACCCAGCGGCAGGATATCCGTTGGCATGACTGTGTCCAGGAAGCGCCCCGCCGCGGCACCCTTGATTTCAATCGTGTGCCAGTCTTCAGATGGCTCGTCGTTGGGGATAACCCGAAAATGCTCAGCCGCCGCATCAGCTTCCTGGTAGAATTGCTCCAATGTTGGGACTTCATAGTCAATACCGGCTTGTTCAACAAGCTGATTTACCCGTTGCTGTGCATCAATGTATACCCCATAATCCACTTTGGCACGCCAATCCTGCCGGGTGAATCCCTTGGCATAACTGAAGGGCTGCGTAGCCAGCAGCAGATCAGCAATGATATCCCCGATACGGTCCATATCCTCTTCACGCAAGCCACGCTGGGTCACCCAGGGTGTGCCTAGCCGGATCCCGGTTGCGCGGAAGGGACTGGTATCCCCCGGGATGGTGTTCCGGTTACAGGCAATCCCAACCCAATCCAACATTCTGGCAGCCATATCGCCAGATAGCGGCGTACCATCCTGCCCCTGGATGGCACCGGTGTTAATCAACACCATGTGGGTATCCGTACCGCCATAGGCAACCACCAAACCCCGTTCTTCAAATCGCTGGGCTAGGCGTTTGGCGTTGTATACCGTCTGTTGTTGTAGCGCTTTGAACTGGGTTGTCCCCGCCAGCTTCATTGCTACTGCCAGGGCAGCGATGCTATTCACATGGGGACCTCCCTGTTCGCCTGGGAACACACCGCGGTCAAGTTTACGGGCCATGCTAGCTTGATGTGTCAGCAGCACGGCGCCCCGTGGACCAGCAACAGTCTTATGGGTGGTAAACATCACCACATCCGCAATGCCAACGGGCGAAGGATAGACTCCTGCAATAACCAGCCCGGCTACATGCGAGATATCCGCCAGCAACACGGCCCCAACCTCGTCGGCGATCTCGCGCATCGCTTCCCAATCTATTGACCAGGGATAAGACGTATAGCCGCCAATGATGATCTGGGGCTGGTGTTCACGGGCCAGCGCCGCGATATCGTCATAGTGAATGCGGCCGTCCTCGTGAACGCCGTAACTGACGATATTGTATTGGAGACCACTCCGTGCAACGGGACTACCATGCGTAAGATGCCCCCCATGCAGCAGATCCATGCCCATTAACGTGTCACCCGGCTTCAGTAGGGCGGTATAGACCGCGCTATTGGCCGGTGCTCCCGAGAGGGGTTGGACATTGACGAACAACTTGTCGGGGCTGACTCGCTCGTTGGCTAAGCGCTCAGCCGTCCGGCGACGGGCCAGGCTTTCAACAATATCAGCGATTTCCGTGCCTTGATAATAACGTTTGCCACTATAGCGCCGTATTTCAGCCAACCGTGCGTCAACATCAAGGATTTGATCTTCATCCAGCCACCGCCAGTCAGCGGGTGGATAGCCTTCAGCATAGATATTGTGAAACACCGAGCCAACCGTCTCACGCACCGCGAGAGGAACAGTTGCCTCGGAAGGGATCATGATAAGCTTACGAGCTTGTCGTAGCGCCTCTAGCTCCACCAGCGCCTTGACATCAGGGTCTATATCAGCGAGGGTTCCGCGAAAAAGAAAGTCGTCCACATGTGCTCCTTTCCATGTTTCTTTAATTTTAACTCAATTGCCGCCGCGTTAGCTAACTAAGTTGGCGTGATCTTTTGCCTATTTTTCATTGCCATGTGGGGCTTACGGTTTCGGATTCCTAGGTATTTTGGGGAGCGAGCTGCGGCGGGCACAACAAAAAAACCTCCGGTGCTGGGACCGGAGGAAGCAGGAGTGGGCGCTGACAGGCTCGAACTGCCGACCTTTCGGGTGTAAACCGAACGCTCTATCCAACTGAGCTAAGCGCCCATTTTCTAAGGGCATTATACGAAGTGGCCGATCAAGCGTCAAGGCTCAGCAGCGCACTGGCCGGTGTCCCGGCGAAGTCAAGAGAAGACGCAGAAAGCAGCCAGATTAGGATCAGGTTGGCCAGGATATGCGATTCGGGTGTCAATCTCACCAACCTGTCGCTACGCACCTGCTTCTCCCCTACCAATGAAGCAGATTGCCCGCAATGCTGACGACAGCATCGCGCCTCTGTCAAAGCCCAGAATACTTGCCCCCCTCTGTTACTAATGCTACACTAAGTTCGAAACCTGTGTCGTGGGCTTCACTAGGCACTGCTTGCATATCAATAACTCGGTGGCCAAACCAAGCCGCCGGGAGGAAATTAGTCGATGCAGAAATCCGTACGCCTGATCGCGTTATTATTGTTTTTGGCGGTGTTTACCATTACCGCCTGCCAGATCCGTTCTGCGGGTGAAGAGGCTGATCCAACAGCGCGGGGCGATGTCCGTCTTGTGGCACAGGACCAACCCGGAATGTCTGAAACCACAGACGGCGGTCAAACTGATTTTGAGTCGCCAACCCCCGAGGTCGTTGCGACTACGCCAACAGATGTTGCAAGTGACACGCCTGCCCCACAAGCCACGTTAACAGAGACCGCTACAGTTGATTTACCAACTGAAGGCCCAACAACTGCCGGGGCCGGGGGCACAACCCCAGCGACGACTGTTATTCAACCCGCAACCGACACACCGAGCCCAACCCCGAGCCTAACCCAAACCCCGACGGCTACAGATACACCGACTGACAGGCCCTCACCAACGTCCAGCCCGACAGATACTCCGTCGCCTACCGAGACATCGACACCGACACCCAGCCTGACGAATACGCCCACACCGACGCAGACAGATACGCCGACGCCACGCTTCACGCCAACCTTCACACCATTCCCACCCCCAACGGCTGGTTTCGACGCGGGTATCGGTGGCGGGAGCGAAGGAGTCACGGGCGAGGGGGGTCAGACAGATCAGGCAGTACCTACTTCCACCCCGACGCAGGCCCAGGAAACGGTCGTTGCGCAGGACGGCAGCCCGACACTCCTGCCGAATCAAGCTACAGCAACGGCTTTCATTGTCGGGGCTACACAAACTGCCGCCGCATTACAGGGCACGATCTTCCCGCAAGAAACCGCCCTCGATGGCAGCGGCGGGGCAGCACCTCAGGCACAGCCAACGGCTACCCAGGAATACCCCGATTGCGAGCACTACATTGAGCCAGATTCGACACTTAGCAGCATTGCCCGCACTTATAACCTTGATGTGGACACAATTGCAGCCTACAACAACATAACGAATCCAAACATCATTCGGGCAGGCGACACGCTGATCATCCCCGGGTGCGGCCGTATACCACCCACGCCCACCCCAACACCGGACCCCTTGACGCCGGGTGGCGGTGGCCAATCAGGGCCTCCCCAGGATCTCGACAATTCTCAAGGGCCGGTTACCTATTCCGTTGAGCCGGGCGACAACCTCTACCAACTATCGCAGCGCTTCGGCGTCACGATGTCAGCAATCCTGAACGCCAATCCGCGGATAACCGATATCAATCTGCTTTCGGTTGGCCAGGAGGTCATTATTCCCCAACGGACCACTGAGGTTGATACGGAAACCCAGGGAGCGACCACACCGGCCGCGCCGGATACCGGCTCTACGGTCGGCTAGCGTTTGATAGCCCTGTTTCGGAATATAGAGATACGGCTCACATCAGTTTGTGATGTGAGCCGCTTATGTTTTTTTGAGGAGTGCGTTGATGCCAGATAACCAGCTTTTCGAAACGGAAATTGGCGATGAGACGATCTATAAAGGCCGGATTGTCAATTTGCATGTCCAACGAGTGCGCCTGCCAAATGGCAAAGAAGCCAAACGGGAGATCGTATTTCATTCGGGCGCCGTGGCCATCGTGCCACTCTTACCTGGTGACCAGACAATACTTGTCAGACAGTTTCGCAAGCCTGCCGGCAAGGTGCTGCTGGAGGTCCCCGCCGGCACCTTGAACCCCCAGGAGGATCTTCAGTCCGCCGCCAATCGAGAATTGCGCGAGGAGACAGGCTATCAAGCACATAGCTGGCAGCGGATGGGCGGTATCTTTGTTGCACCTGGTTACTCAACAGAGTATATCCACCTCTATCTGGCCAGCGATTTAACCCGCGCGCCGCTCCAGGCCGATGACGATGAATTCATCGAGACCATCAACCTGCCACTGCAAGCTGCTATCGAGAAGATCTATAGTGGCGAGATTGAGGACGCCAAGACAGTAAGTGGCCTATTGATGGCGATACGCTTCATATCACGCTAAGTTTGGTACTTTCATACAAAATGCAGGCCCCTCATTTGTGCAAAACAGACGTTTGGTAGCCATTGATTTTGGCCTAGAGTTTAAATAGCACAGCAAACTTCTGCGGTTCTTTGGTCTGGTCATCGAACCTGACTCCGAAAAACTGCACATGGGGATACGGATATCCGGTGGCTGACTATGGGGGCTAGCTATCGGATATTTGTTTTCTGGGGTCCGTGGCCCGCCGACGGCTTTGCATTAGACCATAGCAAGATTTATACTCCCTCATGAACTTATTGCTAACGATAGGGGATCCCAACCATGTTTGGATCAATTGCGCTCGATGTAGCCATTGGGCTGATCTTCGTCTTCTTTGTGATGAGCTCGATTACGTCAACGGCTTATAGCTTGATATCCAATATCCGCAATACACGTGGAAAGCTACTGGCCGAGAGCCTCAAACTGCTTCTCGATGGTGGCATCTACGAACAGGTAATGCACCATCCCCTGATCCGCCGTGCCAATCTCAAGGCTAAACGGCTGGGGATGCAATTCGGAATCCAGTTGGATTACGATGAAAAGCCACCCTATATTGATCCTGAAACCTTCTCCAAGGTCCTAGCTGACCTCATGGTCAAAGCTAAATCTACGACGGATCCAACCAAGGTTTTGCTGGGAGATCTCGACGAATCGCTGCGTCCGCTATTCGAGAACCTCAATCCTCTCAATAACGAAAGCGTTGAGGAACTCGTTGACGACATTCGCGACTGGTATAACAACGCGATGAACAGCCTCACCAAGATATTCAAAGAGTACACACGGATGTGGTTGTTATCCATTGCTACCGTGGCCACAATATTCTTCAATGTCAATGCTTTGGTGATTGCCGAAGCACTTTGGCAAGGGCCAACACTGCGCGATGCAGTGGTTGAAGCCGCTGACCAGCGTGTAAGCCAGGAGAATATCGGGGCTGATGAGGCCGGCGAAGCGCGTGACAACCCCGTCGCGATTTTTCAGGATGACCTGGCAGCGCTGAGCTTACCGGTTGGCTGGACCGAGCAAGAACTCGACAATATTGGCTTAGGCTCTCTGGCTCAGATTGATGCGCCTGAACGTGAAACGCCAAATTTATTCGTCTATATTGTTGGTTGGATCCTCACGATCTCGGCAGCGTCCTTTGGTGCTCCCTTCTGGTTCGACCTACTCAACAAATTGGTGAACCTGCGCGCAGCAGTCAAGCCCAGGGAATAGGTCTATTGGCTTTCAGGCAGGTCGACCTGATAGGCTGTTACTTTGAGTTGAACAGACTTGATGGCAGAAGGGTCACTCGCCGGTAGGGCAGTGACCCTCGCCGTGAAGCTCACCGTTACGCCCGGTTGCCAGAAACCCTGTTCATCGATGCCGGCAGACGGAACAGCCGGGATGATCTGTAGCAGATCATCCTCTGTTTCTCCATACAGAATGAAATAGGCGACAAGCTGCACAAGGGGATCGCTAGAGGTGTTCGTGGCGGTCCCGGTTACGACGTTCTGTTCAGTATCAAAGCTCGCATCTGTCTCGGCATCCAGATAAGGCGTATACCCCGCAAAGATGTCGCCTACCCCCCGGACCAGTCCCGAAATATCAGCATAAAGATCCGGTTCAGGAAAACTTCCCTGAAGCGCAATCACTTGCCCGGGAGCGATATTAGCAGCCGCACTGGTAATGTTGTAGGTCGCCAGCTCCAGATTCTCAGCGTCAATGAAACTGAGGATCGCTCTGACATTGCCAAAGGTATCCTGGCTATCGTTGCGAACCAGATAGGCGACAACAACCCGGTTATCATAGACAAACTCACTCTCAGAAATCAGGGTTAGTCCATCCCGGGTCTCGATCCCTGGCGTAAGGGCCACACCCGAGGTATCAATACCCTGTCCCGGGGCTGGCTCACCCTCGAAATTCGGGTCAGTGGCAGTCGCGCCTGGCTCATCATCTTGATCATCATTTTCGTCGCCGTTGCAAGCAACCAGAGCGACTATCAGCAACAGCAACACCGCAACGACGGCGAGGAATCGCAACCCTGTCGGCCTCATCAACACGTCTTAACTCCTTGGTCTTAGCGACACGAGACTTAAAGTCAGTTCGACTCCGGTGATCCAAGTGGCGAGGGATCAAACGTCGAGATACCCAATAAGCCACGATCTGTTTCCCAGGGATAGACGACATACGCGTCTGTGACGGCACCATAGAAGTCGGGCTCTGCCTTGGAGAAGAGCGATCGGTATGGGTTAAAGTGAAAGACGCAGGTATAGGGGATTGCGCCCGCCGCTTCCGCGCGGCTACGCACAGCAGTGCTGGTTCTACCACTGCCCCAAACGTCATCTACCGTCAAGATTTGACGCCCTCTGAGAAGGGTATTGTCTGGGAATTGTAAGAATCGGGGCCAGATCTTCATCTCGTCCTGGGCATGGGGATCCTCTAAGAAACTCACTGCGGCAGTCAGTACCTCCGGGATTTCCAGGGCTTCAGCCAGCAGGCCACCAGGCACGATGCCGCCACGTGTGATTAGTATCATCGCATCGAATGACCCGGCACTGCGAATCTGTGGAACAAGCACATCAACAATTTTATCGACATCCTGCCAGCTCAGGATTTCGTGGCGAAGTGGTTGCTTGGGTGACATTAAATTCTATACTCCTACCGGTCAAGAGTGCGCACGCACTGGATATTTCATTAAGAAAAGGTCTATCTACTTGTAATCTTCGTTCCTGTCTTGTCCAACCGGCCCTCCGTCAACCATACCATCCTGTAAGTCGAAGATGATTTCCTTTAGCTTGTGAGGTCGTGCAATTCCATCAAACCGGATTTCAGCACCGCCACTACCGGCTGATTGTATCTCAATGAGTCCATAACCAAAGATAGCCTCAATAACACCGGTGCTTACGGTGACATCCGTAATGCGGCTAATCTGGATAGAGGTCTCCTCGCCACCGATGATATTGCCCGTCCGTTGGACAACACGACGATTGGTTACCGTAATAACATTTCGGCGCCACAAAAGCCAGTAGTATAGCGTAAGCGTGAGTATTGTCCGCCACCAAAAACCAAATGTACGAGTGCTGCGACGGAATTCTGCGACGACTTCTTCACGCTGAGTTGACATTACTTGCTCCTTAGTTTTTGTCTAAGTGTAACCTTAATTCGCATCAAGTGTCATCTTTTTGGTAAAGAGTGTCAAGCCGTTAAGAAAAACGGTATAATTGATGCAGGAAAGGTCAATACGCTTAGGCTTTTTTGGCTTTTCGAAACATCTAGATAAAAATCGTAATTTGATTAACTGGAGGTGATGAACGCTCATGCTTCCCCCGTATCACCCGGAAGGGTTCACGGATTTTAGCGACCCCAACAACCGTAAGGAATTCGAAGAGGCGCTCGAATACGTCCGTTCACAACTGGGGCAAAAGTATCCGCTTGTCATCGGTGGTGAAGAGCATTGGCCCGGCGAAACATTTGACTCGATCAACCCTGCCCGCCCGGCTGAGGTTGTGGGTACATTTGCGAAAGGGACTGCAGAACTGGCTGATAAGGCTGTCGAAGTCGCCTATGAAGCGTACCAGAAATGGCAGTATACCCCGGCTTTCGAACGCGCCCGTTACTTGCTGAAGGCCGCATCCGAGATGCGCCGTCGCAAGCACGAATTCTCAGCGTGGATGGTATTTGAAACCGGAAAGAGTTGGCTCGAGGCCGATGGTGATACAGCCGAAGCCATCGACTTCATGGAATACTATGCCCGCCAAATCATGCGGATGGATAAGGCCCACGAACAACTCTACGATTTCTATCCCACTGAACAGCTCGATCTCCAGTACATTGCATTAGGTGTCGGCATTGTGATTCCACCCTGGAACTTCCCCTGCGCAATCATGACCGGTATGACGACAGCGTCGATCGTCAGCGGAAATGGGGTTGTGCTCAAACCATCCAGCGCCAGCCCGGCGATCGCCTATAAGCTCGCTGAGCTTTTCTGGGAGCAGCATATTCCGGCGGGTGTCCTGAACTTCCTGCCTGGCCCGGGCAGCTCAGTTGGTGACCGTCTGGTCGACCACCGGCTGACACGCTATATCGCTTTCACTGGCTCGAAGGAAGTCGGGCTGCGTATCTTTGAGCGCGCCGCTAAGGTACATCCCGGCCAAATCTGGCTGAAGCGCACCGTACTGGAAATGGGTGGCAAAGATGCGATCCTGGTTGATGAGACCTCTGACCTCGCCCAGGCAGCCCAGGATATTGTGTCCAGTGCTTTCGGTTATCAGGGCCAGAAGTGCTCAGCCGGCAGCCGCGCCATTATCGTCCGTGACGTCTACGATGAGGTATCTGAGCGCGTGGCGGACCTCACCAAGAAGCTGTCAACGGGTGAGACAGACAAAGGTCCTGACGTTTACATGGGACCGGTAATTGACAAGAAAGCTTTCGACAGCATTATGGAATACATCCGTATCGGTCGCGAAGAGCATACCTTGCTGGCCGGCGGCAACGCCATCGAGACCGACACCAATGGCTACTTCATTGAGCCAACCGTGTTCGGTGATGTGCCCGGCGACGCCAAGATCGCACAGGAAGAGATCTTTGGCCCCGTTCTGGCGATGATCCCTGCCAAGGATTTTGAGGATGGGCTGAATATCGTCAACAGCACGGAATATGGGCTAACCGGGGCCATCTTCTCCAAGGATCGCGCCCGTCTGGAACGTGCCCGGCGCGAATTCCATGTCGGCAATCTCTACTTCAACCGCAAATGCACTGGCTCAATTGTTGGTGTGCATCCCTTCGGTGGCTTCAACATGAGCGGCACCGACAGCAAGGCCGGTGGCCCGGACTATCTTCTGCTGTTCACCCAGGCGAAGAGTATCGCTGACCGCATGTAGTTGTTTAACCCGTTGGACCTAACCTGAACGCCAAGATTTTATTGCAACGGCGGGCTATTTCGCCCGCCGTTTTGCATTCCCGCCAGTCTTGCATCCGGTTTATGACTTCGCATAAAATAGTAAGAGTTTGGAGTTTCAGTTCACACGTTTACTGAAGAAGGAATGGTGATGGTTAGTGATGAGCCTGAGGTAGGGTGGGTTCAGTGGCGCATTGCAGCAGCTCTTGCAGCGCTGGTGGTTTTCAATGTGCTGATCTTCGTGTTTGTGGCCGGCACAGGTCCATTCGCAGCAGATATGCCAGTGGCTCAAGCACAGGATGGTGGCGGCCAGGAACCTGAAGACAAACTCACGCCGATTGACTTCTATCCCGAGCCATTTGCCGATGGGGTAATGGCCTACTCAATTCGCGACCCCTGGGATAAGACTGATCTAACCTTTTACTTTCACAATTGCCCGACCCGGCTAGATTGTGCCGCCGCCCGCGACGCCGTGCGCCAGTCCTTCCAGAACTGGTCAGCAGTGTCTGCCTTGACATTTAGCGAGGTCTTCGACGTCTCGCAAGCTGATATCGAGGTCACATGGACCTCACGCGATCCCGAGGGGGTCCTCGGGGAGCCCGGTGGTGTCCTGGCGTATAACTATTTTCCACGCTACGGTGGCGACATGTTCATCGATGATAGTGAGCCGTGGACAATTGGCGATGGTAGCGAGTTCGACCTGATCATCACCGCAACCCACGAAATCGGGCATGGAATCGGGCTGGGGCATAGCGAGTTTACCGATGCGATCATGTATGCGTATGCCGGCTATGCTACCCAGATCGGGCCAGATGATATCGAAGCCGTCCAGGCACTATACGGTCCCCCAGATGCGTCTGGCCCCACAGCACCTACCAATAACGATAGCATCGATAATCCTAGTGGCGATATCCCCGCCGCCGAAGAGGCTGTTGATGAGATTACGGGCAACATTGACGACGTCAATCCATACGACATTTGGACACTGACAGTTGAAGATGGCATGACGGTTACCCTGACCATGCGCCGGACCAGCGGCGATCTCGATCCACCGATTGGTATCCTCACCGAGGACCTTGCCAATGTGCTGGTCGAGAATGACAACTGGGTCGGTACGGATGCCCAGATTGTGTACACTTTTGCGCAAGGTGGTACCTATAGCGTGGTTGCCACACGGTACGGGATGGACAATGGTTCCTCATCCGGCGGGTATACGCTGACAGCTCGTTTCTCGCAATCCGCACCTGGTGGTGGTAATGACCCAGGAGCGAATGCGCCGCCAGGCCCGCAAGAAATAACCTGGCGCATAACGAACTTCGCCCAGACGGATCTGTGCCACGTCTATTTTAGCCCGACCAGCAGTCGAGATTGGGGCCCCGACCAGATCAGCGATGTTGATGCCTTGCAAAATGGTTTCTACTATGACTGGGAGCTAGAGCCAGACACCTATGATCTCCAGGTGTGGGATTGCTTCGGAAACAAACTCGAACACTATAATATCTCGGCCGAGCGTGACGTCGAGATTCAAGTGTATCCCACGTATGTTACAGTCATCCCGCTGGAACCGGAAGCCACGCAACCGTCAACAATTACATCCTATGCGTGGCGTGTTTCCAACTATTCGAACGTCGACCTATGTGCGATCTTCTTCAGCTACAGTTCTGATAATTACTGGGGCGAGAACAAGATTGTGGATGAGATCCTCGAGGCCAACTTCTACTATGAATGGCAGCTCGAGCCAGGTGAATATGATATCCGGGTTGAAGATTGCAGCGGTGGCTATCTAGAGTTTTACAACATCAGCCTCTCTAGCAATATCGAAATTGCCATTTTCACCGATGAAATCGTGCCTAGAAGCCTGGAATAAGCGCCCGGAAGCCGAGATCCATGAAAGAGCGAGACGGATCACCAAGGTGTGATCCGTCTCGCTCTTTGTTGAAGACGGTGCTATTCGACTATTTTCTCGGACTGCTTGATTTGCTGCAGCCAGCCATAGCGGTCGGGCTTTTCACCTTTGACGATCCCAAAGAATTCATCTTGAATGGCCTTGGTAATTGGCCCAGGCTTGCCCGCGCCGACTGGCATTTGATCCACACTCTTAATGGGTGTAATCTCAGCCGCCGTACCTGTCATAAACATCTCATCAGCCATATAGAGCACCTCGCGCTTGAAGACCTCCTGATGGATCTTGATCCCCAAATCGGTAGCGATCTTGATGACTGAATCGCGGGTAATGCCGAGCAAAATACTCGCCGCAACGGGTGGTGTATAGAGTTCACCGTCGATAACCATGAAAAGGTTCTCGCCGGCACCTTCTGAGACATTGCCATGTTCATCAAGGGCCAGGCCCTCAGCATAGCCATGGCGCCGCGCTTCCATTGAGATCTGCTGGTTATTGGTATACTGGCCGCCGATCTTGGCCATCGGGGTTGTGGCGATGCGTCGCCAACTGACTACGGCGACATCGACACCCTCTTCAATGCTTTTCTCGCCCAGATAACGCCCCCAGGCCACCGAGTAAATGGTCACCTCGGTCTTCTGCCCCATTGCTGTCAAGCCCAGCGAATCGCTATCTTTGAACGCCAACGGCCGGATGTAGCAGGCAGTGTGGTTGTTGCGATTTACGATCTCAACACAGGCATCTTCGAGTTCTTGCTGAGAAAAGGGCATTCCATCGAGCATACGCATTGTCTTGCAACTGAACATGAAGCGCCGCATATGATCGGTAAGCCGGAAGATTGCAGGGCCATCTGGGGTTTCATAGGCACGAATTCCCTCAAATACGTGCGTGCCATAATTCAAACCATGGGTGCTCACATGGACTGTGGCTTCGTCCCAGGGGACCCATTCGCCCGAAAGCCAAATCCAATCAGATGCATTCTTGATTGGCATACAACTTGTTCCTTTCTACCCTGAATAGGCATCGTGCGCGCAATAGTGACAAAGGAAACACACTGCGTTTGCCGCACGAAATAGACTTAATCTCAGCATAACCCTGTGTTTTGTGCGGGAACAAGTGTTGAATAGCATATTTTGTGCGTATAGTGTGCAAAAACGCGCCAGGGGGCTTGCAGTAGCCCCCTGGGACTTAGGAGTCAGTTCTTGGTGGTAGTCCTAGGATTACTCGAGCAGGCTGTTGATCTCCTGGTAGAGCAGGATGAGCAAGCGCGGTGGCGATGTCAACTCGCCGCCATCTTCACCCACGAACACGGTTGGGGTCCCGGTAACTTCAAGCTCTGAAGCGCGGGCCTGGTTAGCGGTCAGGACTTCGCTGAAGTCCGCTTCTTCCATGCAAGCAGCAAAGGCGTCGCTATCGATATCGAAGTCCGCGTTTTCGACAGCCTCGATGAGATTGTCCTGCGTGTAGGCCTCCTGTGGCCCCTTCGTCGTATACTCAGCAAAGATCAGGCCGTGCATGTCCCAGCCATAGCCGAGCGTAACACCACAGTATTTCGCCTGGGCTGCGATGCGCGAGAACTCGCCACCGACTCCTACCAGAATATTGAAGGTGACCCGAGCCTCACCTGAAGGGACAAAGTCCTGAACAAGCCGATCCATCTGGTGGCTGAAGTTAGCACAGTGGCCACATGAAAAGTCGAGAAATTCGACCACCACAATTGGCGCCTCTGGGTCTCCAACCGTAAGGGTGCCGTCTGCCTCAAAACTCTCAAGCATCTGGGCATTCAGCGCCTCGTGATCAAGCTCCAATGGGGTGAATTCAGCTTCGCTTACGATGGTCTCGAAGGTACCCTCCCACTCATCCCAGATACTGGCCGAGGATGATAGCACCATCAATCCTGCGTAGCCGTCAGCCGCTGAAAAGGTGATCAAACGGGTATGCTGATTCTCGTCTGAGATGTCCAGGCTAAGTGCGTCAAGATCACCCAGGCTGGATTCGGTCAGGTCATCAGCCAGATCCGGCAGTAGCTCGGTCATATTCTGCTCGAGGCTCTGATCGGGATCCACAGACGTGCTCTGCATCGTTATATAGGCGATCTCTTCGCTGCCCTCATCCTGGGGAGCGATGAGAACCGCATCATATCCCTGTTGCAGAACCAACTCCCAGTCTTGGGGATAGGGGAACGACAATCCGGCCTCGCGCCAGGTAAATGTCTCACCAAGCTCTTGTAAACCCGGCGCACCAGAACCACCTGCAAGCGCATCTGTATTCAACATATACCAGGGCGCGGCGCCCGGCGCGCCTGAATGAACGGGATTACTGTTAGACGTGGTGCCCTCGTCCATAGCGCCAGCGCCCAGCGTCGATACCAGGCTCACTATCAGAACGAGCATGCTGATTCGAAGAAAACGAGAAAGTTGTTGCATTACCTGCACTCCACGCTAGTTAGTTAGGATACGTTGCTCTAGCCTATCAAATCCCTACCGGGAAAACAACATAAGGTAGGGTAACCGCCTTATTCCTGGACAAGCGCACCAAAGACACGGCTTCTGTCACTGGCAATGACCTCTCCCGTGACAATTGCGGTCAGATTATCCACGGGTGGCGTTTCAGCAAAACGTGTCAGGTTCAGCGCCCCCAGGATCTGCGCACTGGCGTTGGCCCATTGATCAATGGGCGCACCGCCACCAATTAGCATCGCGGTATCGCCATTCACAACTGCGACCATAACCATACGCAATCCGCTGAACTCAAACCAGGCCGAAGCGGCCGGCATGCCTTCTGCCCACTCGAAGACCTGCAGCACCTCGATATTCTCAGCTGGAATACCTAGAAAGCGTAGAAGGACATTCGTTGCGGCTTCAGGATCCTCGGGTTCAATCCCGATCCCACTGGGGATCAAAACCTGGCTACGCACAAAGGGCCCGACATCAGTGAAGTCACCGTCTAGCACGCGCTCAGCAGTCATTGACGTATTACCAACAACAACTACCTGACCATCACCCTGCAATTGCCATGCATCGTCATACTCAAAGACAACGCTGGTATCGAAAAAGCTCAGTTCAGCCGTGTCGCTAAGGAAGGCCACGCTATCCAATATGCGTTCCATGCTTGGTTCAAAATCCGCCCACATCTCCGTTGGGGCAGCAGCGACCAGAAGCTGGGTATCACGTGTCGCCGGTGAGATAAACGCGATGGCTACGAAGCGTTGCCCAGTGTTTTCATCTGCGAATTCTGCACGCACAGCACCAGCCCCCAGCTCATATTCAGAGGCCGGGGCCTCAAGATTTGGGAACACTGTCTCCAGTAGCTCCGAAGGCGTCTGATCCTTAACCTGGGGATAGAATAGCAGGGTAATGGCCGGCTCGCCCGGTGCAAGGCCCTGGCCTGCGTTGTCGAGAGCAGTGCCGCTGGTAGCAAGAAGCGGATTGCCAGCATAACTACCAACCGCCCATTCAGCAGGGTATTGCAAGGTCATGGCTGCATCGCGCCAGGTGTACACCGACACCTCCGCAGCGTCTTGGGCGCTGACGTTGCTGCTAGAAGGCAGGGCCAACGCAATTGAAAGCGCTAGGATTAGACCAGATATGATGAGCAGGGTACGTCGCAACGGCACTGACATTGGCGAGCACTCTTTCCATGCTGACTAGAATCCGAATGCCTGAAGTTTAGCGTGTCTATGGGGGTTCGAAAACCGTAATCCTCATTCTAAAGCTAAAAATAATTTAAGAAAACAATCTCAACGTGCTTCTGGACGCAACGCTATGTTTACCGTACTGTAGGCGTACGCTCTCGCGCTGTTTGCCCCGCGCAATTTGGACATACGGTAGAATAAGGGCAGTGTTATCGAAGCAGTATGTTGGCAGCGAAACTCCTTCACAATCCCTTATAGAGAATTGAGGTGCGATGATGCGTTATCGAAAAGACACGAAGTGGCTATGGCCAGGCTTGATCTTTGTGGTCGTAGCCATGGTCGCCACCCTGATCGGCGGTCAGGTTCTGGCAGGATCTGCGCGCCAGGCCAATACAACACTGACTATAGGGTATATCGGCCAACCTGATAGTGACCTGGCGCGTGGGCTGCAACTGGCGATCAATGAGATCAATGCCGCGGGAGGCGTTGATGATCCCAACAATGTAACCTATACCTTCGAACTCGTCGTTGCCGAAGTCCCGCCTGATGACCCCAACGCCGTCGAAGGTGCCCTCCAATCGTTAGCGTCTGCACAACCAGTTGTGATTTTTGGCCCAGATAGCAATTCTCTGGCTTTACCAAACATCAGTGCGCTTTCCAATGCTGGCGTGCCAGTATTGACCACCGCAACCAGCGGGCAACTTCTTGATGGCGATACCGCCAACAATATCTTCCGTATTGTCGCTCCCCAGGAAGTCTATAGCACTGCCCTGGCGGACTATCTGGCAAGCGAATTAGGCTTCAACCAAATCGTTGTCGTTCAAGTTGGTGAGCAAGACACTGAGGCAGTAACAGATCTAAACGCGGCCCTCAACAACCTGAATGCATCACCTATCCAGTCGATCCAGGTTGCGGACAGCACCCAACTTCTGGCGAATATCCGGACACTACCTGACTTGGATCCGCAGGCTGTTGTCATCTATGCACCGCCCGAGGATGTACTCACCCTTCAGGAACAGCTCGCCGCGAGTAATTGGGATGGTGTGCTGGTTTATCCGGATGCTCAGCAGAATCTGGATGCTTTGAGGGCTGGTGGCACCGCTACCGAGGGCATTGTCGGCGTCACGAATTGGACATTCGGGGTGACGGCTTCGCCTACAACACAGTTCACGACCGACTATGTTGCCCGTTTCGGAGCCGTTCCCGGCACACATTCCGTAGCTGCCTATGACGCGATGTATTCACTATCTATCGTTATCAGCGACGGCGGACCCGCGCCCGTAGTCATCCGGCAGCTTTTAAGCCAGCTGGACGAGTTGAATCTGGTACGTGGGCCAGTTAATCCGGCTGCCTATGGCAACCGCACACTCTCGCGCACCGCGTACATCTACGAGCTAACTGGACTGGGCGGTGTTCGTGCCCTGGCTGCCTATGATAATGGCGAGTTGCGAGAAGGTGTTGCCGTGCCGCCGATCTCGGCCCAGCCGACGAGCACACCAACACCGACTCTGACACCCACGCCCAATCCCACCGCAACCCCCAGCGTCGTCACCGCCACCGTAACCTCGCGGGTCTTAAACCTCCGCACTGGTCCCGGCACCGAATACGAACGTATTGATCAGCTGCAGCAAGGTGACCAAGTGACCGTAGCCGGCCGCAACCAGAACTTTACATGGTTGTTCATCCAGTATCAGGGGCGCGTCGGCTGGGTATCGGCAGATTTCGTCGACCTTTTTGATCCCGGGGGGCTGCTGGCAACCGTACCGATTGTCCAGGCACCGCCAACCCCAACCCCGCAGCCAACCCAGGCACCTCAGATTCCAGACCTGGTCATCACTAACGCCACGATAACCCCACCACTGCCACAACCTGGCACTGTGATAACCGCCACCGTAACCATCGAGAATCAAGGCGCAGTGGATGCAGGTGCTTTTGCCGTAGCAACGAGCTTCTTGCCCGGTGAGGTCTATGCCGCCCAGAATATTAGCAGCCTGGCCGCGGGTGAAACCGTCACAACCACGTTGACTGCCACTATCACACAGACTGGCTTCGTTCCGAACCTGGCAATTGTGGTTGACTTGAATGATCAAGTCGATGAGGGGCCAGCCGGTGAAGGCAACAACATTTACACGGTCTCCTACAAGGTTGATCGAGCTATTGTGGCGCAGTCGCAGTTGAACGTAAACCCAGGGATGGCAGTGAACTTCTATGGACCCAATGTCGATATGACATGGGATGGTGCAAACATCACCATGACCCCTGGCACTGCCCGAATTGGCCCTGTTCCTGCCGATGTAACCTATGATTCGGCCCACTATGGATTGGTGTCCTCATACGCAACCAACACAAGTGTTGCCAATCCACAGCCCGGCAATACCTTTGCCATCATCACAGATGAGGGGCAATATGGCTTCATCCGCATTGATGGCCGCAACGGGAATGTCCTGGTACTGACCTACCGGATCTACACCCCATAGATGTGAACCCACTAA
>JAADYW010000107.1 GCA_010092845.1 Chloroflexota bacterium
GCTTTCTACACTATGGATACTTTGCAGATGACTTAACCAGTATTTTACCAAATCCCGCGTTGGTAGACCTGTAGAATTCGGTAAGAAACACAACTCGCCATACAGAAAACTGTATGGCGAGATCAAAGCGAGATAGGTGGTTGTGCTGGTGATAACTAGGTTTCGATCTGTAGACCTTTTGGTGTCACCACATACTCGATACGCCCCAGGACATAGTCCAGCACGACCGCCAGTAGCGCTGCCGGAATTGCGCCCAGCATGACCCAGGGGTCCACTTGCCGTAGCAAGCCACTAGCGATCGGTTCACCGAGCCCGCCGGAGATAACGTAGGCACCCAGGGCTGCGGTACCCACATTGATTACCATACTGGTCCGGATACCGGCCATGATGACGCTACTCGCAATCGGCAGCTCAATCTGCAACAGGACCTGGGTAGGTGTCATCCCCATTCCTTTGGCCGAGTCAATCATAAAGGGATCGACATCCTCTAAGCCGGCGATCGTATTCCGTACGACAGGTAGCAGACCATAGATCGCCAATGCGATGATTGCAGGCTGGAAACCATAGCCCATAATCGGAGCCATGATCGCCACGACAGCCAGGGTCGGGATCGTCTGACCGATATTCACCAGGTTGGTCATCAGTGGCAAGAATTCGCGATTGTCCTGCCGAGTAACGAAGATTCCTATTATCAATCCCACCGGAATGATAATCGCCGCCGAAACCACGACGAGTTCCAGATGCTCGCCTGCATATTCGATCACGCTGTTCTGTGGACGTAACAGCTCAACATCGCCACGACGCTCCAAAGCTCCGGGGAACATCCAACCCAGTAAGGCATCCCAGAAGACCTCATGCCCAAAAAATGACCAGAACACGATATATACGCCGGCTGCTCTCAACAGCGCAGGCAGTAGTTTCGCCATCGTGTTGCGGTACATGTAGGCCAGGCCTAGTTCAACGAAGACGAAGGCCAATGTGAACCAGAACAACGGAATCTCAACATGTTCGGCGCCTACATCAATAACCCGGTTGCCGCCCACTCCTAGTACTGGCAGCCAGAGGTCAGGGGCCAGCGAAAACTCTTCTACCACGCGCACAATACCACTGACACTGGCGGTGCGCGTCAGTACCTCTGACGTGATCTCTTCGCTCTCTTCTTCAGGATCGGCATCAGGGTCGTAGTTCGGATTGTCGTACTCAAAGGTGACATCAACTGTCACAATAATTGGATCTTCTGCCGAGTCAGGTACCGGCCGCGAGTAAATGCATACGGCCATGTCATCTTCGCCGGGCAGAGTCCCGGCCATATTCAAGGGCAGACGTAACCCATCTACTGACTCCCAGAAGGGCCCGCCGCCCCATCCAGCAGGTGGATTGGGGGTGCCCACGGTAGGCCGGTCGACGTGCCAGCACTCGTCGTCCACCGGGATTTCACCAATGGCACTATCCACCACCTTGAAGTTCGTAAGCTGCTGCTCAGAGCGGTTTTCGATGATGATACGATGCCAGATGATATCGCCCTCTTCCACAACGCGATCGCAGTTTTCCTGGTTGAAATAGCGCTGGCTAGTGAGAGCCTCGGTTGAGTCAGGATCTTCATCTGTACAAACGCGAAAGTCAACACGCAGGTCCTCATCTTCGACCGGCGCTCTGGCTGTAATGCCATGTGGAGGCTCGACCGGGTTCTCGCGGGGCATCATTACGCCCGGGTCATTCGGCTCAACAGACTGAGCACCCATGATGAGCAGGATAATAGTAGCGACAAGCCACCCAACTGCCGTAAGCGGAATGTACTGTCTCAGATTTTTCATGAGCTAGCCGTTTCCGTTGGGGTTTTAGGGATTTCGTCCGGTTCAAAGATTGCCAGAGTCTGCAGATCTTCCAGCCGGATACTGCCCTTGAGCCGACCTTCGCGGTCAACAACGGGTGTAATACGGAAACCCCGTGCGATCATTGCGCTGAGGGCCTCGCGTGCGGTGGCGCGCTCACGGACTGCAATGTCAGACGGTAGCGCCTCATGCATGGCGTCAATCAACGAGTTGTAGTAAGCCAACGCTTCCTGATTGACCCATCCTCTAAGCTTGTGATCATCCCGATCGACCACAAAGAGAGAGCGAACACCTGCATCTCTGAGCACATTCCGGGCCCTCTCGACCGTGTCATCCATGTAGCAATAGGGCGCATGCGCATCCATGAGCTCGCGTACACTGACCAGGCCCAGGCGTTTCAGTTGGCGGTCAGCACCAACAAAATCACGGACGAACCGGTCAACAGGATGTTCAAGCAGGGTTTCGGGTGTGTCGTATTGGATCAGACGGCCATCGCGCAGGATTGCGATTCGATCGCCCATTTTGATCGCTTCGTCAATATCATGAGTCACGAAGATAATTGTCTTTTCGACTGTCTGCTGAATCTGCAAGAATTCTTCCTGCAGTACCTCGCGGGTGATCGGGTCCACCGCGCCAAATGGCTCGTCCATCAGCATAATTGGCGGATCAGCACCTAGCGCCCGCGCTACACCAACACGTTGCTGCTGGCCCCCGGAGAGTTGGCGGGGATACTTATCGCGATTGATATCGGGATCAAGACCAACAAGGTCCAGCAGCTCATCCACACGACGGCGGATGCGCTCATCCTCCCACTTCAGCATGCGCGGTACAATCGCAACATTCTGTGATACGGTCATATGGGGGAAAAGGCCAATCTGTTGAATTGCATAACCAATCTGCCGGCGCAGCTCCTCGGGCGGCAGGTCCTGATTACTGACGCCTTCAATGAGGATTTCACCTTCTGAAACCGAGATCAAGCGGTTAACCATCCGCATTGTAGTGGTCTTCCCGCAACCTGAAGGCCCGATCAGCACCACGACCTCACCTTTGGCAACATGAAGGCTCAGATTGGATACCGCACGGAAGCCATTTGGGTAGATTTTCGAGACATTCTTGAATTCGATCATGGCTAATGAGTAGCTCCTTAAGTAGCCTTATAGCTGGCGAATGCCAGGTGAGGTGAGACCAGCCTCAGCGATTCGTAGCACAATATCAACCGCAAAGGCCAGCAAGATAGCTGGTATACCACCGAGTAGGATCAAGTCCAGTTTAATATTGTTGACCCCGTTCAGAACATAAAAGCCCAGACCGCCACCGCCAACGACAGCCGCAATGGTGGTAATGCCGACCAGGGCGATTGCCGCGTTGCGTACCCCGGCCATGATAATCGGAAAGGCGAGGGGCAGTTCAATCTGGAAAAAAATCTGGCGGGGTGTCATGCCCATACCGCGACCAGAGTCGATAATCGCGGGATCGACGTTGTTGAGGCCAGCATAGGTGTTACGCGTCATGGGAAGCAATGAATACAGCGTTAGCGCCACCAAAGCCGGGCTTTCTCCCAGGCCGCGGATACCAACGTCGCTCAGTGTCCAATCTCCGATCGACGTAGAAGGCAAATAGTCAATTGCCGATTGGGTCAGGACAACCGCGAGCGAAATCCCAGCCACCGCTGCCATCCCATAACGTCCCCAACGTAAATAGCGGCGTTGGTTGGCACGCAACGACAGGGTTCGGTTAGCTGCAATAAGCACCGCCAAACCCAGGAGCGCAAGCTGGAAGACAGTTTTACCGGCCTGGTAATCGCCAGTGGAGAGCACCTGGAAACTGATCTGAAATGTAATGGTAATAAGCACCAGCGTTATCAAAGCCAAAGGTACCGCTAAAGCGACTGCCGCGATGATCGTCAGGGGCGCTCGGAGCTGGTTGGGCATGATGCTTCCGCGCAACAGGAGCCCGGTAAGGATAATCGAGAGCACCAGAAATGAAGGGGCAACCCAGATCAGCACCTCATCCACAAGGGGAGTTCTACCCAGATTGGACAGAGGTACCAATAGCAGGCCGAATAGCGCCAGACTGGGAATGGTCTGGATAATGCCAACGGCGTAAAGGATTATCGGCGACACATTTTCGTCACGCGAAGCCCATAGCCCCAGACCAATGCCGACCACAAGGCCGGTAGCCAACGACACCACAACATAACTCAGATGTTTGGTGAATTGCTGCGTTAGATTATCCCCGGTGATATTGTATTCGACCACGACTGAATACACATCCAGCTTATCAGAAGTGAACAGCCAGCCGATGAAGATAAAGCCAATCGCCCCCGCTACTAAACGGGTGAGATTAGATGTCCCAATTTCTTTGAGATCGCGCAAGCCGGCAAAGAGTATCACATAGCCGCCAGCCAGCCCCACAGCAACAGCTGATACAGGCCTGACGCGCGGGTTCTGGATAAACAGGTTCTCTGGAAGCAACGTCTCAGCATTTGCTAGAAGATCCTCAGCCGCGATGGCAGGCAGCCATATCGACAGGATCATAACGGCGTTCCCCATCCCCACCAGTAGCCAGCCCCGCTTTACGACATCCGACTGAAGAGCAACCGCAAAAGGTAGCAAGGACAAAAAGAATAGAAAAGGATATCGATAATCCCCTTGTAGTTCCAGTAACTGGAAGGACACGCCCTGGGGCGAGATCGCGTTGGGCACCACAACCAACAAGGGGAGAAAGAAGTAGCCAACAGAAGCGATGATGCTGCCTAATATTGCAAGCCGGTTGCTGGAAATGGCTCTATCTCCCTCATCCATCTATCGGATATAATGAATTTCATGACACGTACAAACATTGGACAGTCGGTGCTAACACCGACCATCCAATGCAATTGCTCATGTCTCTTGTGCGAGGGTGATTGCGCCATCCTCGCACACATCTCTTGTCTTCCAACTTACTCGATGAAACCGTTCTCCTGCAGGTAACGCCGCGCCACATCTTCGACGCTCTCGCCACCTTCGCCACCGAGAGCAGCCTGGCTGTTCCAGTTCTGCAGGGTAGCAACATCGAAGGTCGCAAAGATCGGGTTCAGGATGTCGGCGATCTCAGGATTGGCGCGGAGGACCTCGCCCCGGAACACAGGGGTGGGCTGGTAAACCGGCTGGGCGCCATCGGGATCCTCAAGCACAACCAGGTCCAGTGCTGCCAGCGTACCGTCGGTACCATAGGCCACTGAAACGTTGTAGCTACCCTCGTCAGCACGGAGTTGCTGCTGGGCTGAAGCTGTGACCGCACCCGGCAGAGACTCGATACAGGAACCATCCGTATCAGCGCAGCTCTCGCGCGGAATCTCGAAGCCGTAAGTCTCCTCGAAGGTGACCAGGGCGTCTTCGCGGGTGGTGAACTCCTCGTTGGAGATCATCCGAACCGTATTGCCGTCATTGATGTAGTCAGCCAGATCGGAAAACGACGTGATGTCGTTCTCTTCCGAGAATTCGCGTGTCACGGCTACGGTATAGGTATTGTTGGCCGGCGCTGGACGCAGCCAAATGAGGTCATTGTAAGCAGCATCGAGCGAGCTCACAACGGTGTATGAAGTATAGGCATCCTTGGCAACACCTTCGGGCACTTCGATGCCGAGGGCGGGCAGGCTCTGGAGAGCTGCGGTCGCGGTATAGTTGGGATATACGTCGATTTCGCCATTCTCGAGGGCGCCGCGGGCAATAGCAGTACCACCCAGGCTAATCTGGTCTTCGACTTCGAAGCCATTGGCTTCGAGCGCGACATAGATGATATATCCCAGGAACTGCTGCTCGACAAAGTCCTTGGAACCAACGACGATCGGGCTATCCTGAGCGCTCACTGAGTCAGTGGAAGCAACAGGAGTCGTCTCATTCTGGGCATTGACCAGCCCAACCGAAGCGACGCCAAGAACAAAAAAGGCAACCAAGAATAGACCAATGAGTTTCTTCATTGCGACTTACTCCTCCTTGTAGAGTACAACTGATATAGATATGGATATAGACGAAATAGATTCAGGTCAGTAGCGTAGCTTGTGAAGCGAACGATATCTTCTCCTGTGGCCATTGGGTTTGCTGATGATCACACCCAAGGCTGGCTGTTCGTTTGCAATATCTTGCACATCAGAACTTCGCCAGGTTCGTACCGTGCCCATTGACCCGATTAGCGGGGACCCTCTACACTTCGCCGCAAATGCAAGCTAGCAGTAGTTGAGACCAGCGCTTAGGTCAGGACTGAGCGGGACAACAGATTAGCAGAGTTGCGACTTTTACGGCGGAAGGGCAAGCTCAACAAATGAGCTAAAAGAATAACCTGATATGCAATCAAGTGGGCAAGAGAAACTGTGAAAACACCAACAACCTAAATGGTTAGGGATGCTATGGCCCGATAAGGGCCTGGATTCGCTCACTCCCGCAAACTGAACTACAGAGATTTGACCTAAACTTGATAGCTACTATATACAATTCTCGCCGAATCCGCAAATTTTGGTTGGCACTTAATCAAATTCGATAAGCTTTCTCTTATGTCAACTCGATCTTTCCTGCTTAGAGCGCCCATGAATCGCAACCGGGCCACCCACTGGCGGCCCGGTCATTACGGCTTATTGTCGTGATCGCTCTGGCGAGCGTTTATTCGACGATACGGACGTTATCAATCCACCAACCATCCGCGACATTCGAATTCGAACGGGCATCTAACCGGAAGCGGAGGGTAATCCTCTGGCCTGCATAGGCCGTCAGGTCCCGGTAGTTTTCACGCCAATTCCAGTCCGTACTGCGCCCGCCACGGGAGTAGAGGGTGCTCCAGTTGAAGCCCTCATCGGTGGAGACTTCAACGCGGATACTATCGCCATAATCGATGTCATAGCTCTGCTCCCAGAAGAGGACCGGATTGGTCAGGCCGCTCAGATCGATACTGCCTTCCAGTTCTACCCAGGTATCCGTCAGGTGTTCGTAATCACCGTCCGGGCTGTCGTGGAAGACCGTACTCTCACCAGCGAAGCCGAGCTCGAACATGGCGCTACTACCACTCTCATAGTAATGCACCTCGATGTCGTGAGTTCCAGTGTTGAACGTGTAGAAGTACGGGCCATCATACTCATCCAGGTACTCATTGTCGTAGGAGTCGCTACCGGTGTTGAATTCCTTCTGGCTGCAACCCAGCCAGTTATCCTGGAAGATCAGGTTCCCATTGTCATAGATCCGGATACCATTGTTAACCTCACCAGTGAAGGCATAGGTCCGCGGCTCGGTGAAGACAAAACTCCGGCGGAAGATCGCCCCGAAGGTATCGCTACTGCTGAGGCCAGCATCCCACGGGCGCCCACCACCCCAGTCAAAGTTGATCTCGTCAACAACCGTAGTGTTCGCCTCCGAGCCGAGGTCAATTTCAGTCTGATTGCCCGGATCAGTGCTACAACCGTTATCGATATCATCGTACCAGGTCACGGTCCACTGGCCGGGGCCAAGGCTCCCACCGCTGCCCAGATCACGGAAGGCCTGGACGGTATCCCAGGTGTGGCCAGGCACCCATTCACCCGGTGCAATCGACTCGAAGTCCTCGTAGTAGGGATCAGCGCGGTATTCGATCTCATCCACCCGATCGATGACCGATATATCGTCAATCTGCCAGCCATCGCCTGTTGACGAGTTGTGCAAGCCATCTAGCTCGAAGCGGAGGCGCACATATTGCCCGGCGTAAGGGGTCAGGTCGGCTGCCATTCGGGTCCAGCCCAGATTGGTGCTGCGATAATGCTCGGTCTCAGGTAATTGTTCCCAGTTACTTAACGGCGCGCCCTGAGCATTGACCACCTGGATGTGCGCCATCACATAGTCGTCACGATTCACATCGTAGCGCTGCCAGTAATACAAGGTCGGCTCGGTGGTGCCGTTGAGGTTGAGGGTGTGCTTCAGCTCGATCAGATGGAACTCGTCATGCTGGTATTCACCACTGGGGCTATCCGAAAAGGCATTGCTGCCGCTCCGGGTATGGTTACCTGCGAGTTGGAAGTCACCACCCACAATCCAGTTACCAGTGCCGGCTTCAAGATCGTCAGCGAAGGGCAGCCCGATCACATTCGGCGTCAGGTTACGGATACAGACGTCGTCGATATACCATCCATCACCGCCAGTTGAGCTGGAACGGGCATCCAACCGGAAGCGAATCTTGATCCCGGGGACATCACCGGCCATCGCCGGAATACCGAGATATGGCGTGAGTTCGACCACGACGCGGTTCCAGGCTTCATTGTTACCATAGCGATAGCCCCAGGAAGGAATGCTACTGCCCCAGCCTGGATAGCGTGCACTCGAGCCATCCTCGTAAGACCAGATGATATCCCAGTTCTCACCCTCATCAGTTGAGACCTCGATATGGATATCGTCCCGGCTGTTATACCCCAGTGCGGCAAAATGCCAGAACTCCAGTACCGGCCGGGTAAGGGTAGGAGCCGAGAGGTCAACATAGGGCTGGAGTTCCAGCGTCGCATTCGAGCCATAGGCAAAGTCGCCGCTCGGGCTATCAGTGAAGGAATACAACCCATCCTTAGAGGTATCACTTGTCAGGCCCCACTCACCAGCCGGCACCCAGTAGCCCGTTCCCGATTCCATGTCGTCGCACCAGGTCGGGGCCACAGCATCGGTTGGTTTGTTGCGGAATTCGATGTCGTCAATCCACCAACCATCGTCGGTATTCCAATCATCGTTGGAATAGAGACGGAAACGGACATAGATGCGACTCAAGCCATGATAGGCCGGGGGAATGTCGGCCGTTTCCTGAACGAACTGGGTTTCCGTAGAAGCGCGCTCCAGATAGTCCGTTGTATCCGATGCACTGGTGCGCAGGGGTTGCCAGTTGACACGATCAGTCGACAGCTCGAGGTAGATCTCGTCGCCGCTATTCAGGTCCCAGCTATGCCAGAACACGATCTCAGGATCAACGACCACGCCCTGGGTCAGATCCAGCCGGCCGTCGAGTTCGAGGGTACTGTCAATACGACGCTCATAGTTCGTCCCCGGGCTGTCCGTCCAGGACCAGGAGCCGCTACGCGCCTTTTCAGCGTCGGGGGCCCAGGAACCGGCACCAACCCAGTATTGATCGCCTTCAACGTCGTCGGCAAAGCCAATCGTGAAGACCCGCTCGACGTTCTCTTCGATGCTGATGTCATCGATCCACCAGCCATCGTCCACATTCCACTCATCATCAGCCTCAACCACAAAACGGAGCTCGATTTTCTCACCGGCATAGTTGACGGTGCCCTCACTACCGGTGAAGCTCGTCAGGTCAAAGACCTGGCGCTCGAAGGCGTAGTTGGCTTCGTACTCATGCAGGATGACATCGTTCCAGCGATTGGTGCCGGCAATGGATACACTTACGATGGCACGGTCGTATTGCTGATCTAGTTCATAGGCATCATAGAACTCTAGAACGGGGTTCATCGCGCCGGTGAGATCAACAGTACCCCGCAGGCGCAGTACACAGTAGGTATCACGTACATACTCAGAATAGGGGCTGTCATCCCAACTGGTGGGCGGGCTCTTCACGCGCTCATCAGCCAACTGCCAGTTGCAGTTGTCGCTGGGTGCCAGGCCGCCGTCGTACATGTTGACTTCCAGCTCGGCTCCGCC
>JAADYW010000108.1 GCA_010092845.1 Chloroflexota bacterium
ACACAGTGGTCATTGCTCATGGCACCACCTTCACCCTCTACGCCCACATGAACAGCGTGAGCGTGAGTTGCGGCCAGAATGTGTCCCAGGGGCAAGCAATTGGCGAAGTCGGTAATACCGGAAACTCGAGCGGACCGCATGTCCATTTTGAGATCCGCAATGCCGGCTTTGAGCCACTCGATCCCTGCTACACCATCCAATGCTAGAATAAGTTGCGATTGCCGGTCCGGTGATGGTCAGCCAGCATCCAGGGTGCTAGCCGGTTATTACTGGGCTACGGCTTCATGCGTACGGGAAAACGTGACATGCAAACCCGGCCGAACCTTGCCACCTATTCCAGGGGAATGATCTTGCTGCTGGCCCTCGCGCTATCCATTGCTGCTTTCTTCTTGATCTTATCCACCAGCAGTTCAGAATCCGATGATATTGCCGAGCAGCCGACGAAGCCGCCAACGGCAACCAACACCAATACGCCAGGGCCTACACACACACCCTTGCCATCGCCAACGCGATTCCGCACACCAACGCAGACTCTAATCCCAACTGCTGATCCAGTTCTGGTCGCGACGTCGGTTGCCCAACCCCTCGACGCCGCGCTTGTCGGCTCAGCCGGGGTTACCCGAGGCGAAGTCCCCTTCACCGTGAACCGGGAGACCCAGCGCACCGGCGTGATCCAGTACGAAGTTAAGCGTGGGGACAACATCTACACCCTTGCCGAGCGCTTTGGCATCTCGATCGAAACGATCATCTGGTCCAACCGGCAGTTTTATCTCAATGCCTTACAACCGGGGATGGTCCTGAATATCATGCCTGTCGAGGGCGCGATTCACCGGGTTGAGACGCCGCTTACCGTGCGAGAACTCGCCGAACAATATCAGGTTGATCCCTACACGATCATCGATACGGATTACAACGCCTTGCAAGATTTGGTGCCCGATAACATGTTACCCGTCGGGCTGGATGTGGTAATCCCTGGAGGAACGGGTTCTAAGGAGCCGATCTTCTGGGAGCCACCTGGCGGCGCCCGGACAGAGCCTAGCGGCGACTTCGGGGCGACGGGCGTTTACGGCGGAACGGCTGTCTTTGGCGAGGGGCAGGCTGGCTCGTGTGGCGAACAGACAATCTACGGCGGCACCATGCCAGAAACACGGCCGGCCTACGGATACTTGCTGACCCGGGATTTCACCTGGGAACATCGTGGCGTGGACTTAGCCGGTCAACTCGGTGACCCGATCTACGCTGTCGGTGGCGGAACGGTGATCTTCGCCGGCTGGAGCGACTGGGGCTATGGCTGGACAGTCGTCATTGCTCACGGCCCTGTGATGACCCTGTACGCCCACCTGACCGGTGACTTTGTCTGGTGCGGCCAACAGGTCACACCCGGTCAGCACATCGGCAATATGGGCAGTTCCGGCAACTCAACCGGCCCTCATCTTCACTTCGAAGTACGCAACTCCGCCGGCATCCCCCAGAATCCGCACGATTACCTCGGGTTCTGAAGTCAGATCAAGGCGAGAGCGGGCCGAGATAAGTGCCGCCGGGAGCATCCGGTGACAGGAAAATCGCATAGATCAGGCCGTTCTCGCCTACGAACATCGCCCCACCTTCAAAGCTCTGCCAGTAACTCGATAGGGAGCGCTCAGCCTGAGTCGCCCAGCCAAGGGCGCTCTTGACGGATTGGTTCGTGCGCCAGGCCTGTCCAAATCCACGCACCGGCTGGAGAAGCCCCGCAGGCGGCTGTTGATTGGGATCGCTAGCCGGCATGCCCTCCTGCCAGGTATCGGGAAGGATCACCAGCGTACCATCGCCCTGCAGCACGTAGATCTGGCGCGTGAGGAGTGCCAGAACATTTTGCCGCTTTGAAAGGGCTGGAAAACCAGATTGAGGGACTGTCCGGCATCACGCGGACAGCCAAGCCTTTCCGGCAAACTCGCGTTTTCCTCATAGGGGGTAAGGAAGGTACCCGCGATGGCTATCGAACACGGTCCCGTGTTGACCGGATTCGAGGCACCGCTCTGGCCACCGGTGCCACCAATCGTGGTGTTGCCGCTAAGCGGCGCGATGGCAGCGGCCGGTGTTCCATCGACCTCGGTTCCGGAGAATACGCCGACATATGGTGTCGGGGTTTGGGTAGGCTCAACCAGCTCTGGGGTTGCAGTGGCGAGTGGAACTTCAGGCGATGCTACCGCGCCGGTGCCCTCCGGCGGTGTCGGCGAAAACTGGACCGTTGCCAGTGATTTTGGCATATCGGCCGGGCCAGACAAAATGGGCGGATCATCAGAAGATATCGATGTGTCGCTATTGCCGTCCTCGCAGGCGGTTAACACCAGCAGCAAGCTTATTGTGAGGACGAGGGCTGTCCTGCGCAGAAGTATTTGTTTAGAAAACCGTCGACGAAGCATAGTTATGCACAACCAGTTAATCGACCGGTTGCCAGGGATCAGTAGGATCGGTATCGATAAGGGAGAACAATTGCTGGATGGCTAGCTCCAGATCCTCGCCGCTGAGAATCGCCTCACCTGAAAGAATAGCATCTACCTCCGCCTCGGCCACGGTCGCCACATTCTCCGGGGTACGCATTCCGCCCATACTGATGACCACAATATGATCCGGAATCAGCTTACGCAGGCGCGTAGTCTTGGTGATATCGACCTCGAGCGTGCGCCAATCAACATTACTGATCCCGATTGCTCGCGGATCAACCTGCAAAGCGCGCTCAAGTTCTTCTTCGTTTTCCACCTGAACGATCGCTGACATGCGCAAACGCTGGGTAAGCGATACCAGATCCCACAGGCGGTATTGGCCGAGTAAAGCCGCAATCAAGATCAACCCATCCGCCCCAGCAGCGCGGGCTTCATAGATCTGGTAGCGATCAAAAACGAAGTCCTGACGCAATACGGGGATATCAACAGCACGCGAGACATACGTCAGGTGGTGCAGTTCGCCCCCATAGTAGCGTTGGTTGGTTGCAACGGCGACTGCCGTGGCCCCGGCGCCGGCAAAGAAACGTGCGATTTCATCCGGCTCGTAGCGCCCCTCAACCAATGTCTTGCCGGTATGGGATTGGCGCTTGATCTCAACGATGAGTGATGGACCACACTCATGGCGCAAGGTACTGATTAGATCCCGCGGGCGCCGTTGAATCGAATTCAGGGCACGCAGCCCTGCAATCGGTACATCCGCCTGGCGCTGGGCAACTTGCTGCCGGACATGAGCGACAACTTCACTAAGGAAACCGCTGATCTCAAGTTGATCGACAACATCGGGGTCGTAAATTACCTGGGGTTGATCCATACCATTCCAGCCAACAAACGCTATTCGGTAAGGTGCTATTCAACAGTATCATTCTGCCCCAAAGCCAGCCACACCGCAACCGCTCACCTTAAACCAGAGCCACGCGCCAACTTGCCCTAACGCAAATAGCCATCCAATCCCTTCTCAGGAATGCATTTTTGATATATAGTCTTCTTGACTAACTATCACAAGACAGTCAGGGATTTAGCCCATGCCTGAAACACGAGGACATCTACTCTCATACCAGTGCAATGATAGCGCCGCTAGTATGCTCCCTCGAGAATCGCACGCTGTCTCGATCGTTACCTCTCGATATGGTGATGGAAAGACACTGGACTTTGGCCTATTCATTGTGACGCGCAGTCAACACACCAGCGATGAGCCGACTACACCTGAAAAGAATGGCGCTGCTGCTGCCCTGGCCGCCCAGGTAGTCGTAGCTGAGATGCTGCAGCATTACTATCACAAAGTTCAACTCGGCAATATGGATGTCTCACCGCCAGATGAAACTTTGGTGGAGTCAATCAAGTCGAGCAACAAGACGATCCGCAACAAGATGAAGGATACGGCAGTTGCCCTGACTGCAGCAGTGGTTGTTGATGGCCAACTAACGCTCGCCCACCTCGGTAATTGCCGCGCATACCTGATGGACGGCAGCAATTTCCGGCAAATTACTACCGATTATCCGCTGGCTCAACCGGACTCGAAAGAGGCCCCGGTCCGTGTGATCGGCCAGAGTGATGGCCCGCTTGAAATTGATCTCATTCAACAACCCTTTGCCATCCAGACCAACGTTTTCCTGTCAAGCCATGCCATCTGGCAACCGGATGAAATCGAGTCAGCCATCCGCCTGACGCCAACACCGGCCCGGGCGTGCAATCGATTGATGTCAGTTGCTGAAGAGCGTCATGAAATCAGCCCGGCAACAATATTGATGCGTATGGTCGAAGCCACCGGTTAGCTCCTGGCATCCAAAGCCCTGGAGATACGTTACCTTGACGCTTGAGATCAAACCCGAGGAGGTCGTTCAACTCCGCAAGCCTCATGCGTGTGGTGCAAACCGTTGGCGCATCTACCGCGTTGGTGCGGATATTGGGCTACAGTGCCTTGCGTGTGGCCGGCGGCAACTGCTCCCCCGCAAGAAATTCGAACGCGCTTTTAAGCGAAAACTAGAGACGGACGATCCCAAGCGTGACCCAAGCAATTAAAATGCCCCCCAAGCGTGTACTCTTCCTGATGTCCGATACAGGAGGCGGCCACCGTGCCGCGGCACGCTCGATCCAAGCCGCCATGGAGTCGCTCTATCCGGACAACTATACCTACGATATTGTTGATGTCTTCCGCGATTATACGCCCTTTCCGTTCAAACATATGCCCGAAATCTATCCATTCTGGGTAACACATAGCAGTTTCACCTGGTGGCTCGGCTATGTACTGACGGATGGCCCGAAGCGCTCTCGGTGGTGGTTGAACCTGTTCTATATGGCCTGGCGAGGCGGTTTTCATCGCCTCTTTGAGGAACATGAAGCCGATATCGTCGTGTGCGTCCACTCGCTATTAAACCGCGCCGCATTGCGCGTGCTGTACCAGACGATGTCCAATCCCCCGCCGTTTGTGACCGTTGTAACCGACCTGGTCTCAACTCCGCTATTCTGGTACCAGAAGCGGGAAGATCTCTGCCTCGTCGCAACACAGAAGGCCTACGAGCGGGGTCTCAAGATGGGCCTCCGCTATGACCAGTTGAAGCGAACCGGGTTGCCGGTTCATCCTGATTTCGTCAATAGCTTGACCGATAAGCACACGGCCCGCGAGGCGTTGGGATGGGACCACGACCAGCTTACAGTGTTAATGGTCAGCGGCGGCGATGGAATGGGGCCTGTTTACCACACCGCGCGTGCCATCGACGCCCAGCAGCTCGACATCCAGCTTGCGATCGTCGCCGGCCGCAATGAATCCTTGCAGCGGAAGTTGGAAAGCAGCAGTTGGAACCAACCCACGCATATTTACCCGTTCGTGAACTACATGGCGCAACTCATGGCTGCGTCTGATATTCTGATTACCAAAGCCGGTCCTTCAACCATTGCCGAAGCATGTGTCGCGGGTTTACCGATGATTCTCAAAGGCAAGATTCCTGGCCAGGAAGACGGCAATGTCGATCTAGTGGTAGAAAACGGGGCCGGGGTTTATGCACCACGCCCGCATCAGGTGGCTGAGGCATTAGCCGAATGGGTAGGCGGCCCACCGGAACGTCTAGACGCACATGCAGCCGCGGCAAAACGACTTGCCAATCCTGAAGCGGCCTGGACCGTGGCCCGGGAAGTTCATCAGATCGCCCAACATCCACCTGCCCGCAGGCTGCAACCCACCCGTGGAAGCTGGTCACTGCTGTTTCCAGGCGCACGCCCCGGGGTCAGCACCCCGCCTGAACACCTACTTTGAGTTAACCGGACCGGTCAGCTTCATTATCTCCATTTTGAGTTCATAAAATCAATATATACATTGACAATCCGTATTCAATAATGCTAAAATTCAAGTAAAGATTGAGTTTGGATCATTTGGCCATCCACATGGAGATATAAAGGGGTCTGGAAATGTACCATCCGCTCCTGACACATTGCCCGGTATGTAACGAGCCACTGGTCGTCACGCAGCTACGCAGCGAGCATTGCGAGATCACAATTGACGGCCGCTTCGAGATTGGCGGCCTCGCATCTCTGACATCAGAACAGCTCGAATTTGTTGAGGTTTTTATACGCTGCGAAGGCAAGATAAACCGGGTAGAGAAAGAACTGGGTATTTCCTATCCCACCGTTCGCAGTCGCCTGCACGACATAATTGTCTCAATGGGCTACGAACCGGTCGGTGATAGTGAGGCTGAGGAGGCCCAGCGCGAAGCACAACGCCTTCGCGTTCTCGAGGAACTCTCGACGGGCAAAATCAGCCCAGACGAAGCAATAAACATCCTGCGCAAGCAGGGATAATGATCGAAGAACCGATCAGAAGCGAGGAAATCCAATGGATAGGATAGAGCAGATTAACGCCCGGGTTCCCGTTATCGTTCAACAGGTGAATGGTGATCTGCGTGTGAGGGGCCACAGTGGCAATGAGCTGCGCCTCGAAGGCGATGATGTGCAGCTCGACCAGGAATCGCCTGAAGCCCCTATATACGTGCGCTCTGCTGGGGATTGCGAAATCAAGCTCCCGGCCGCTCTCGACCTCACCGTTGAGCAGGTAAACGGTGATGCCAAAATCACCAATCTGGACGCCACACTGACGATCGGTGCAGTCAATGGCGACTTGATTGTCCGCCATATTCAGGGCAACGCCAAGGTTGAGCGCGTCGGGAGTGACTGCGTGGTCAAGCACCTGGACAGCAACGTGACGATCAACGAGGTGGGCAGCGACCTGGTAGCCCAACAAATCGATGGGGATCTGGCTATTGGTATCGTGGGTTCGGATCTTCAAATCCGCGATGTAGCCGGCTCATGCACGTGTGAAGACATCGGGAGCGATCTTGTTGTCACGATTCCCTTCCGGGCGGGCAAGACGTACTCTCTGGGTGCCGCCAGCTCGGTCACCTGTATCATTCCCCCAGATGCCTCGGCGACGTTCTACCTGCCCCATCATACCGATATTGAGGTCAATGACACGATGTTTGATGTAGAGATCGAAGAGAGTGAAGATGGGCAGCGTATCGTACTCGGGAATGGCGCTGCTGAGGTTCACATTCATACGACGCCAGACTTTGCCCTGGCCAGTAAACGCGACTACCAGACACGGATTGATCTGGAGATCAATCTAGACCAACAACTAAGTGATCTTGAGCACCAGATCAACGAGAATCTCAGCGGCCTGGGAGAACTCATCGAGACCCAAACCCAACAGGCAATCCAGCAAGCGGCGAATTTTGCGCGTCACTTCACCGGTAAGCATATTAACCACCAGAGTATGCGCCAGGTGAAATCAGAAACAGAGCGCGCCAAGCGCCAGGCAGCTCGAGCGCGCCGACACACCGAGCGTATGCAACGCCCTACGCGTCGCCAACAGCCCAGCAGCGCGGCCGATTGGGAACCCGTCAGCAATGAAGAGCGTATGCTCATTCTGAAGATGGTGGAAGAGGGTAAAATAACCATCGAAGAAGCCGAGAATCTTTTGAGTTCACTGGAGGGAAACTAATCGCGCTATGGCTGCCGCCTCGTCTGTCTTGTCCCCGCAGGAGCAATCGTCCTTTCACGGCGGATTGCGACCGGTAAACCTGCGCAAAGACCTGGGTGAGATCGCCGACCTTATAGAGTTAGCATTTGGTGCAACGATGGATTCCGGGGGCCGGGCGGCCATCCGTGAGATGCGCTCGCTAAGCCGGTCCGGGATTCTTTTGTGGGCGCTCGCCCATCTGGATCGTGGGGTCCGCTCCATGCATAAAGGCTTTGTATGGATTGATCCGCCAACCCAACGATTGGTCGGGAATACGTCAATCTATACGGCTGGCTATGACAACGTGCTGGTAGTGGCGAATGTCGCGGTTCACCCTGAGTTTCGGCGGCGTGGGATTGCCACCCAATTGGTCGAGGCAACTCAGGAAATGGCCCAGCAGGAAGGCACCAACGCGATCATTTTGCAGGTAGAAGCCGACAACCTCGCGGCACGGCAACTCTATGAACGCCTTGGTTTTGAGAACTTGCGGACCTTCACGCGGTGGCGGCGGCATCCTGCCATTAACCCGCCGGATCGCCCAGCGGACATGCCAGATGTCACCCTGCGTTCGGGTCGAGAATGGAAAGCTGAATACAACCTGGCCCAGACATTGCGGCCCAATGAGCGCGGCGGGCTGGGCTGGCTGCGGCCCACACGGCCAGGCGCCTTTAGGAAAACCGTCTGGCAGCACATGCGTAGTGTTTTTAGCACCCGATACCGGCAACGATGGGTGGTGCGCGGCAATGCCCACCTCGCACCGTTGAGGGCTGCTATGAGCATTGAAACGGTGTTTGGCTCGCGCTTTGGTCGTGTCGATCTACTCGTAGCGCCAGAAGAACAGGGCACCCTGGAAAAGCCGGTACTCAATTTCGCGATCCGGCATTTGCATGACCAGCGACGTGGACTCATCGTCGAACATCCGTCTGACGATGAGCACGCGACCGAAGTGTTCTACGACTATCGTTTCGAACCCGTTCGCCATCTGGTACATATGCAATGGCAACGTAGCCGCTAGACGAAGCGCAAGCGCTGACCACACAGACAAGGGTAGGACCTCAGGAGGTCAACACGACATGAAAGACAAGCGGATGCACGTTCTGGACCGGCTCAACGCTGGTGAAATATCTGCCGAAGAAGCCGAGAAGCTGCTGGCCGAGGAGGGCAATACAGCCGCTGCTGTGTCGTCTGCTGCCTCGCCAGCACCGGATATCGATATACCGGAATCGCGGCAGTTGTGGCTTTTCCCTTTCGTTACTGGCCTCGCGATATCCGGGCTAAGTGGCCGCGGAATGGCGACCAATCGCAACCTTGTGGCCAGTATCATGCTGCTCCCCTTCTTTTTGTTAGGTACTCTACTTGCTTTTCTGGGGATAGCTAGCCGCTCGTCGCACTGGATTCACGTCCGCGTGAAGGAGAAGAACGGTACCAATATACGGATTTCGCTGCCGTTCCCCATTGAGTTCGCAGGCTGGATATTGGACCGTCTGGAGCCGATTATCCAGGAGCATAGTAGCGACACCTCGTTCAAGAGTCTGAATATTGCTCAGATGATTCGCGAAATGGGCGATGAACTATCGCCTGAGAATCCGATTGTTGTTGCTGTCGATGACGACGATGACGACGTACTGGTGTATATCACCTAATCCACACGCCACTTAGCTAGATCGAGAAGGTATCTATGGAGGTAAAACCGATGGTAAGATCAGAGGAACGCATGCGCATTCTCAGCATGCTCCAGGAAGGAAAGATCAGCGCTGAAGAAGCGAGCCGTTTGCTGACCGCGTTGGGTCAATCATCAAACAATGCGACCAAGAGCAAAGCGGCAACGTCCGGGCGGAACCCGCGCCAGCTCCGGGTGCGGATTACTGACACGGTTTCTGGCCGGAACAAGGTCAACGTCAACATCCCCATGGGCCTAGTTAACATTGGCTTGAAAATGGGGGCACGCTTCATTCCCAACGATGCCGACATCGACATCGAGGAATTGAAGGAAGCAGTCGAGGCCGGGCACGTTGGCAAGATCGTCGAGTTTGAAGATACCGAAAGCGGTGAGCGCGTCGAAGTCTGGCTTGAGTGATCAACTGATGAGATCAGGCGTCAGATGTTCCAACCGGTTGTGAAAATATAGCCGCCATTCGGGACGGCCTGGCACTGGACGGTATTCCATGTGCACGATGCCGGTATTCTGTGTGATGACTGAGACAACGCTCCAGGGCCCTTTTTCAAATACGTACTCGAAAAAGGCCTCTATCACGCCGCCATGACAGACCACCAGAACCTTCTGCGCAAGTCTCTCCTCTTCACTCTTTGGCATATGGTTCTCATAGGACCTGATCTGACTTTCGATGAATTGCCCCACGCGGGTGCGGAACTGCATCCAATTCTCGCCATGCTCGGTGACGGCGTCATATGGCGCCAGGGTCCCCCAGCGGCCTTCAATGTAGCGATGCAACTGGCTCGGTGGCAACGGGTTACCATCCGGCGCATTGGTACCGACTTCACGCAGGCGGGTGTCAAATTCGATGGGCAGCCCGGTGGCAGCACCGATCTCTTCAGCCGTCTGCCGGGTGCGGGCGAGCGTACTGGCAAACAGCCGGCCGCACGGTAGATTAGCGGCAATCCACGCCGCCACGGCTTTGGCTTGCTTTTCGCCTAGCGGCGTCAGAACCTGATCCCAATTCTCGCCATCCCAATCCGGCAGATTCACGAAGCTCTGCGCGTGGCGAACAAGATAGAAATGCATTGGCTTCACCCTGTACTAAATACTGGCGTGTAAAAAGATAGGCTTCGAACAAGAATAGGTTAGCAACCACTGGCGATTGCTAACCTTGCGCACGCAATTATGTTGTCGGTGGTACCCGCTAGCTAGTTGGGCCGGATATTCTCGATCGGGTTCGAGAGGATCTTCTCCAACAGGCTGACGCAGGCCTCAACATCGGTGATATCCACGGTCTCGCTAACGGTATGAACATAGCGGCAGGGGATGCTGATGCACCCACTGGGCACCCCAGCCCGCGCTGATTGGATGCCCGCAGCATCAGTGGAGCCGCCGCTGAGGATCTCAAGCTGGTACGGGATATCGTACTTCTCAGCCGTGTCGATCATAAGATCTTTGACCGCCGGCGGCACGATAAGGCCGTTGTCGCGTAGTTTGATAGCAGCCCCCTTACCCAGATCAATCGACATCTTCATCCCTTTGGGGGTATCACCGGTTCCCGTGACATCCAGGGCAATGCCGAAATCCGGCTCCAGACCGTATGCCGCCGGTCTTGCACCGCGCAAACCCACTTCTTCCTGAACGGTGAATACGAAGTAGATTTCGTGCTTCGCGCCGCTATCTTTCAGCCGCCGCATCGTCTCAATGGCTACCGCGCAACCGATACGGTCGTCCATACTCTTGGCAACCAGGCGATTACCCCGCTCCTCGAATGCCCGCCAGAAGGCTGCTGGATCACCGACCTTGATATCGGCATTGCGATTCTGGTCATCTTCAGTTGCGTCACTGACGTCAATGAAGAACCCATCCAGGCCGGGGATCTCCTTGGGGCGTGACCAGGGGTTCTCCATCCCAATCACCCCTACCACACCGTTCTCGAACTTGACACGATTCCCGCTGAGATTGGCAGGAAAGAGGCCGCCGATATTGGTAAAACGCAGGTACCCCTGCCGGTCGACATGGGACACCATCAAGCCAATTTCATCCATATGGGCGGCAATCATGATGCGCAAGTTGTCGTCCGTTTTCTCTCCAACCCGGCAGATCAGATTGCCCATGCTATCGACGCGCATTTCATCACAGAGGTCCTTGATTTCATCCTCAATCAAGGTACGAACATGATGCTCAAATCCGGAAGGCCCCCAGGCCTCGACCAGTTTCTTAATCAGTGCTTTCAAGTCTATCTCTCCAGATGTTCAGGTTTGAGTTCCATTAAGGCCTGGCGAACGAGTTTCACACCGCCAGCGAAATCATCAAGATTGAGTATCGAGAACGGGCTATGCAGATAGCGACAGGGTAACGAAACCGTCAGCGCCGGGATCCCGGATGTCGAAATATGTATCGTACCCGCATCCGTGCCACCGGCATATTGGGGCGAGCGGAACTGGTGCGGCATCTTCAATGACTCTGCTGTCGCTACAAAATGCTTGCGTAACCCCGGGTGGGCAATGGTTGTCCGGTCCATGTAACTGATGACCGGCCCATGGCCCAGCTTGGTGACCGTGGTTACATCGGGTTCGTCCTCATCCTGGGGCACTTCATGGCAAGCCGTGGTCTCCAAGACAATCGCGGCATCCGGTTTGAGGCTCTCGCCCAGAACAGAGGCCCCGCGCAGACCGACTTCCTCCTGGACGGTAAAGGCGACCAGGAGATCAAAGGGAAAGGGATCGCCCTTGATGATCTTTATCAACTCGGCACAGCCGGCACGATCATCAAACGCCTTGCCCCGGATGACAGTATCGCTGAGCTCGATCGTCTCGCTGGCAAACACCACACGGTCCCCAATGCTCACCTTACCCTCAGCAGCGCTCTTACTGGTAGCGCCGATATCGACACGCAGATTGTCGATCTTCTGTACAGATTGATCCCGACTAAGGTGAATCGGCTTCCAGGGGATAACGCCGGGGATGCGCTTCTTGCCGACTTCAACGCGCAACGCCGGCAGGATCCGATCATCAATGCCGCCGACAGGACGTATCTTGAGCATCCCATCGCTATCGACCCCGTGCACCATAAAACCGACCTCGTCCATGTGGGCCGCAACGAGGACCCGGAGTTGCGATTTACCGATTCCTTTTTTAACGGCCAGGATATTGCCCAGCGCATCGATGCGGATATCTGTGACGTGGTCTTTGATCGCATCCAGAATGATGTTGCGCACTGCATCTTCCATGCCGGATACCCCAGGCGCTTCTGTGAGTTCCTTAAGCATCGTATCCTGGAGCTTCATTAGGCATCATCTCCATTTGCATGATTCTCGGTTTCTTCGTCAGGTTTCCAGGCAATCGCATCCAGGTAGTCATCAGCCAATCCGCTGATGAACTCTGCCATCAAGCGGCCAGTGCGTTCCACCGTTTTGACACTTACCGTTTCGACTGGAGAATGCATATTGCGGATCGGAATGCTAAACAGGATCGTCGGCACACCCTGGCGGCTCACCTGGATGGCCCAGGCATCTGTGCCACTGCGACCCGGCGTCGGTTCAACCACCAATGTCATCTCAAGCTCTTTGGCTTTGCGCTGCATATCCGCCACCAGACCGTTGTGGAAATTGGGGCCAATCCCAATGAGTGGGCCTTCGGTGGGCTTGATGTGCTCGTCACCGCTGACGCCTGGCTGCTGGGCAAAGCCAACATCAATAGCAATTGCCAGGTCCGGGCGGGTATGATAGGCGGCCGTGGCAGCCCCTTTCAGCCCGACTTCCTCCTGGACTGAAGCAACCGCATGAACATCCCAGTTATGGTCGCGCGGCTTGAGATGTTGTAGACAAGCGGTCACCGCCGCCACGGATGCCCGATCGTCCATAGCTTTTGTGGCTAGCAAATCGCCCATGAGCTCCGTCACGGGCGCATCCATTGTGACAAGATCGCCAATGCGCACCATCTTGTCAACAGCTTCGGCGGGCAAACCCAGATCAATCCACTGTTGGTCAAAAGGCAGATAGTCTTTTTTGCCCCCGGTCTGGTTGGTAATATGAGGTGGTGGAGTCGCAACGACTCCCTTGAGGGTCTTCTCACGGGTATGGACCAACACGGGCTTTGAAAGCATAATGCGCGAGTCCATCCCGCCGACGCGCTCCAAGCGCAAATAGCCGTTTTTGATTTCCGCGACCATCAAGCCGATCTCATCCATGTGAGCGCTCAGCATGATGCGCTTCCGCGGTTCCTGGCCCGTTCCCCTTTTGATGGCAACCAGACTCCCCAGGCCATCGACTTCGAACTCATCGACCAGATCGGCCCATGTCTCGCGGACATAGGCACGCACATCACCCTCATGGCCCGATGGACCTGTCAACTGGCTGAGTGTGATGAGGTGTTCCTTCAACTTCTTGGTATCCATCTAAACCTCAAAAAACTGTTTGTGCAGAATACGATTAAGTGACAGTAACCGTTATCGTGGCATTGGCCGTCCCACCCTGGCCATCATTAAGTGTAATCGTCACCGTGGTCGAGCCCGTGCTCACACCTGTTACGGTGAAAGTTGAATCCCCGGTCTTGGTTGCGGTGGCGATTCCGGTATTGCCGACTGTCAGGGAAAAACTGACCGGATCACCATCCGGATCGGAGAAATTCAGCGTTACCGTCGTTGTTGCGCCCGTGGCCACCGATAGATCACCAGGCGGGGTTGTGAACTGCGGTGGATTGTTCGCGGCGGGCGCTTGCACCGTGATCGGAACCACTTCAGTCGTGATCCCACCGCGGCCGTCGTTGAGCCGGATCGTTGTTGTCGTTTCCCCCACAGCCACTCCCTGGACCGTGAAGGACGTGTTGTCTATCTTGGTCGTAGTCGCGATTCCCGGGTTGGCAGACGTCACCGTCATTGTCACTGGGTCGCCGTCCGGATCATTGATCTCCAGCAGGATAATGTCACTATCGCCTTCCGGTATGATAATTGGGAGTGGCTCAACAACGAAGACCGGGTTCCGATTGGGCGGCGGCCCTGCATTTACAGTGACATTGATCGTCCGGCTTGCGGTTCCCCCCTGCCCATCGCTCAGGTTAATTGTCACCGTTGTTCCCCCTGCGGCGATACCTTGCACTGAGAAGGATGTATCATCAATCCTGGTCGCGGTAGCGACCGCCGGGTTAGCCGAAGATACTGCCAACGAAACGGGATCGTCGTCCGGATCACTTGTGGAAATCGTTACGGTGGTACTCTGCCCCACATTCACGGTCAGATCGGTCGGCTCACTTTCAAACACGGGAGGATTATTCACCGGGTTACTCGCCTCGACTGTCACCAAAAACTGCGCCGAGGTAACCCCACCCTGATCATCCTCTAGCGTCACGGTGATGGTTGCTGAGCCGGCGGCAACAGCCGTTACATCAAACGCACTTTCGCCAAAAGCAGAAACCTCGGCGATAGCTGGCGCGTCGGAACTGGCTGTGAAGCTGACCGGATCACCATCAGGATCGGTGAATTGCAACGTCACCGTCCCCACTTCCCCCACCCTGAGGGTCCGATCACCGGGCGCTGAATCAAAGACCGGCGCGCGATTCTCAGGGGGATCCTCCGTAGTCGCTGTCGGTCGAGTCGTCGCGGTGGGGGCATCAGTCGATGTAGGTAGTCGCTGGGTTGGGAAGGGTGTAGCGGTAGACGGGACGAACTGTCGCGGGGTGCTCCGTAAAGCACCGGGGGTATCGGAGGCCTGTAGCGTACCGGTCGCTGTAGACGTGACGGTGCCCGTTATAGTAATCGCGATATCAGTGCGCTGGCCAGGGGGTGGGAGGTCAGTTGGTGCGTTTCCAGAGACATCATCGTCATCTGGGGCTACACCCAGCAGGATCCCGCCGACGATGTAGCATGGTAAAGTAGCCAGGATAATAAAGAGCAGGATACTCCGATGACGAAATCGGCGCGCTAGTTCGAGGTCGTGAGGGTCTTCACCAAAGCTCATAATCGCTTCCTGTCTTCAAGCAGGCCCCCCAACAGTTTATCTCCCGAAAAGACACAGCGTCATCCTAAACTGAACAGTAACCATAATCATACGGAATCTGGCCATTCTGTCAAATTTCGGTTGGCCCCATTGCCGGCGGCTGAAACTGCGACATCAACTTATAGGAAAGCTAAGTTGCTACACCAGATCGAGGTACACCGGCACGCCAATGAGGTGGGCGATCTGTTGAGATGCATGATGAGCTGGCGTATCGTAGTGGGCCAGTTGGAGGCTACGCCGCACCTGTGAATGGCCCTGCGTGCGGACTTTGTCCCATGTCCAACTCTGGCCGGGGACATCCGGCAGATCGATAATCTCATGGAAATCTGCGCCATCATAGACATGTAACCAGAAATCCTGCGTGATCTGCATGGGATCAGTGCGGCGACGACGGCCCTGCGGCTGAGGCGGGGTTTGGGTGACCAGTAGATACTGAATGCGGTCGAACGGGACACGCCAGTAGATGAACGGGAACAATAGTCCCTGGCTATAAACCTCGCGCTCGAAGGTATTGATAACCACAGCGCTGGCACTCAATAGCTGCCAGAGCGTATAAACCAGACTAACCAGCAAGGCAATACTGACCAGCACGCCGATTTGCGTAAGCTGTGGCGGTTCGACCTCAGCCAGACCACGTGTCTGGCTACCAATACTCAGGAGTAGAAACAGCACCCCCAATACACCAAATAGCAGTAGTTTGCCAAGTGTGAACAACCACCACGACTGCGTGCGGCGCCAACGCAAACCGACGGATGACCGTGTGAGTTGCCATCCCGCGAAGCGCAACGGCAGATCTGGCGGCACGATCTCCGGGATCGTTACATTGGTTGTGTCGTCAGCCGCATCCATAGCTGTATCCAGGGCATCATCCTCTTCGTCAGGTGCCGCGATCTCCTCAGCCAGGGAGATGGTTTCAACCGGCGGCTCCGGCGAATCGGGATTGAAAACGGATACACGCGTTTCCGCGTGCGGCTCCAGGAACTGGAATGGCCGATTAATGAGCCGGGCGAGCGCCTGGCCCGCCAGACGGGCCTGATAGACATCAGGTTGCTCGGATTCCGCCCAGGCTGCCAGTTCACACCACTGCATTTGTGTGGTATCAATTTTGGTAACAGAACCGTCAACCAGCAGCAGCCCCAAACGCCAGGCCTGGCTTTCAGGCGCCCAGCCCATGATAATCCGGATAATCTGGGCCGGCGCAATCGTCGCACTCGGCAATGAGCGCGCGGCACGGAAAACAGGGTGCGCCAGTAAACCCTCAGGGCTTGCGTCGAGAAGGGTTGTGGGGGTATCCAGTTCGTGACTGACCAACCGCCAGAAATCGGGGCCAAACTCAATGTTGAGGTAATTTGCCGCTGGAATTGCCTGCATGTTCCTTCGTTTTTGCCAGAAGTGTATTTTCGTGCTTCAAGGATACTGTCTATCATGCTATACGATGCTGGACAAAATCAAGCCGCAAATTTACGATACAATAGGAGCGTGGTATTGCTGCAGGCGCATTATTCTGGACCACCTATAACATTGCATGCTTAGTTGAAAGACCAATTTCTATGGAACAAATCCGGCTCACCTGGACATTGGACGGCAATTCACATACCTATACGATCACGCCAGAGCGAGAGATAAAGATCGGGCGGCGTCTGGAATGCGACGTTGTCCTGCCTGACCCTTCCGTATCGCGCCAGCATGCAGCCATCTATTCCGACGATGGCAAATTCCATTTGCGGAATCTAAGTCAGGTCAATCCAGTCAACATCACGATCAAAGGCGAAGACAGCGTTCTCGACTATAACCAGACAACCGTCATCGAACCGGGGAACGCCTTCCATATCGGTCCGATCAAGATCGAAGTCATTGCTGTTGAAACCGCATCCTGAATCTCGTGGATGTTGCACCACCCGACAGGATCACAGAATATTGATCGCACATCATTGAGCGCCTATGCTACCAACACGTCTTGAACTTAAGAATTTTCTTGCCTATCAGAATCCGGATCCTATCTATTTTGAAGGCATTCATCTTGCTTGCCTCAGTGGGCCTAATGGCGCCGGGAAATCCTCGCTGCTAGATGCCATCACGTGGGCGATCTGGGGTAAGGCCCGCGCACGCTCTGATGACGACTTGATTCATCTGGGCTGCGACGAGATGTCCGTTACCCTGGAGTTTCTCCAGGGAGATGCACGCTATCGGATTCTGCGCCAGCGCCGCCTCGGGAACAAGCGCAAATCCGGCGGCCGGGCAGCAGGGACAACTACACTCGACCTGGTGGGATGGGTGCCCGAGGAAAACACATTTCGCGTCATTAGCGAACCATCTGTTCGCCAAACCCAGGCTAGAATAGAAGACCTGGTCGGCGTGGATTACGAGACCTTCGTGAATTCGGCCTATCTACAGCAGGGCCACGCCGACGCCTTTACCGTCCAGTCCCCAGCTCATCGCAAGAAGATCCTGAGCGAAATCCTGAATCTTGATGTTTGGCAGGATTATGAGGAGCTGGCAAAGCTGCGATTGCGCGAGATCAACAGCGAGTTACAGGCAATCGGCACCAATCTGCGCGAGATTGAGAAGGAAATCGCTGAGGAGCCGGCAATCCAACGCGAATATGCGCTGGCTCAGGAACAGCACGACACCGCACGCGAGCAAATGCTGCATGCCGAAACCCGCTATCGGGAACTGGCCGGAGCCGATCACGAACTGAATGCCGCCCTGAACGAACTCAACCAGGTGCGCTTTCAGATCGGTGAGCGTGAACGTGATATTGCTAGCACCGAAGCCCAGATTACCCACTACCACCAGCGCCTAGAAGACTATCAGGCGATGGTCCTGGAGCGCGAGAGTATCGAGGCGGGTTATGCGCGGTTGCAAGAAGCACGCGAAGCTGACCAGGCTCTCGGTGATGCTTTGCGGCAACTCCATCAGATCGACCAATGGATCAGCAGCCTGCGCGAGCAAATCGCGACCGCCCGGCAGGGTATTGAACAGGACATCACC
>JAADYW010000109.1 GCA_010092845.1 Chloroflexota bacterium
AGTGCCTATGCATTCGCCCGTAACGTAGTCTCGAGAGACTGAGGCTGGTAAGCATTGGGGCTGCTAAACGCCCCCGCCTTCAGGCGTGGGGATGCTTACTCGCACGAGTAATCAGATCGGAAACAGAATGCGTATCACGCCAATTCTAGAAATATTCGGTATATTTGGCTACATTTGCTGCCACTTTTCCCACAAAGGATTACGCTCATGTTGCTCGCGATCGATATTGGTAATACCAACATCGTCCTGGGAGTTCACGACGGCACTAACTGGCGATATGATTGGCGCGTCCAGACCTTGCATGACCGCATGCCGGATGAATATGCTGTCTTGTTTCGGACCTTGTTTGAGGATGCTGAACTGTCCTTTGCCGACTTTGACAAAGCCATTATCAGTAGCGTCGTCCCCCAGTTGACGCTGAACCTCAAGGAGATGATTGAAACCCGCACCCAGGCCCCGGTCCTCATTCTAGGCTCTCATCTGGATCTGGGAATCAAGATCCAGACTGATCACCCGGACCGGGTGGGGAGCGACCTCATTGCCGATGCAGTGGCGGCTTATAAGCATTTCGGCGAGAACTGCATTGTCGTCGATTTCGGCACCGCCACCACCTTCACGGCGATTGCTCACCCTGGGGTGATGCTGGGCACCGCCATCGCTGCCGGGCTCAACGTGACGATGAGCGCGCTGGTCAGCCGCACCGCGCAACTGCCCTATATCGAGCTGACCCCGCCGTCCAGCGTCATCGGCAAGAATACCATCCACTCGATGCAGGCTGGCCTCTTACTTGGCTATGTCGCAATGCTTGAGGGGCTGATTGACCGTATGCGGGCCGAACTCGGCACCGCAAAAGTTGCCGCCACCGGAGGCCTGGCCCGCTTCATTGCACCCCTGACCAACCATTTTGATGTGGTAGATCCAAGGCTGACACTCGAAGGGCTGCGGTTACTCGCTGAGCGCAACTAGCTATTCTGGCGCTGCGCTAACAGACCGGCAACCTGCTCGATGACATGCTCACTCACCTGGGCCTTGGAAAGCAACGTCAGGGGCATCTGCCGGCCATCGGCCAGCAGCAGGGTGACCCTGTTCATGTCAGATCCAAAACCAGCATCAGAGGCGGTGATGTCATTGGCAACAATCAGATCCAGGCCCTTGCGCTCTAGTTTGCGCTGCGCATTGGCGATCAGATCCTGGCTTTCGGCGGCAAAACCCACCACAATCCACGGCCAGCCAGTCTGATCGCGGGCGGTCCTAACCTCGCGAAGAATATCAGATGTGCGCACCAGTTGGAGGGACGTCGCCTCGTCAGGATCATCCGATTTCTTGATCTTCTGGGTCGCAGCCTGGCTGGGCCGAAAATCCGCCACAGCCGCCGCCATGAGAAGCACATGCGTGCCATCCAAGTGTGTCCGGATCGCGTCCAGCATCTCTTCTGCGCTCGGGGCGCAAACGATGCGCGCGCCGTAGGGAATAGGCAAGTCTACACCCGTGCTGATAAGCACAACCTCTTCTGCGCCCGAATCCAGAGCGGCCTGGGCCAGGGCATAACCCTGCTTGCCACTGGAGTGATTTGTGATGTAGCGCACTGGATCAATGGCTTCCTTGGTCCCTCCTGCCGTGACAATCACCTTGAGTCCGGAAAGAGGTCCGCCGCGCCCGAGTACCAGGCGGATCGCACCCATCAGGGTGGCTGTCTCCGGGAGGCGCCCTTTACCCACCAGCCCCGAGGCAAAACGGCCCTCCTCTGGATCGATTACGGTTACGCCGCGCTCAACGAGAGTCCTCAGGTTGGCCTTCACAGAACGGTGTTGGTACATGACGCCGTCCATTGCTGGCGCAATCAACACCGGGCAACGCACCGCCAGGGCCGTTACTGACAGCAGATCATCGGCCAGGCCATGAGCGAGCTTGGCGATCATGTTGGCCGTAGCCGGGGCGATCACCAGTAGATCAGCTTTCTCTCCCAGACCGACATGGGCGATATGCGTTGGCAACCCTGCGCTGCCGCCACCCTGCCAGAGATCTGTATAGACGGGCCGGCCCGTAACCGCTTCAAACGTCACGGGCGCCACAAAGCGTTGTGCGGCCTGCGTCATAATCACGTCGACGCTGGCACCGGCCTGGGTCAGCTTGCTGGCCAGATCCACCGCTTTATATACTGCAATACTTCCAGTCACACCCAGAGCAACACGTTTGCCACTCAATATTGTTACCGCTTGTGGGGCCATCACCGGTCCTCTCGGCCATTAAGTCTGACACCTGGTATTCAGGCCAGCTAAGCCAACTGGAATACATGCTGTATGGCTGGCTGTCCATATTCCGCCGCGCCTGTCAGCACTTCCAGATTGTCCAGCATCTGGACACGGCCGCCACTATGGGTATGCCCACATAGGACGATGAGGTGCGTCTGTGGAAAGCGTGGCATCATATCCAGCAATACATCCCCGACCGCTTTGCAGCTGAAGTGCGGCAGATAGGGGTCATCCCAATCGGGAATCTCATTCATATACCAGGTCGCCTCCCGAAAGGGCGGCGAGTGAGTGAGTAAGACGACCTGTTTGTATTGCCTGAGCGCACTGGGAAGCGTGTCCTGAAGATACAGAGCGGCCTCATCGGCCAACGACTTAATCCGGCCCCAGCGTTCGCCTTGATCCAGCGGCCGGAGATCGCGAATCGACACATAGTCATTCAGCAGAACGCCGGACCCCATGTAGTCCCCATAGCGGCCATCCGACCAGGCGCCATGTCCCAGCAAGGCAGTCTCCTCAGTCAACGGAACAACACCGGCTTCTGGCAGCCAATGCAGTATGGGTACCTCAGCACACAGATAACGAACCTCAGCCCGCACATCAGCGATATGCTTCCCATAGTAATCATGATTTCCCAAAACAAAATACACCGGAACCTCCGCGCGCATCGCGATTTGCATCAGATGTTCATTCAAACCCTGCTCTGCGATATCGCCCCCAATCAAGACAGCATCCGGCTCGCTAGCCACCAACGCCTCGAGAAAAGCATCGATCGCTTTGGCGCTGGCCAGGTCAAGGTGAATATCGGCTAACCACACAACCCGGGTCATAGTTGGCTCCCAAAAAAGACTAGCCCGGTATGACCACAGTGTTCAGCGCGTCAAACCGGGCTTCGGAAATCATCAAGGCGTGCTAATGGCCACTAGTCCATCTCACCTGCATAGATCTTCATGATACTGCCGAGTAGCTCGACAGCGGCCTTTCGATCGCGCTGGAAGGCATTGCGGCCCATAATCGAGCCAAAACCACCGCCATCACGGATCGCACGCGCTTCGTTCAGGATATCCTCGTCAGTGTTCATCGGCCCACCCGAGAAGATGACGATACGGCGGCCGTCGAATGAACTGCGGACCACATGTTTTACGCGGTCAGTCAGAGTATCGTTAGGAATCGCATATTTCTCATAGGCGTCTTTGGCCTTCGGAATCCCGGAAAGGACTTCGGTCGGTAGTTTGACTTTGATAAGATGCGCGCCTAACTGGGCAGCAATCTGTGCCGAATAGGCGATGACATCCAGAGCGGTTTCGTCTTCCTTCTTCAGGTCGCCGCCCCGCGCATAGGACCATACCACGACAGCGAGACCGGCCTGTTTCGCCTCCAGCGTTAGCTGGCGAAGTTGCTCATAGAGCAGGCGTCGCTCAAGCGTACCCGGATAGATCGTATAGCCAATGGCAACACACCCTAAACGCAGGGCATCCTCTACACCTGACGTCTGGGCCCCCAGTGGATTCTCTTCGTCATGAAGAACGTCGTGGCTGTTAACCTTCAGAATCAGCGGAATATCACCAGCATAGTCAGCTGCTACAGCCTCAATAGACCCTAGCGGCGCCGCGTAAGCATTGCAACCCGCTTCGAGCGCCAGTTCGACATGATAGCGGGGATCATAGCCGGCCGGATTAGGCGCGAAGCTGCGACCGGGGCCATGCTCAAAGCCCTGATCGACCGGCAAGACGACCAGTTTGCCCGTTCCGGCTAGACGACCGTGGTTCAAAAGGCGAGCGATGTTTGTCAGTGTTCCAGGATTATCGCTGCGGTAGTAGCTCAGAATCTCCTTAACACGATCTGTCATGTATCGTATGCTCCTGTGGTTATCTTTTCAGTGGTTGATTCTAATCTACCGCAAACCCGCCAAAATATACAGCCGTTACCGTTGCACATTCCTCATAATGGCGTTGAGGGGTCCGGTGTTGAAGAGGCTACCTGTGCACCGATGTCGCCAGCAGAAGCGCTATCCGGCATATGCTGTGGGGGTTCTTTGCCCGTAATAAATTCATACGACTGGGAAAACTCGAGCTTGTATAACAGAAATAGGGCGAGGCCGCCCACTGTTGCCTGGGCGAAGAGTGAATCAACGAGGCTGCTATGCATCACCAGAAGCGCCGTACAGCCCAGAGCGGAACCAATCATCCCAATGGCCAGCGGCACCCCAAAACGTCCGAAGTCCAGCCGCGCGAACCGGTGCGAGAGATGATCCGTCCCACCTTGCAAGAAGCTCTGCCCCCGACGCATCCGAGAGATAAACACCAGACCCGTATCGAAAATCGGGATTCCCAGCACCAGAACAGGTACCGGCCATGTGATCCAGGGACTTTCGGCCGCGAAACTTAGCTTCACACCGATCACCGCTAGGAGGTAGCCAATGAATAGCGAGCCAACATCCCCCATGAAGATCGCCGCGCGGCCAGAAGTAAAAAGGTTATAGCGCAGAAATCCAAAGGAGGTTCCAGCGATGGCTGCTGCCAGCGAAGCCACCAGGAATTGATCATTTATCACCGCAATAACTGTGAAAAACATGCCCGCGACGGTGGCCGTCATCGCAGCTACGCCATCCATGTTATCCAGATAGTTGTAGGCATTGACGACATACATAAACCAGCAAATCGTCAGAAAGAAATTGACCGCGTCCGGGACGTTCATTCCAATCTCGACCGATGTCGCGAGCGGCAAGACGAGAATTGGCGGCAGTTGAAGAAGCCCCTTAAGGGGTGGAGAAAGCCCTTTCCAATCATCCCAAAGCCCAATGGCGGCAATCAACGTGCCGCTGATCAAGATGATGTATAACTCTTCCAGGGGCCAGGACCGATCGAGTTCCGTCGTCGATGATATCAGGACCGCGCCCAGAGTCAGCAATAGGATTGCGCCTGTTAGACCGAGATACAGGGCAACACCACCCATCATCGGCGTCACGACGCGATGGGCGCGGTCCTGTCGGGGTACTGCAACAAAGTTGATCCGCAGGGCCAACTGGCGAACCAACGGTGTCACTACCAAGGCAAAACTCAGGGCAATCAACAACACCAGAATTGACATTTCGCATGGCTCGTAGGCTAAACATACCGAGTTACGCTCCCGAGTCTACCTAAGCCGTTGGCAAATAACCACGCACAATCCGGATTCAGGTCGTTTTGCCAGCTACCCGGTGGTTTGGCGCCGGCCCAAGCCCAACTAGCTGTATACTATTCCGTTGAGAAAAAACGCGCCTGTGGGTATACTTTGGATGGTTTTGCTAAATTTTGCGCAGTTTAACGATGGCGCACGATTGACCAATATTACAGTTTAGGAGGTTCACTTGAAGCGTTGGACCATATTGACGCTCGCCCTAGCACTCCTGGTATCTGGCCTGCCTGCACTGAGCCAGGGAGGAAGCCCCATTGCGATGGCAGGGGAATGGCTAGCCAGCCAGCAGCAACCTGACGGAAGTTTCGCTGGTGAAGCCCAAACCACTGCCATCGCAACAATAGCACTCGGCACCCTGGATCGGGATACAGCCGCAGCACGCGATTGGCTTGAGTCCAATTTCACTGAGGACTGGGACCTCAGAACAGTGTCCTGGGGCGTTATCGCGCTCACTGTGACTGATAGTGACCCTGGGACCTTTGCGGACGGTGCACTGCTTGCCTCGTACACTGAGCAGTTTCGTGCCGCCCGCGGAGAGGATACACAGGCTCTCTGTCTGGGCCTGCTGGCACGCCACAACCTCGACATTCCGCTTCCTGAAACCGCCGTTGGGGCGCTGGTGAGCTTCCAGCAAGAGGACGGCGGCTTCAGCGCTACTCCCGATGGCGAAACCGATGTCGTAACCACCAGCCTGTGTACTCAGGTGCTTTCGCTGACCGACCAACAAGAGGCACTCGACAACGCCATGGCATACCTGGGTGAGACGCAGCTTGAGGATGATGGCTGGTCATCAACAGGTGCTGAGGCCAGCGATCCACTGGGGACAGCTCATGCAATGCAGGCATTGATTAGTATTGATGAGGACCTGGGTGCATGGGGAAACCCTGAACGCACGCTAGTTCGATTCATGGATAGAGAGACAGGCGCCTTTGCGACCCCAGCGGATGAGGATGAAACCTCAACCCTGAAATCGACCGCCACCAGCATCCTGGTCTTCGAGGGGCTGAGCCTGGCGACACTAGCAGGATCCGTTGCTGAAGACGAGACCAGCGATGCGGCGGGCGCAGGACCTGCCCTGGACCCCAACTGGAAGCTGGTGGGCGATGGCTATGGCATCGAGCTTGATACTGCCGACGACTTCTTCGTCACGGTGATCGATCCATTCGATAACACAACCGAGTACTACGGTGTCGAGATCATCAACTGGACGGCTGAGTATCGGTACACTGGCTATATCGTCGAGGAGCACCTACCTGCCGAAATCCTACTGTGGATGGGTGAGCAGGATCCGTCAACCTGGGAGAACATCTCCAACACAACGTTAGAGTTGCTGCCCGACGACGTCATTGCGCAATTGCCTGACGAAGTCCAGGCTCGAGTCACTGAATAATACGTAGCTTCAGAAGTGCATGGATTGCTATCCCAAGAGCCTGTACAATTGTACAGGCTCTATTAGTAGTCAGGAGGTGCGTGTGAGCCGTATTCGCATGCTTGTTATCTGCTTGATAGTCTGTGCGCTGACGAGTATCATCATTCCCCAACCCTCAAAAACCACTGCCCAGAGCGGCAGCGATTTTCCAATCACAATTGTCGACGCCACCGGTGCGAGCGTGACGATCGAGTCACTTGAAGCGATCGTCTCGGGCAGTGGAGATGTCACTGAGATCATCGCTGCACTCGGTTATGACGACCAGCTGGTTGGGGTAGATATCAGTTCAACGTACCCTGAAGACCTGATGGACAAATACGAGACAATCGGCTTCGCCCGGCGACTAGCTATCGAACCAATCGTGGCTTTGAATCCCACGGTCTTCTTCTGCACGGAAACCTGTGCTCCGGAAGCCGTTCTGGACCAACTTCGTGAGATCGGCATTCCCGTCGTCATTATTCCCGACAATGAGGAAGCCGGGTTAGCACTACCGCTCCAGAAAATCGACATGATCGCGGCCGCCCTCAATGCCCCCGAGGAAGGGGAAGCGCTAAAGGAGCGTGTCCAGCGCGAGATCGACTGGGTACGCACTGCCACCAGCAACGTCGACCAACGGCCCTATGCCATGATGCTCTACTTCCGCGGCACCCGGCTGCAACTTGTCGCGGGCGCGGGCACCCCAGCGCAGGCGATTATCCAGGGGGCGGGTGCGATTGATGCAGCAAGCGAGATCGGGGTTTCTGGCTATATACCACTTAATCCTGAGATATTGCTGACCGCCTATCCGGACTATGTACTGCTCATGGAAGGCGGTATCGAACAAATTGGCGGGGTCGAAGCCATACGGAATCTACAAGGCATGGCCCAGACACCGGCCGGCGAAAACGATAATTTCCTGGTTTATGATGACCAGTACCTGCTTGGCATGGCGACTCGGACGGGTCAGATCCTGATGGACCTGGCGGCGATCTTCCATCCCAGTATGACATGGGAGACAGAGGTTGAATACCCGTACACACTTACGGATGCAACGGGGACAAGCATCACCGTCCAACAGCCGCATCCCGTTACGGCAACTGATCCAGCAATAGTAGCCATCATCGGCAAGCTGGGCTATCATCCCATCGACTATACTCAACGCAGCTCCGATACCGTCATTCTGACCACCTCATCCGCCGATTGGCAGGCACTGCGTGAAGCCGGACGTACTGTTGTCGTCATCGATGATGCGCTTCAGATCCACGAAGTCGCGCAGGCGCTGGGGGTTCCAGGGCGTGGCGAGGCGCTTATTGCCCGTTTACAGCAGGAATAGCTTTCTATGCAATTGATCGGACAAGTGCAGCGGATTCTCAGGCGTTACCAGCACTACGCTGCTTTCCGTCTCTTGGTACTCGTCAGTCTGGTGATTATCCTGGTGTTTCTCATGGTTGAGTCGGTAAGCACCAATCAGGTGCAGACCACCGACATCGACCGCGACATGGTCATCAGGGCCACCCTCGACTCACTGGCCGATCAAATTGGAATCGAATACGATAGCGAACTTGACTATGAGCAGCGCGCGGTCCGCCAGAACACGTCGTTGATTAACGAGGTGCGGTGGCCGCGTGTTGCTATGGCCGTCCTGGTGGGGGCTGCGCTCGGTCTGGCAGGGAGCGTGCTGCAAGGCGTGTTCCGCAATCCGCTGGCGGATCCGGGTCTGATTGGAGTCTCAAGCGGGGCGGCGGTGGGTGCCATCACGGCAATCCTGATCGGTGTCGATCTCACCAGTGCGCTGGAAACGCTGCCCGATCTTGGGATTCTGGATCCGGCCAATCTTTCCGGTCTCAAATTTGCGCAGGCGCTGGCAGCGTTTGCCGTGGGCCTGATGGTAACTCTGCTGGTGTACCGGCTATCCCGGCTGGGCGGGCGCACCGACACCGCGAACTTGCTGCTGATTGGCCTGGCCGTGAACTCCATCAGCGGCGCATATGTCGGTGTGGCGACCTTTATTGGAGATGAGCAGCAAACCAGCGATATCATCTTCTGGAGCCTCGGGAGCGTGGCGGGAGTCTTCTGGGAGGATGTTTACCTTGCGGCGCCGTTTGTGCTCACCGGTGTCGTCATTCTACCCACGCTGGCCCGTCAGCTCAATGTGATGACCCTAGGAGAAGCCGAAGCCCGAACATTGGGCATCAACACCGAGCGCCTGCGCCAGATCACCGTCGGACTATCGGCCTTGATGGTCGGCGTGGCGGTCGGTTTTGCCGGCATCATTGGCTTCATTGGTCTGGTCGTGCCACATTTAATGCGGCTGTTGTTCGGGCCGGACCATCGGCTCATTCTGCCAGGCAGCGTGATTAGCGGGGCGATCTTCCTGGTGGCGGCGGATATGTTCGGTCGCACCATTCCCAATCCATCTACCGCCGGGATCGCGGTTGAGGTGCCGGTCGGTATTCTCACTGCGCTTGTTGGTGGACCGTTTTTTCTCTTCCTTGTCCTCTTGCATCAATCCAGACGAAAGCTGACGTGAATGCTGGCGGCAATCCAAGTCACTTACACCATCGGCAAGCACACCCTGGTTGACGATGTTAGCCTTGAAATCAATGCGGGTGAGGTTGTTGCGATAATCGGTGCCAATGGCGCGGGCAAGACGACCCTTCTCCGATTATTATCCGGTGAGTTGAATCCAACGCAGGGAAGCATCCAGCTGGATGGCCAGCCCCTGGAGAGCTATCGCGCTCGTGATCTCGCACGACAGCGTGCGATGATGCGCCAGCATGTCTACATGAACTTCGACTTTACCGCCTACGAAGTCGTCATGATGGGGCGTCATCCCCATATCCGCGGCGGCGAAACCCCTAAGGATCATCAAATCGTCTGCGAGATGCTGCGTCAAACCGAATCGTCACACCTGAGCGACCAGCTCTACGCAACCCTGAGTGGTGGCGAGAAATCCCGGGTAACGCTCTCACGTGTCCTGGCCCAGCAAACGCCAATTCTGATGCTCGATGAACCAACCAGCGCTATGGACCTACGCCACCAGCAGCTTACCATGCGCCTGGTACGGCGCCTTGCTGACGATGGTGGAGCCGTGGTGGCGGTTCTGCACGACCTCAACTTGGCCGCAATGTATGCCGACCGCGTCGCCATGATGGTCGGTGGCCGCCTATTCCTGATTGATGAGCCAACCATCGCGCTGACGGCAGACAACATCGAAAAGGTGTTCAGCATGCAGGTCGAAGTGATCTCCCACCCCTCGCAGCCGTGCCCGCTGATCGTCCCGATGATGCCCTAGACGTCTCTTACATGGCCAGCGTCTTGGCCAGTTCAATCAGGCCTGCATCGAGCTGCTTCACGTTGGATGTCACTTCGCTCAGGGGTGTAGTCGTAATCGCACCTTTTGTCAAGCCAACAAGCACCCCGAAATCACCCTTGTGAATCGCCTCGGTTGCCTTGGCACCGAAGCGCGTTGCCAGATTCCGGTCAAAGGCGCCTGGCATCCCCCCACGCTGAACATGCCCCAGGATCGTCGCACGCAGCCCGAACCCGAGGTCTTCGTGGTTCTCTCTGAAATAATCGACCATCGCCTGGGCATTGTATTTAGCACCCTCCGCCACCACGACTAATCCATGAGCTTTGCCGCGCTGGTAGGCTTCACGTAGTTCCTGGGCGATCTCCGCCGGCTCAAAATCGACTTCGGGGATAAGGATCGCTTCCGCACCGCCCGCGATGCCTGTCATCAGTGCTAGATAGCCCGAGTCGCGCCCCATGACCTCCACCAAGAAGGCGCGCTGATGTGATGATGCCGTGACTTTGAGGCGGTCTACAGCCTCCAGTGCGATATTGAGGGCAGTATCTACGCCGAGGGTGATCTCAGAGCCGTAGAGATCATTATCAATGGTGGATGCAATCCCCACTACCGGAAAGCCCATCTCCGAAAGCGCCTGTGAACCCTGTTGGGAACCGTTTCCGCCAATCACAATCAACGCCTCGATACCAGCCTGCGCAAACTCACGCAGTGCCTCGCGACGGCCTTCCTCGGTTTCAAACGCGGGCGCCCGCGCACTGCCTAGGATCGTCCCGCCCAACTGGATGATGCCCCCGACGTCACGGGCCGTCATCGGTCTGAATTGGCCGCTCATACATCCGCGATAGCCGTGCTCTACGCCATAGACTTCCCATCCATACGCCAGTCCGGTCCGCACCACAGACCGGATCGCTGCATTCATTCCAGGGGCATCACCCCCACTCGTCAATACTGCAACTCGCTTCATATAGCCGTCTCCATAGCTTGCAAACACTTCAAATCCATCAAGGCGAGTATAGCGAATCTCGACCATATCGGCATACGCACGACAACGAGACAGGCCTGGTCCGTAAACCAGGCCCGACACTGGGATGTCAAGTTAGCAATCAGTGACTACAGATCAAGCGTAGCTGTCAGCAGAGTTGTGTCCGCGGGCTGGAGATCAAAGCCCAGGCGATTACAGATGGCGCGCATGTCTTCATTTGCATACAGAACCTCACCCTTGATGCGGTCAAGCCCTTCTTCACGCGCGACATGAATCAGCTGGCGCAGAAGCTCAGTACCAAGTCCCTGTCCTTGGTAGCGATCGGACACGATCAAAGCGAACGTCGCGTCGCTGGTCCCAAATTCCTTGCTTATCCGACCTATACCGGCGATACGGGATTTATTACCATCCGCTTTGCGGTCTTCAGCGATCAATACCATTTCGCGATCATAGTCAATGAACGCGATCCGTGACAGCCGCTCATGGGCAACGCGTTCGGTGAGATCGAAGGCTCGTGCATAGCGCAGGAACACGGTACGGTCAGAGAGTGACTCGTGGAAGTCGACCATCATCGGCTCATCTTCCGTCCGGATGGGGCGAATGATGAGCTCGCGCCCCTGCTTGGTCTTGTATGTCGTGACATACTCATTGGGATAGGGCCGAATAGCGAGTTTGGGCACGCTCGATAAATCGGTGTCCGGATCATGCAGGACGACCCGGGCATCTAGCGCAACGATCAAGTCCGAAGAGGCCAGCAACGGGTTGATATCCATCTCCTTGATCCAACGGTGTTCCGCAACCAGTTGGCTGAACCTGACCAGAATCTCTTCCATCAGCGCAAGATCGACTGGATCCTGGCCCCGGAAGCCATGCAGCGCCTCATAGATCTTGGTCTGCTCCATCATGCGGCGGGCTAGTGTTGTATTCAAGGGCGGTAAGCCCAGGCCACGGTCCTTGAAGATCTCCACCAGGGTGCCGCCTGTGCCGAAGAGCAACACCGGCCCAAACTGCGGGTCCAATGAGCTACCAATAATGATCTCATAGCCGTCCAACTTGATCATCGGCTGTACAGTGACACCGCCAAAGTGCTCCGCGCCAGCTTTCTCAGCCACCGACTTCTTGATCGCCTGATAGGCCCAGCGGACTTCGTCGGCCTCGCTCAGATTGAGCCGCACACCGCCGACGTCACTCTTGTGCGTCACTGTCTCCGAGAATAGCTTGAGCACAACCGGATAGCCAATTGCATCGGCCGCAGCCACAGCATCTTCTTCAGTTTCTGCCGCTCTGGTCTCGACCACGGGAATGCCATACGCAGCCAGCACCCGCTTGGAGTCGAACTCACTCAGAATGGTCTGGCCATGTTGGCGCGTTTCCTCAATGATCTTGGCCACCAGTTCACGATCTGGCGGGTCTTTCTGGAAGGAATCGCGGGTTGAAGGGGTCTCGTACAGCCCCTTCAGATTGTAGTTATATTGCCACATGTAGTTGAAGAGGCGGGTCGCTGTGTCTGGATATGGAAATGTTGGGATGTCGGCCTGGTTGAGGATCGCCTCGCCTTCAGCGATTTCCTCTCCGCCCATCCAGCTTGCCAGCACAGGCTTATCGCCTATCTGGGCATAGGGTACCAACTCGTGGGCCGTCCCGGTCGGGTCAGTCATCGCCTGCGGGGTGAGAATAACCAGCAGGCCATCGGTATTCGGATCCCGGCCCGAGATCTCGAGTGACTTGGCATAACGTTCGGGATCAGCATCACCGAGAATATCGATCGGGTTGTTGTGGCTCCAGGGGCCAGGCAAGAAGCCATTCAGCTCGCCCATTGTCTGGTCGGAAATCTCGGCGAGTTGGCCACCATCCGTAATGAGCGCATCGGTCGCCAGGACACCAGGGCCGCCAGCATTGGTCAGGATTGTCAAACGTGGGCCCTTGGGAATGGGCTGTTTGGCAAGCACCTCCGCTGTATAGAAGACATCGGAGATCTTTCCAATACGCAGGACGCCGGTGCGACGAAAGGCGGCTTCGAGGACTTCATCACTGCCTGCCAACGAGCCTGTATGGGACGCCGCGGCCTGAGCAGCGGCGGCAGTGCGGCCGGCCTTGATGACGATGATGGGCTTGGAGAGCGAGACCTCGCGAGCGGCTGACAGGAATGAGCGGGCATCGCCCACAGTCTCCATATAGATCACAATGCTCTCGGTGTTGGGATCTTCGCCCAGATAGTAGATCAAGTCCCCCCAGCCGACATCGAGCATGGAGCCGATGGAGATGAACGCACTGAAGCCGACGTGCTCGGTGAAGCTCCAGTCGAGGACAGCAGTACATAGCGCGCCACTCTGGCTAATGAAACCAACATTGCCCGGGTTAGCAATGCGACTGGCGAAAGTAGCGTTTAGCCCGTTCGTTGGGCGCATAACACCCAAGCAGTTCGGGCCGATAACCCGCATATTGCCACGGCGGGCTTCTTTTAGGATCTTCTCCTCAAGCTTGGCGCCCTCAGCCCCAACTTCTTTGAAGCCAGCGGAAATGATGATGGCACCTTTGACACCGTAGTCAACACACTCTTTAATGATACTCGGTACGGTGCGGGCAGGGGTTACGATCACAGCCAGGTCAATGGGGTCGCCAATGGATTCCAGGTCTGGATAGGCCTTTATGCCCAGGATACTGCTGCGCTTGGGATTAACCGGGTAGACCGTTCCGCCAAAAGGGCTGCTGATCAGATTATAGACCAGCGTACGGCCAACACTGCCCAGTTTCTCTGTTGCCCCGATAATCGCTACACTCTGCGGATTGAATATCACATCGAGTGACTCGCGTCCGTAGAGGAGGCTGCTTTGCTGAATAAAAGGATCGTCGTTTTCTGGTGGCATAGATTTCTCCTGTGTGCGTTTTTGCGGAGATCGTTACCTCGATTGTAAGCACCAAGGGGGATGAATTGCAAAAACTCCTCCGCTGTTGACAGCATACATATCCGCAAGTCTGCTACAATCGTTACTGAGATACATTTCCGGGGAGGACCGTTCTGGTAGTCTCGCCCATCTATCGCGAAGGAGAGCTTCTTAATGCAGGCGGATTATGTTCTTGATTATGATGTGCTGTCAGTTGAGCAAGAGCATCGCGTCTATTTGCTAGCACGCATCCGCGCCAAACAGACCGCAACCCCCAGCCAACGACTGCCGCTGAACCTGAGCGTGGTACTGGACCGCAGTGGCTCGATGGCCGGGGATAAGCTGGACTATGTGAAGAAAGCCGCCCAGTTTCTTGTTCAGCATCTTGGTGCCAACGATCATTTCAGCCTCGTGTCCTACAATCAGGATGTCACCGTCAATGTTCCGCCACGCACCGTGACTGAGAAAGACCGTATCAAACAGGCGCTCGAGAAGCTCGTAGCCGGCGGCACAACCAATTTGAGCGGGGGATGGCTACAAGGGTGCCAACTGGTTGCGGAAGAAAAGGCGGAACGGCAAATCAACCGCGTCCTACTCCTCACCGATGGGCTGGCCAACCAAGGGATCACGGACCCCGCGCGCCTGGAAAGCATGGCCCGCCAACAACGCGACGCCGGTATTACGACTACGGCGATGGGCGTCGGGCTCGACTTTAACGAGGACCTCCTGACACGCATGGCGGTCGAAGGGGGCGGGGCCTTCTACTTCATCGACAACCCGGATCAAACACCGCAGATTTTTGAGGAAGAGCTGCGTGACCTGCTGGCGGTGGTGGGGCAGAACCTCGTCATCACGTTCACTCCGAATTCAACCGTCAAGGATGCCAAACAGTTGAATGATTACCCATCAGAGCACGACGCGGAACGCCAGTGGTTCCGTCTGGGTGATTTATACGATAACGAAGTCAAAACGCTGGTTCTGGAGATGACCATCCCTGAAGTCGCTAATCTCGGCACGATTGAAGTCGGCACGCTTCACTTCGCCTATGATGAGATCACTGAGACTGCCGTTGTCCACCGAGAACTCGAGTTCCCGATTATGATCAATGTCGTCTCGGCAGTAGATTTTGAGGGAAGAAGCCCCAATGCTGAGGTTGTGAAATCAGCCCTATTGCTCCAGGCAGCGCGGGCACGGAAGACGGCGATCCGCCACGCAGATAAGGGCGATTTTCAGACGGCCTCCGATACTCTCTCCAGTGTTGCCGACGCCATCCAGCAGGCCAATCTGGATGACCAGGAACTGCAGACCGCCCACGATATGCTGCGCGAAGAAGCGGTTGACATGGAGCTGGGCGCTCAGCGCTATGATGCGTATACGCGTAAGACCAGTACGTCCAAGATCTTCAGTGTCCGGCGCGAGAAGTATCATGATCAGACGGTCATGCTGCAGAGCCGGCTGAAATCCTCACGGCATGCCGTCGAACGCAACAAGCCAGCACCCACCCGCATCCGCTGGAAGCGAGAGGAGCTCCCACTGCCGGACGGTGTGCTCCGCATCGGGCGCGCGGCCGACAATGACATCGTCATGACGGAGCCGGCGGTTTCTGAGTACCATTGTCAGATCACACAGCAAGGCGATGACTTCATCCTGGAGGATCTTGGTAGCACAAATGGAACCTTCGCTAACGGAGGGATGGTCGACCGGCCGTTTCGTTTGAGCGTTGGGGATGTGCTTACCGTCGGGTCGTGGCTATTTATGCTGGCCTGAGGCCTATTCCGTTGAGCTACATCAATCGCATAGAGGCAATATCAGATATTTCTCGCGTTCCGGGCAGGAAAACGGCTGAATATAGCGATTGGTGTAGATCCAATTGATCATCTCATCCAGTGAGCGGAAGGTCCGCCAGAGGCGAATACTGGTATCGCGCGAGGCCGAGAGTGCTGTCCGGCCATCATGGCTGAAGGCAACGGCCGTAACCCAATCCGTGTGGCCATCGAAGCGCGCCGTTTCGTTGCCGTTCTGGATATCCCACAGCCGAATTGTCCCATCCCGAGAGGCCGACAGGGCTGTCAATCCGGTAGGGCTATAGGCGACACCCGTGACTGGTCCGGTATGCCCCAGAAACTGCTGGATCAAGCGTCCGCTCTCTACGTCCCAAAGGCTGAGGCTACCATCCAGCGAACCCGATAACAGCGTGTCGCCGTGCGGCCCAAATGCGACGGCGTGAATCTGATCCGTGTGACCACGCAGGACGTGGATCAAGCTTCCGGTTGACGTTAACCAGAGCCGGACAGTCCCGTCATAGGACCCCGAGGCGACCAGGCTACCATCCGGGCTGAAGGCGATACTTGCCACCTGGGCGTCATGGCCGGTGAAGCGGCGCACCTCGATACCACGTTCGAGATCCCAGAGCCGGATGGTCCCATCCCCGGAAGCGGATAACCCCAGAGTCCCGTCTGGACTGAAAGCGACGCTCAGCACTTCGCGTGAGTCTGCGAACTGGTGGCGGATCTCGCCGGTAGCCACTTCCCATAGGATCATCGTGCGGTCCAGTGAACCAGAAAGTGCATACTGGCCGTCGGGGCTGAAGGCGACACTCAGAACCCAGTCTGTGTGGCCGGTGAAGCGGTCAATGACCTCGCCAGTGGCCAGATTCCAGTGGATGACTGTTCGGTCCCACGATGATGACAAGGCCGTATTGCTATCCGGGCTGAAGGCGACATCGGTTACCTCTGAGCCATGCGCCGTCATCTGGCGCAGTTGAGCACCTGCCACCACGTCCCAGTGCCGGACGCTACCGTCAGCCGAGAGGGATACCGCAGTACGTTGATCTGCCTTCAAGAAGCCAACACGCCATACCGGGCCCTGGTGCCCGATCAAGCGTCGTATAGGTTCACCCGAATGCGCATCCCAGACCATGACGGCCTGGTCATCACCGCCGGATAGGATCAGTTGCCCACCTTTACCAAACGCGACGTCGTTAATCGGACCGGTGTGCCCCGCTAGCCTTGCTTCGATCTGGCCACTTTCCGTGTCCCACAGGATCATCTGCCCGTCGGCACTAGCCGTGATGAGATGTTGACCGTCCGGGCTATAGGCCAGGGCGAGCACATCATCCTGGTGTCCAGCTAGTCGCATGCGCAACTCGCCGGTCTCAATATCCCAGATCCGGGCGGTATTATCGTTTGAAGTCGATGCAATTGTTTGCCCATCCGGACTGAAGGCCAGGTCGTTGATCCAGCTATTATGGCCTTCGAGAACAACCAGCCTGGTGCCGGTTTCCATGTCCCACAGCATGACATCTCCGTTGCGATCGCCTGAAAGCGCGAACTTGCCACTCGCATCATAAGCAACTGCGTTCACTGGGTGGTCATGGCCAGCGAGTTCACGCACGTTTTGGCCAGTGATAAGATCCCATACCAACAAGCTACCGCGGCCTGTACCCACCAGAGCCGTACGCCCGCCCGGACTATAGGCCAGTCCATAGATCAAGGCATCGTGTTCAACAAATTCTCGCACGACTTGCCCCGTCTCGAGGCTCCAGAGGCGCAGGACGCGATCGTTGTGTGCGGCGAGCAGGCTGCGTCCATCTGGCCCATAGATTGCTGTGGTAATGTCCGCGTCAAAGGCTGGCAACACATACCGTCGTCGCGTCCCTGTCGAATATGCCGCCTCAGCGAGAATCTGTTGGACAGCGGCCGGCGGGTCATCAATCTGTGCTGCCTCAAGAGCCAGTGCAATGGCAAGATCCGGGTTTTCGTCCCGCAAGGCCTGCCGGGCCGAGGTCGCGAGGGCCAGACTGCGGTTCTCAGCAGCAGAACGGCGCGCGATAGCGGCTGTTGTCGCCGCCTGTTGCTGGTTAACCTGAGCATCTGAGCGTTGTTCTAAAGCCCACCCTAGCAGAACAAATGCCCCAATTGTCGCACCCAGCAGGACCATTACCAGTGCCCCCAATCGGCTTTGGGAGCGGCGTTCGAGCCTCGCCTGGCGCGCTTGCTGAGCAGCTTCGTGTGCCTGCCGCAGATCAAATGCCTCGCGGCTGGCATGTAGGAACTCGCGTTCTGGCCGGCTAAGTGATAAATCAGTTGTGTTGGACAGAACCTCAAACTGTTGCAGCCGCGCACCGGTGGCCAGAAAACTCGGATCGTGGTCAGAGTTATGCCATTCTCGAACGGCCACCGACAGCCGACGATGATGGTACAGGGCCTCTTGAGCTTCCTGTATCCATCCCTGCAGCCGGTTCCAGGTTCTGAGCAGTGCTTCATGGGCGATTTCTACCGTCGGTGTGCGGCTGGTCGGTTCATAGTCAAAGGTCAGGAGGCGGTACTGGCCAAAAACATCCAGGACCGGGTTGAGGATGCCGTTGTCGATGCCAAGTGACTGTAGCTCAGTGCGTTGCACCCGATGGCGCGTGTGATCGTACCCTTCTCCCAATGCTACCAACCGGAGGAGCACCTGTCGCGCAGCCCATTGCTGTTGCGGCACCAATTCGGCGTAGATGGCTTCTGCCCGCCGAGCCAGCGCGCCGGATACCCCGCCCAGGTCGCGGTAGGCCTGAACGGTCAACGTATCCCCGTGGCAATGATCGAACAGCTCCGTCAGCGTGTACTGCAATAGCGGCAAGGCACCGGGTCGGGCGCTGACATCATGTAGAATAGCCTCAACCAGCGATGCTTCAACCGCAACACCAACCCTGGAGGCTGGTTCGATGATGGCCTGACGGAGTTCATCGGGCAGCATCGGCGTAACGACCTCAGTATAGTGGCGGACTAATTGTCCGAAGTCGGTATAGAGCAGCGGTCGATCGTAGAAATCTGCTCGCAAGGCGATAATGACATGTAAGCGACTGTAGGGCCTGGTCACAGCCGCGGTGATGGCATTCAGAAAGGTTAACCGGGTTTGCTCCGCAGCAACCAGCGTGAAAATTTCCTCGAACTGGTCAATAACCAGCACGAGCTCAGTATCATCATCTGGCAAGATCTGGTCGACTAGATTGTGAAGCTGTTCAGGCGCTTCCTGGAGTTGCCCAGCGAAATCGGGAGGTTGGTGCACCGCGACCCGCAGCAGAGACGCCTCCAATTCGCTTAGTGGATTCTGGCCGGGAACCATTTCTGCAATAAACCAGCGATCGGTATTATGTAGCCCACCAGCTCTTATCGCTGGGATAAGGCCGGCATGAACGATGCTCGATTTGCCGCTCCCACTGGGGCCCACAATGGCGAGAAATTGGGCCTTCTCGTTGCCGTTCAGGCAGTCCATCAGATGCGAGACCAGCTCAACACGCCCATAGAAGTCTGTGTTATCTGCCTCCTTAAATGCGCGCAAGCCCTTGTATGGATTGCGAAAGGCGGTTTTTCGGCTTTGGGATTCTGAGGTGACGTCAGTGAGGATCAGCCCGCTGCCCCCAGCCATCGCCTGATGAAGCGCCGCCTGCAGATCGGCAACGGTCTGGAAGCGTTCTGCAGAGTCTTTGGCGGTCGCCTTGCGAATCACGAGATCGAAGGCAGGTGCGATACCGGGACGAGCGTCAAGCACAGAGGGCATCGGTTGGCTGAGTTGGCTGTAGAGCAAGGACAACGGCGCCGCAGCCAATTGGAAAGGATGTTGCCCGGTAAGCAGTTCGTAGAGGATAATGCCAGCGCTATAAATGTCTGTTGCCGGCGTTGCCGGTTGGTTCCGCAGGCGCTCTGGCGCCAGATAGCCGGCTGTTCCAGCTACTGTATTGGTCGGTGGGGCTTCAGAAGCGCTGCGAGCAATGCCAAAATCCGACAGATAGACGTTCTGCTGTTCGTCGAGCAACAGATTAGCCGGTTGCAAATCCCGGTGAATAACCCCGGCCTGATGTGCAGTGTGCAGTGCGGCCAGGACCTGGTCACAGATACGGCGAACAGTGGGTAACGGCAGGGGTTTGTTCGCGTTGATGAACGCGCTCAGGTTTCCCCCGCGCAGCCAGCGAGTGACCAGATAGGCGCCATCCGGGTCTCGCCAGTAGTCATACAGGGGAATAATGAAGGGATGCTCAAGCCGGGCGATGAGCTGCGCCTCGATATCAAAGCGTCGCACAAACTCCGGACGGTTTGCGTATTCGGGCCGGATGATCTTGATGGCAACATCGCGCTCGATGACCGCCTGGAAGGCACGATAAATAATACCCGTGCTGCCAGTAGCGACCAGCTCCCGCAGTTGATAACCTTTGAGGTGCCATCCCGTCAGGTCATCCGATTGGCGCATTGTGGGCGACAGGCTATCCATCCGGTTGATTCCAGCTCATCCTCATTCCGATCCTAGTCACTATCTATTGTAATCGAAGATAGCCAACTATGAACCCTCTGGGGGAGAGACCAGTGGCAATGTGAACCAGAACATCGCGCCTTCCATTTCACCGTTGGAGACCACGCCAATGTTGCCCCCATGGAGTTCGATGAGTTGTTTGCTCAAGGCCAGCCCCAAGCCCGTTCCCTCAAACTGGCGCGATGCCGAAACATCTTCAAGGCGCTCAAAGGGCCGGAATAACCGCTTCTGGTTCTCGGGGGAGATTCCGATCCCCGTATCCCACACCTGCACGCCGAGATGGTCGTTTTCTGCGTAGGCGCGCAGACCAACCCGTCCTTGCTCAGGGGTGAATTTGACCGCATTGCTTATGAGGTTGGAGAGCACCTGCATAATGCGTCGCGGGTCAGCGGTAACCAATGGTAGGTCGTCAGGCACACTGATACTGAGCGCAATACCCTTCTTCTCGGCTTCCTCACGAACGAGCGCGAGGCTGTTTTCGACCAACGCACCGATATCTACCGGCGCAGGGGCAAGCTCAAGACGGTCGTGCTCGATGCGGCTGATATCCAGGACGTCATTGATCAACGTTAGGAGATGACGCCCGCAGTAGAGGATGTCTTCGACATTCTCCTGCTGGCGCGTATTGAGCTCACCTATCGCTTGCATCAGCAAGACCTGCGACATGCCGATAACCGAATTCAGCGGTGTGCGCAATTCGTGGCTCATATTTGCCATGAAGGCCGTTTTCGCACGGTTGGCCTGTTCCGCAGCATCCTTCGCGGCCAAAATTTCCGCCTCAGCTGCGCTGCGGTCGGTGATATCGCGCACCACCATCAGCAGATACTCCTGGCCCTCAAACTCCTCAACCACCGCGGAGACCTCGGCGGAAAACACGGACCCATCCCGTCGTTTGAGCCGATTCTCGGTGGTCAGGATCGGGGCGCGTGCCTCGATAACCTCGCTGACATGGGCTTGCCACTGGCGTGTCGTCTGAATCGGATAGCCGACCTCGATGTCGCGCATCCGCATCGACAGTAGCTCCTGACACCCGTAGCCAAGCATGCGGCAGGCCGTCGCGTTCACATCAATGAAGCGCCCGCTTTCCGCTATCGCGATGAAGATCCCTTCGCCAGCATGATCCATCACAGTCCGGAAGCGCGCCATCTCCAGATCTTTATTGCGGGCCGAGGTCGTATCATGAGCGACAACGACAAAGCGGGCGGCGGTCGCGCTTCGCTCATCTTCATAGCGAGTAACGATCAGCGAGAACCAACGTCGACGCCCCTGATACTCAAGAGGATAGCTTCCCCCTTCGTGGTGGCCGGTATGGGCAGCTTTTTGAACGGCCCGCGCCATCACACGGGCTTGTGAGCGGGGAAAACACTCGTCAAGGAGCCGTCCCTCCAGTGCCGATGGCCCCAGGGGCAGCAAATCATCTTCAGCCGCCAGAGCGCCATAGATCAGCCCCTTGTCGTCGACATCCAGGGCAAAGCCGCCCAGCAGACGTACGGCGAGAACCAAGGGCCGGTTCTCAGCAAAGGCATGCATCCTCTGGTCAGACACGCTGAGGCGCGTCCGATATTGGCGATAGCTCAGCACCGCAGCATAGATGAGGGTCAGGCCCCAACCAATTACCACAATTAGGAAGAGGGAAGTGCTCATTGAACTGCCAGTATCTCGATTTAAGCTTAACGGGGCAGAAAGAACGCGAACGTCGAACCAATACCGGGTTCGCTGGTGAACCAGATCTCGCCATGGTGCATGCGTACCAGTCGCTGCGAAACCGCAAGGCCGAGCCCAATGCCCTCCTGGGTTGCCTTCAAGCGATCGAATTCACCAAAGACGCGGTCGAAATCAGCCGGATCAATACCCTGTCCGGTATCCTGCACCTCGAAGACAACACCCTCTACAGGTAATGCCAATACCGGCGGGAAATGGTTCAATGGCAATTGGTATGTATGGTATGCATCCTGGGCAAGAGCATACGTTGACACCGTAACCCGGCCGCCAGCCGGTGTGTATTTCACACCATTGGTGAGTAGATTCTGCAGGACCTGGGTGATCGCGTGTTGGTCCATTGGCAAGTCAAGATCGACACTGTTATTGACATCCAAGACGACCCCTTGCTCAGCCGCAATCGGTTCGACGATTTCCACTGCCGCCGCGATAACTTGCTCCGCAGGCACGGGTTGAATGTCCAGTTCCAGCTTACCCGACTCGGTGCGATAGAAATTCATTATGTCGTTGGCAAGCATGCCGATACGATCGATGCATGTCTTGATGCGGGACCACTGGCGCGCAGTGGCCGGCGTAGCTGGGTGCTGCTCTTCAAGCATGTTCAAGCTGAGATCCAATGCATTCAGCGGTGATCGCAGATCGTGGGCGATGCCAGCCATGAATTTGAGGCGCTCCGTGGTGATCCGCTCGACATCACGATAGAGCTGCCGTATCTTGACCAGCGAACGGACCCGCGCCAGCAGCTCAGTGGCGTCTACGGGCTTACTGAGGAAGTCATCTGCTCCAGCCTCGATCGCTTTGATCCGGTCATCAACATCGGACAACGCCGTGACCATCACCACAGGGATCATGCGGCGCTCTGGCATACTCTTGATCTGGCGGCAGACGTCATAGCCACTCAGATTCGGCATCATGATGTCGAGGAGGACCAGGTCCGGCGCTTCTTGCCGTACGATGTCTAGCGCCACCTGCCCAGTGGTCGCCGTGAGGATGTGATACGGCTCGCCGAACAGCATCCCCTCCAATAGCCGGATGTTGCGGGGCTCATCGTCGACGATGAGAACTCGGGGTTGAGATACGCCAGCCATCAGAAGCTATACACTATCCAAACTTACGAAGTAGCCGTGGCCACGGCTGTTGTGGAGATAGTGCTCACAACCGGCATCCCGCATCTTATTGCGCAAGTTGCTAATATGTGTCGAAATCATACTCCGCGCTTCATCGCGCTCAGTCCGGACACCTTGCAATCGGAAAACGATATCTTCGAAGGTGACCACCCGGCCGGCAGCCTGCACCAACGCATACAGGATGTCGAACTCTGTCGGCGTCAACTCTAGGATGCGGCCTTTAAAAAGCGCTACCAAACGATGTTGATCGATCGTCAAGTCGCCTATCTTAAGAAAACGGTCCTCGGTGTGCGGCGTAGGCTGCCTTGAAGACAACGACTGCTGGATTTGTCCCCGGGTGGTAGAATCCGCCAGACCGAGCTGGGATAACCCAGACACAACCTGGTCAAGGAGTTTCTGGCGTTCATGTTTTATGCGGTGCTGCTCGATCGCGTCATCTACACTTTCGAGGATTTGCTTCTTGTTTGACGGCTTAAGCAAATAGTTGATAGCACCTTCACGCATGGCCTGCACTGCGGAATCGACAGTCCCATGGCCGGTGAGCATTACCACAGGGATGGTTGGATAGGCTTCCACAACACGGTGGAGAAACGTGATCCCATCCATCCCCGGCATCCGGACATCACTCAGCACCACGTCGATCTGTTCGCCACGCTCCAGAACACTCAGGCCCTCCAGTCCGTTCTGAGCTTCGATGACGGTATGGCCTTCTTCGACGAGAATGTCGGCAATCGTGCCACGGAGCAATTCATCATCATCGACAATCAGAATATGTGGCATTTTTCTCCCCACCATCAACCTAATCCACTTCACCTATTATGGCATTTTTGCTCGGGGATATGCCATTGTTGCAACAATGTCTCACCAGAATATCATACACTTCCCAGTTAGCGCTCAATCTGGGATTGGAGGTCCTCAACCCAGACCTGAGCTTCTGCGGCCGCCTCTTCGGCGCTGATCGTGCCGTCAATTACATCAACCAGCACCGTCGGGATCGGGAGCTCCTGATAGACTGCGCCAACCAGCTCGCCCTGGCCATCAGAGAAGCCCCAGCGGTCAAAGTTGGTGGCGCCTTCCACCAATACCGTGAGTACCTCGTCGCTGTAGAAAGCGTTCAACGGGGAAAAACGATCTACGCCAGTCTCTAGCTGGCCCCAACCGCGGACAAATCGGTCGGGATCATCGGGGGTGCCACGCCGCATCGGGAATTTACCCTCGGGCGAGAGCGCCAACCAACCCAGGTAACCGTCATTCAGCCAGAATTCGACAAACTCAGTAGCCAGATCGGTCTGGGCGGCCGTCGTGATTCCCAGGCTACTGATGGTGCCATACTGTGCCGGCTCTGTGCCAAGCGGGCCCTGAAAGGCCGGTACGACAGCGCTGTTTTCGGCCAAGAAGGCAGGGTTCTCTTCGCATTGTGGGCACGTCGTGGGCACACTATCCCGTAGCCCCGCCAATTCATCCAGAATAAACGGAGACCAAACGATCATCGCCGCTTCGCCCGCCAGGTAGATGCTTCGCGTACAGATAATGCCACATTCAGGGGCCGGCGGACTGTAATTGGCCATCAGATTGGCGTAGAAGGCGATCGCGGCGATCATCTCCGGTGTGTCCAGAGTAACTGTTCCGGTGCCGTCAGTTAGCTGGGCACCATTAGCCAGGGCAAAATGCTCGAAAGTCTGTTGCATAAAGACCTCAGACGGATCCGTAGCGGCGGTGATGCCGTAAAGATCATTGTCCGGGTCGTGGAGGGTAGCTGCCGCCTGTTCGATCTGTTCGAAGGTGGTAGGCGCCGGGAGGCCCGCTTCATCAAACAGGTCTTTGCGATAGATCAGAAGCTGGCCCCAACCGTCAGACGGGATCGCCGCGTACCGTCCAGGGGCGACACTGACCAGAGAAAGCGCGCTGAATGTCTCTTCACCCATCCGCTGGATAGCAACCGTGGCGGCATCGGCATCAAGTATCCCCTTAGCGTACCAGGCTTGCGTGAAGTCGAGCGGATGAAAGATGACATCCGGCAGCGTCTCTGCTGCGAAGTTAGTGTCGATCAGCTCATCAATCTCATCTTGTTCAGTTAAGACCAGGTTCACCTCGATTCCGGTCTCAGCGGTAAACTGATCGATGATGGCCTGGGTGCGCTCGACACGCTCGGGCACTGTCTCCGTTGTCCAGAATTGTAGCGTCGGGGTTTCCTCTTGAGATAAAGCTAAATTTTGCGCTGGCAGAGCAGGGAATCCGAAGATGAAGATACAGACTATGCAGACAAGTGCCTTATGCATGGAGCATCTCCTGAAGCGGTATCGACACCATGACTATCTGCGTAAACTATAGCGAAATCCAGTGGAAATAACGAACCCTAGACAGCGATGAGCTGGTTCTGTTGTTCCCACATCTGCCAGTAGAGGCCGCCCGTGGCCAGGAGAGTAGCATGTGAGCCCCGCTCAACAATGGCTCCGTCATGCAACACCACGATCTCATCCATCGCCTCAAGGCCCACCAGGCGATGCGTCACCACCAGCATTGTCTTGTCGACCAGGGTGTCATAAATAGTGCGCATGATCTCCTGCTCAGTATCCGCATCGAGGTTGGCTGTGGCTTCATCCAGAATCAAGAAGGGGGCATCTTTCAGCAGCACCCGGGCTATCGCCAGTCGCTGGCGCTCACCACCACTGAGACGCATGCCATGCTGGCCAACCCAGGTTTCATAGCCCTGGGGTAAGCTCTGAATGAACTCGTGAATACGGGCCCGCCGCGTGGCGTGGAGGATTTCGTCTTCAGTTGCTTTGGGACGCGCCACCAGAAGATTCTCACGGATCGTCGCGTTGAATAGATAGGTCCGCTGGTTGACCACGCCGAGCCGGGCCAGCACATCCTCCTGACGGAACTGCTTCAATTCAATTCCATCCAGCTGGATTTCTCCGGCCTGATAGTCCCAAAAACGCAGCAGCAAATTGAGAAACGTCGATTTTCCGGCACCGCTTGGGCCTACGATAGCCAGCCGCTGCCCCGGGAGCAACCGAAAATCAATCGCCTTGAGCACGGGCTGATCCTGGGCCGGATAGCGGAAACCCAAGCCCCGGACATCAATCCTGGGCTGGGGAGGAAGTATCGCAGGTACGGGCGGGTCTTCGACAGGGGGTGATGTATCCACTAGATCAAACAAACGTTGCGCGCTCGCCAGATTGCTGCTTAGATGCTGCACCGCCAGCGGCAAGGGGGTGAACGCCTCAAAACAGGCCAGGGTAGTGAGGGCAACAACCGCCAGATATAGACCATCTACGCGGGGTATGGCGACGACCAGCAGCCCAACCACTGTCATCAGGGCAATAAAGGCGATCAGGGCTTCGTGCAGGCTTTCGATCCGTGCGATTCGCTGTTCTTGGTCGAAGTAGTCACGATTAGAGCGGCGGTTCATATCCTGTTGTTGGTCCTGATAGCCGAAAGCCAGGATATCAGCCAGCCCCTTAACATTGTCCACCAGTGTAGATTTCAGGCCAGACTGTGCCGATACCAAGGCGCGACCCGGGCCGCAGCTGAGACGCCAGGTCAGGTATGGCACACCGATACCAGCCGCAGCCATGCCCAAGAGGATGATCGCCGCTAGCCGGATATCGTAAAATGCCATAAATATGGCCATACCCACCGCGGTGAGGCCGGCGATTGCCGGGGGCGCAATCACGCGCAGGTAGTAGTTCTGCAGGTTCTCAACATCCGTGACGATGCGGTTGAGCAGATCACCACTGTGGTAGGCCAGTAACCTGGCCGGAGCCAGCGGCTCGACTCCCTGGTAGAACCATACCCGCAATTGCGCCAGCAGGCGAAACGTAACATCGTGTGATGCCAGGCGTTCGAGATAGCGGATGACTCCGCGTGCGATCCCAAAGAAGCGAACGCCCACAATAGCGATTCCCAGCTCTGCTACCGAAGGCTGCAGTGCGGCTTTCGCGATAAGCCAGGCCGAAGTGCCCATCAAGGCGACACTACTGCCGATCGTCGCCGCACCTAGCACCAGAGACAAAACCATCCCTCGCCAGAAAGGACGTATCAGGCGCAGCAAACGCAGAAATACCGTCACGCCCCTGCCTCCACACCGGTATAGTTAGCCACCAGGCTGCGGTAAATCCCCGGCTGAGCCCGCAATACCGTATGGGTGCCGATCTGTGATACCCGCCCCTGAGCGAGAACCACAATGCGATCGGCTTGATAGGCTGTGTTGAGGCGATGGGTAATCACCAGTGCAGTCCGGTCCTCCACAAGACGTGCCACTGCCTGCTGGACAAGTGTTTCCTGGGCTGGATCAAGGCTCGAGGTGGCTTCGTCCATAATCAGCACAGGTGCATCTTTCAGGAAAGCCCGTGCCAGCGCAATGCGCTGGGCCTGACCACCGCTTAGGCGGGCGCCATGCTCGCCGATAACAGTCTCATACCCATCCGGGAGCAACGCGATGAATTCAGCTGCGAAGGCAAGCTCGGCCGCGTGTTTGACAGCCTCAATTGAAGCATCTGGTCTTGCCAGCCGGATGTTCTCGAGAACCGAAGTATTGAACAAGTAGGGGTGTTGGGGAACCCACGCCACCTGGCGCCGCCAGCTAGCCGGGTCAATGTCAGCCAATGGAACGCCATTGATACGGATCGTGCCTCCCTGAGGCTTGATGAAGCCCAACAGCATGCTTGCCAGTGTCGTCTTGCCCGCGCCGCTAGGCCCGACCAGAGCGACTAACTCACCGGGGGCCATGGCAAAGAAGACATCTTCAACCGCAGGATGGCCGTTGCCTTCATAGCGATAGGTGACGCTCTCAAACGCGATAGAAAACGGCGCCGCCGGGGCCGGTTGGGATCCCCATTGGGTTACGGGCGCATCCAGTATTGTGAATATGCGCTCGGCGGCGGCCTTGCCCTCGGTCCCGGCATGGAAGCTCGTCCCCAATGCCCGGAGGGGCATATAGAACTCGGGGGCCAGGATCAAAATGAACAAAGCGCGCTCAAAGTCGATACCACCATACAGTAAACGCAACCCGATTTCGACAGCGATGATCGCCACGCTGATAGTCGCTAGCAATTCGAGCGCCAGAGCTGATAGAAATGCAATCCGCAATACCTCTAACGTCGAGCGTCGGAAGTGGTCGCTGATCCGACGAATCGTTCGCACTTGGGCCTGACTGCGGCCAAGGAGCTTCAATGCTGTTAGCCCCTGTAAAACGTCCAGAAAGTGAGCACTCATCCGGCTCAAGGTATCCCAGCGTTGGCGGGTTATACGCCCAGCCATACTGCCGATCAGGATCATGAAAAGCGGGATCAATGGTGCGGTCAATAAAAATACCACTGCTGACAAGAGATCGAATGGAATAACGAATAGCAGGATAGTCACCGGCACGAGCACCGCCAGAGCCAGACGCGGGATGTATTCGCTCAGGTAGCCATCCAATGCCTCGACGCCTTCGGTGAGAGTCGTTGCCAGCTCCCCGCTGCTCTCGCGACGCGAGAAAGCAGGCCCTAGAGCGAATAAGTGGGCGACAAGCGCGTCGCGGATCCCGTAGCGAACCACGCCAGAGACGTGATGCGCTGCGGCGCCGCTGCCCCAGCTAGCCAGGAGCCTCAGTCCCGCCACCAATCCCAAACCGGCCAGCCAGAGCGACACCCCATCAAGATCCTGGCCTTCCAGAAAGACGTCATTGATTGTTTGGCTGAGGAAGTATGCCTGGGCAACGAGGAAAAGCCCGGCGAGCCCACCCAGGGCGATAGATAGCCAGAAATACAGCTTCACCGGCTGGATCTGGCTGAAAAGACGTTTGTCCATGATGTTTTTGATGATGCTACGTCTCTAATTTAGAATACTGGACGGCGATTATAGCAGATATGGCCCCGAACAAAAACAAGAGTGACCGGGAGCGATTCCCGGCCACCGTCATCACAAATTCTGGTCAATTTGGCCTAGTATTCAAGAACATCATCGCGGCCAATGCGCTGACGGAAGACCCAGTACGTCCAGCCTTGATAGAGCAGCACGATTGGCAGGAAGGTTACGGCAATAATCGTCATCACTTCAAGCGTATAGTCACTCGAAGAGGCGTTGTAGATCGTCAAGCTGTAATCCTCATCAATGCTGGAGACCATCACCCGGGGATAGAGTCCGCGGAAGACAGTGATAACCGTCAGCACGATCGCTGCGGCTGTCATGGCAAAGGCCCAGCCGTGCTGCCGATCACGAATGAGCCAGCCAGCAGCCAGTAGCGCAATGGCACCGCCAAAAGCAGAAACCCCAGGGTTAACCCCAAGCTGCTCAAAGATGTCGGTTTCGAAAATGCTAAGGACCACGAACAGCACGATGAGAATAGTCGTGGGCAACCAGGCTCGCACGGCAGCATTGTGTGCACGTTCCTCGATACCGTCACGGGTGCGCAGGCTGAGAAATAGTGCGCCGTGCAGTGTGAAAAGGCTTAATGTTGCCAGACCCCCGACCAATGCATAGGGGTTGAGTAGATCAAAAAACGAGCCAGTGTACTGCATGTCCGCATCTATCGGCACACCCCGCACAAGATTCCCGACTGCCACGCCCCACAGGAGAGCGGGGACAAAACTGCCAAAGAAAATGGCCCAGTCCCAGAAGCGCCGCCATTCGGGGCGTTCATCCTTACTGCGGAACTCAAAGGCCACACCACGCACAATCAGCGCCAGCAACATCAGCACCAGTGCAAGGTAGAACCCACTGAACATCGTCGCGTACCATTCTGGGAAGGCGGCGAACATCGCACCGCCAGCCGTGATAACCCAAACCTCGTTACCATCCCAGATCGGGCCGATCGTATTGATAATTACCCGGCGATCCGTATCATCCTTGCCCAGGAAAGGCAGCAGAATCCCGACGCCGTAGTCGAAGCCTTCCAGTACAAAGAAACCAATGAACAGAATCGCGATAAGGGTAAACCATAGTGTATTCAGATCAACATCCATTTTATTCTTCTCCCGTTGCGTATGCCCTCTTACCCACCAGAACCTTAGTCACCCGAGTATGCGCCCTGAAGCGCGCCATCAACCGGCGGCGTGGGCTGCCGTGCTCCCTCTGGCTCATCACCTTCATCTTCGGTGGGAACCTGACCGGCATATTTATTCAGTAGGTAGACATCCGCAACCATAAGCACACCATAAACCAGGGTAAAGACTATCAGTGAGACCAGGACCATCGCCGTATCAACGTTCGGCGAAACCGCTTCCTCGACTGTTTGCAGGCCAAACACTATCCAGGGAATACGGCCGACTTCCGTCAGGATCCAACCGGCCGCATTTGCGATATAGGGTAGCGCAATAGCCAGCACCAGGGCCTGAAGATACCGTTTGCGAGTTTCGATTTTGCCCTCGAACATCAGGTAGAGGCCAATCAGCACCAGGAAGAGCATCAGGAACCCAGCACCAACCATAATGCGGAACGTCCAATAGGTGATGAACACCGGCGGTACATAGTCGCCTGGCCCATACTCTTGCTCATATTGTTCTTGTAGGTCGTTAATCCCCTGGACCTCGGCATCCGTGGTGTTATAGGCCAGAATGCTCAATACCGCGGGCACCCGTATCGCGAAGACATCCTCGCGCTCTTTGGTATCACCAATGGTGAATAGCGACATCACAGCGGGATCCTCAGAATCCCAGAGCGCCTCGGCTGCGGCCATCTTCATCGGTTGGACCTCAACCATATGCTGGGCCTGGTCGTGGCCTTGCAGAATCACCAAACCAACACCAATGAAAGCGTACACCATCGCCATCTGGAACGACTTCAGAAACAGAGGGCTGTTCTGGCTCTTGCGCAGAATATGGAACGCGCTAATACCCAGTACAAAAAACGCTGCCGTCGTGATACTAGCAGCAATAACGTGCGGCAATTGCACAAAGACATTCGGGTTGGTGATCAGCGCGAAGAAATCCGTCATCTCGGCGCGGCCGGTTTCCCCGATCTTGTAGCCAACCGGCTGCTGCATAAATGAGTTGGCGACCAGGATCCAATATGCCGAGACGGTTGCCCCCAGCGCGACCATCCACATCGCGCCCGCATGCACTGCCTTGGGAAGCTTATCCCACCCAAAAATCCAGACGCCAAGGAACACTGATTCCAGGAAGAAGGCCATCAAAGCCTCAACGGCCAGCGGGGCACCAAAGATGTCGCCCACGAAGCGTGAGTATTCGGACCAGTTCATGCCGAACTGGAATTCCATCACAATGCCGGTGACCACACCCATCGCGAAATTGATGAGCAGCAGCTTACCCCAGAATTTGGCCATCTGCTTGTAGACGGTTTCGCCAGTACGGACATAGGCTGTCTCAATAATCGCGACCAGCAGGGCCAACCCAATCGACAGTGGAACAAAGAAAAAGTGGTAGATTGATGTGACTGCAAACTGTAAGCGTGCAAAATCTAGTGCTTCCATAGTAACTCCATCATTCCTGCCAAGTGACTACAAAACTGAGACGAAAATAAGCAGGTTCGCTTCAAGGTTTGTCCTACGAATATTAATAGACGCCTAGTATGAAAGTCAGTGCTTGATGCACAAAATTCTGAGGATGAATGTAATCAGTTAGAGACTTGCTAAAGCCTGCCCTGGGCGCCTTATTCACCGTTTGCGGAGCCGGCGAAGCGTAACTTCAGGTAGCCCTTCGGGTTATGTCATTCGACGGCCATTTGGGTGGTCGACGTTTGACCTTTGACATTGCAGCATCGCATTCAGACGACTAGGAGTACCATGCTTAAGCCAGATCAGTCTATTCTCCAGGAACTTGAAGAGCAACGTCCATCCTTTGCGCCAGGTCTACTGAGCCGTGCAGAAAAAGATCGCCTGATTGAACGCGGCATCGCGGGACTATTCCGATGGTACCAGGCACGCTCGCAGGCCAAGCGCAACTGGAATCCGGATCGCTCGTTTGATTGGCGTAATTTCCGCACGGATTTGTCGCCAGAGCTTAACACTGTCCTCGAAGGATTCTACGCTGTTGAGCAGTATGCCCCGGATTACACCGTGCGCACTATTCAGATGAACCGCAGAAGCTATGGCCGCTCGCAGTTTCAGATCCGGTGGGGCTCGGAAGAAGAGAAGCACTCCGACCTGTGGCTGAACACGCTGCTGTTCTCCCGCTATCGCAGCCCCGAATGGATCGAGGACTATCAAAACACGCTGCGGGAGCAGGTCTGGCAGACGCCGTGGGATGACCCCTTGCACGGCACGCTATATGTTGTTTTCCAGGAACGTGCCACCCAGCTCAACTATCTCAATACAGCGATCATCGCCCGCGGAAAGAGCGACAAGCCAGAACACAAGGATGATATTGACCCCATCTTGGCCCAAGCAGCGGAAACGATCGCCATCGACGAAGCGGCGCATTATTACTTCTTTCTAGAGATCGCCCGCCTGTTTCTGTATTACTACCCGGCGGAGACGGTAGAAGCATTGTTTGACGTCATCAAGCATTTCGCGATGCCGGCTCTGGATATCATCCCTAATGCCAAACAACTCGGGGAACAACTCTACCGCAGTGGTATCTATGGGCCGCGCGAGTTCAGTAGCGATGTGGTGCAGGTTGCCCTAAGGAATCTCGGTTTTGAGAGCCGGGCAGCGCTAACCCGTGGCATCAAGAAGACGCGACTGGTGCCGGATGAGGATGGCAATCTGTTTGACAGTTCGATCTTTGAGCTGTTTGATTACAACTCGGTTGAATTGGCAGTGAAGAAGCTGTTCGGCAAGGTCCAGAAATATGAGCAGGAGGTCGGCCTTGACGCGATCAAGCCCACCGAATTCAAATCCAGCGGGATGGGTCCTGCCGAGTAGCCACTGCACATTTGAGGTCCGTTGGATGACAAAAGCGCCTGCCAGCTACGGTGGGCGTTTTTCGTTGCTAGCCGAGTTGGCTGCTCAGGCGGAGGCGGTGCGCGGAATAGCGAAACTGAAGGTAGTCCCCGTAGTGGGGTCACTCTGGGCATCGATCATGCCCTGGTGCGCCTCGATGAACCCGCGCGCGATGGCCAGCCCCAGTCCGGCGTTGCGTCGTCCTTCCCGGGTGTGCAGCCGTGCTGTGTCAACGCGGTAGAAGCTATTGAAAATATGGGGTAGGTGAATCGGGTCAATACTCGATCCCGTGTTGTGGACGGCAACCCGCACATCGTCGCCGCTACGCACAGCCCGCAGCAGGACCTTGCCATCGGCTGGCGTATGGCGTAGCGCGTTTTCAACGAGGTTTCGGATAACCCGCTGGATTTTGTCCGGCGCCATATAGACAGGATCGATGTCCGGGCCGACCTCAGCCTCAAGCCGGATACCCTGTTGCTCAGCCTGAGGCACCATACTGCTCAAGATATCGGAAATCAAGTCACGCAGCGAAGCGTATTCGAACGCCATATCCGGCTTACCCGCATCCAGCCGTGCCAGCTCAAACAAATCATTAATCAGGTGGCTGAGATTCTCTATCTCGGCCAGAGAGTTGCGCAGATAGCGATCAACCCCTTCGGGGTCCGTGACGACGTTGTCACTCAGGGCCTCCAACATGACACGCAGCGACGTCAATGGCGTGCGTAGATCATGGGAGGTCCAGGCGATCAAGTCCCGGCGTGCCTGTTCGACCATTCGTTTCTGGCGGTCGACCTCCTGAAGATTCTCTGCCATCCAGTTGAAGGTGCGGGCAAATTCGGCCAGTTCATCAGTTCCCTCTATGGTGAGACGGTGGGTGAGGTCACCACTGGCCAGGCTCTCGGCCGCGTCGGCGAGTTTCTGGAGGCGCGTCATCATCGTCCGGGTGATATATAGACCGAACGCAATCGCCGTGACGCCGCCAAAGACAAGGAGCGCGATCGTCAGGACGAAGTCATGGACGCTAATGAACATAAGCTGGGCCGTAATCCAGATATTGACCAGCACCAGAAGTACTACCATGATGATACTGACCAGGAGCCACCAACGCAGACTGGAAAGCCAACGGATCATCCCCTGCCGGAAAATCCAGTAGGCTACCACCAGCGTCGTCACGCCGCTCAGTGTCATAAATAGGACCAGCAACACCATCTCATCCTGCGGGGGGTCAAGCGACAGCAAGACAATCAGCGTCGCGAGCAGGATTCCACCGAACATCGTGAGCAGCAGAAAAACAAGCGGGTGTTGCAGATAGCGGTTCGTCACAGTGATCGGTGCTGAACTCCCGGATCAAGACAATAGGGAGAAGCACATTGTCCTTTCATCCAACTACACAGCGCAGCTATGCCGGGGCTATGGTGCCGGCGCAATGACCTCGAATTTGTAGCCCACACCCCATACTGTATGAATGTAGACTGGCTTGGAGGGATCTGGCTCGATTTTCTCGCGCAGACGGTGAATATGGACCGTGACCGTGCTTTCATCACCAAAGAACTCATACCCCCACACTTTGTCTAGAAGCTGGGTCCGGCTGAAGACCTGGCGCGGGTGGCGGGCCATAAACCACAGCAACTCGAATTCCTTCGCCGTAAGCTCAATGACATACCCGGCCTGTGTAACCGTCCGCGTATTCGGATCCAATGCGAGGCTGCCGAAATCGAGGGGCACTGTAGCCTCGTCGCTCGCCGGGCCCGACGCCTCGCCGCGTCGCAGCACGGCCTTCACACGCATGACCAGCTCACGCGGGCTGAACGGCTTGACCACATAATCATCAGCGCCAAGCTCAAAGCCCGTGATACGGTCCTCCTCGGTCGTGCGTGCGGTTAGCATTATCACCGGAATCGTACTGGTATCGCTGTTGGCCACATCCACTGGCTCCCGCAGCGAGCGCATAATCGTCAGGCCATCCAACCCTGGAAGCATGATATCCAGGACAATCAAGTCTGGTCGGTTCTGGTAGAGCGACTGCAGTACTTCCGGTCCCGTCTGGGCCTCGATGACCTGGAACCCCTCCTTTTCCAGGTACTTCCGTACAATCTCCCGCACCGTTTGTTCGTCGTCAGCCACAAGGATGAGTTGATGGGCCACGCTTCTGTCCACCATACTGTTGAATTGTTACGAGAGTATTTCATTCAGAGGGATATTGTATCGCAAATTGGGGAGGATCGGGTCCCCCACCAACACCCGAGGAACCCGGTCAGAATGCTTGCCGTCAATGCCCGGCAAGCGCAGCAAACGCGTCTTTCAGAGCCGGATATAGCGAGCGGTAGACCTGATACGCTGCTTCATAGGCCGATCGATCATTCTCTGGCAACGTTTCGACACCCAGGCGCACCGCGCTCGCTGCCGCGCGGCTATCGGGCCAGATTCCGGCGCCAACGCCTGCCAGCAGCGCCGCCCCATAGGCTGCACCTTCCAGCGCATCGACCGTAATCAGCGGCACGCCGATCGTGTTGGCCATAATCTGGCGCCACAAAGCACTGCGTGCCCCGCCCCCACTGACGCGCACTTGCTTGATTTCGCGGCCCGCTTCGCTCTGACGAATCAACTCAAAGCTGTCGCGCAGCCCAAAAGCAACGCCTTCGAGGACGGCCCGGGTCATATGCCCCCGCCGGTGGCGCGCCGTAAGGCCGACAAAGGCCCCGCGCGCCACCGGATCCGGATGTGGTGCGCGTTCGCCGGTCAGATAAGGCAGAAACTGCAACCCTTCCGCGCCCGGAGCAATGGACGCCGCCTCGTTCACAAGGACGTCGAAATCCGCACCCGGCGCCAGGGCATCCCGATACCACTGTAAGCTGCCGGCCGCCGAGAGCATGACTCCCATAAAGTGCCACAGGCCGGGCGCCGCATGGCAGAAGGCATGCAGACGGCCCTCGGGTTCATAAGCGTAGCTGGCCAAGGGCGCAAATACCACGCCCGAGGTCCCCACCGTGAGAGCAACAATGCCGGGTTCAACCGCGCCGACGCCCACCGCCTGGGCCGCCTGATCGCCACCGCCACCAACAACCGGGATACCGGCTGGCAATCCCGTCGCCTCCGCTGCGGCCTGGCTAACCTTTCCCGTCACTGCTGTGCCCTCATGGGTGCGTGGCATCCAGTCGTCCGGGATTTCCAACGCTGCCAGGACCTCATGCGACCAGCGACGCTCGGCTACATTGAGCAAAAGCGTGCCGGCGGCGCCAGCGAGATCTGTTGCATAATCACCGATCAGCCGGAAGCGGATGTAATCTTTGGGTAGCAGGATATGCGCAATCTGCTCATATACCTTCGGTTCGTGTTTGCGCACCCAGAGCAGCTTGGGAGCAGTGAAACCTGTCAGCGCTTGATTGCCCGTCAGTTCGATAAGACGCTGTGCCCCGATTTTCGCGGTGATGGTCTCGACCTCGGCACCTGTCCGCTGGTCATTCCACAGGATTGCAGGGCGCAAGACCTCTCCCGTTTTATCGAGGCAGACCAGGCCATGCATCTGGCCGGTGATGCCAATGGCCATCACGGAGTCGGCCAGCCCAGTGCGGCCCAATACCGCCTGGACTGCCTGCACCATATTCTCCCACCAGTCGGCCGGATCCTGCTCACTCCATAGAGGCTGGGGAGTGCTGACGCTTTGGGGCACGGTGTGGCTGGCAACTACTGCACCGTTGGTGTCGATCAACAGTGCTTTGGCCCCAGTCGTGCTGATATCCAGTCCGAGTAGATGCTGCATCATCGTACACCCAGCAGGATTTCAACCGTCAACTGATCCAGACGTTCGTAGGCCAGGCCTCGCGCCCCCAGGCCGGGCCGGTCAAAACTTGCTTCCCTGAGCCGTTGCGCTGCCTGGGGGCTGAAGCCGTCATTTAAGAAGCTGAAGCTGCCGTCGTCGGCATTGATCTCGGCGAGAAGTTGTTGGATTTCAGTATCAGCATTGAAGCGCGCAGCTTTATCCTTGAGGATTAGATATGTGCGCATACAGCCTCGCGCGAAGTCCTTGACACCTTCGAGATCCTCGGTGCGATAGGCATGGGCATCGAAATGCCGCATCCCCGTGTAGCCGACATCCTCCAGGAATTTGACCAGATAGAAGGCCTGCTTGATCATCTCGGCGCCAAAACGAAAATCCTGATCGTAGCGAGCGAACTTCTGGTCATTCAAGTCAATGTGAAAGAGTTTGCCGGCCTCCCAGGCCTGGGCAACAGCGTGCAGGAAATTCAGGCCCGCCATGTGCTCGTGCGCGACCTCAGGATTGACGCCGACCATCTCGGGGTGATCCAGAGTCGTGATGAAAGCCAGCAGCGAGCCAACCGTCGGCAGATAGATATCCGAACGCGGCTCGTTCGGCTTCGGCTCCAGTGCAAACTTGAGATCATAGCCCTGATCGATCACATAGGCGGTCAAGAAATTGATCGCCTCCCGATAGCGTTTGATTGCATCAACCGGGTTCTTGCTGGCGTCGATTTCGGTGCCCTCACGCCCGCCCCAGAATACATATGTCCTGGCGCCGAGCGAAACCCCGAGATCAATCGCCTGCATTGTCTTCTGCAGCGCAAAGGCACGCACCCGTACATCATTCGAGGTAAAGGCTCCATCCTTGAAGATCGGGTCGGCAAAGAGGTTGGTCGTCGCCATCGGGACCACTAGCCCGGTCGCGTCCAGTGCTTGCCGGAAGTCCTTCAAGATCTGATCGCGCTCAGTTGGGTTCGCATCAATCGGGACCAGATCGTTGTCGTGGAAGTTGACGCCATAGGCACCGACCTCACCGAGGAGGTGTACCAACTCATGCGGCTGGGGTCGCTGACGGACAGGTTCACCAAAGGGATCACGGCCTGGATTGCCAACAGTCCACAGGCCAAACGTAAACTTATGCTCGGGCTTGGGGGTATAGTCAGCCATAGGGGCATTCATCTCCTAGAAATAAGAACTTCGCCAGAGTCTTTATATTAAGAGAAAATATGCAAAAGGCAGTACGCCTCCGCTGAAATATCAGTCTGGATTAGGGCACCGCTTTGAGCAAATTCTTCGCCGAACGTTCAATCGCGTGGCCGGGCGGTACCACCAAGAATTCATCCGACGACCACTCGCCTTCCAGCAGCATCTCCAACAAGCGACGATTCCCCGCGAGCCGCATGAATTGCCAATCGCGGCGTGCCGCCTGTGCCCGCGCCTCGGCTTCGAGAGCTTCCCCATCAACCAGTCCGGTGTCGATGTAGACGGCACGCGTATAGTGCTGACTCCACTCGCCCATCACTTCCATCAGGTAGTTCGCGTTGTCTTCGCCATACTTCTGGACATATTCAGCGTACACATCATCCATGGGACTCGGGAAGCCAGCTCCCAGGCCGCCGCGGTTTCCGCTCCGCTCAAGATACTCCAGACTGTACCAATACGTACCGGGATGGTCGTCGAATTCCTGCTGGTAACGCTGTTGAGAGCCCAGATACAGGGTAATACAGTCATGGGCACGGGGGAGGACCATCTGCGTATGCTCGGCCCGCAAGCCAAGCGTCGCGTTGCCACACAAGCCGTAGACCAAGAGAATCGCGTCGCACATGCCCGGCTCAATCGCGTCAATGTGGGCCTGAAGTTGCTGGCGTAATGTTCGGGGACGATCATGCAACCCTTGATCCAGCAACCGCACTGAGATCGCCGCCGGGGTTGAAGCCGCAATATGATAGACGCTGCGGGCCAGCGCCGTACAGGTGAGCGCGATATAGTGGGTCACGCCATCTCTTTCAACGCTGCCGCGATCGCCTGAATATGGGCCGGAGTGCTGCCACAGCAGGCGCCAACGATCCGAGCACCCAACTCGCGCAACCGACAGGCATAGGCTGCCATCTCAGCCGGGGTCGCATCATAGACTGAGCGGCCCTCCACCATCCGAGGAAGGCCAGCATTGGCCTTCGCGACGAGGGGTACCCCTGGCCCCGCCTTGTGCATGGCGGCAATTACCGTCTCAATCTCAGACGGGCCGTTGCCACAGTTGGCACCCAAGGCCGCCACGGAGAGTGCATCAAGGGTGGCGACTGCTTGTTCTGGTGTAACACCCATCATGGTCCGGCCACCGGTATCAAAGGTCATCGTCGTCACCACTGGCAGCTCAGGTGCCACCCGCCGGCAAGCCTCAACGGCCGCCTCAACCTCCCTGAGATCAGCCATTGTCTCGATCCAGAAGACATCTACTCCACCGGCCAGCAGTGCACGGGCCTGGTC
>JAADYW010000110.1 GCA_010092845.1 Chloroflexota bacterium
GGGGAAATCCTGCTGCTCAAACAGGAGCCGCCTGGCCCGACCCGCATTGAATACCTGTACTTTGGCCTTGGGGTGGTCATCTGTGGGCTGGCCGGGTATCTCTGGTTGACCGCATCGCTGCTCTCACCGTGAGCAGATACAGATACCTCGACTGATCCTCATGCGCGGCAATCCGTGCTCTGGGGGCCGCATGCCTCGTGTAGCATCTCCCCACTCATCAGCAGTGCTGCAAACTGTTTTGTGAAGCGGGCGGCGGGGGCACCATCGATAATATCGTGGTCGAACGAGAGCGTCAGGCAAAGATGTTCGCGTGCTTCGAGCGCACCGTCGATGCAGACCGGGCGCTCCACGATGCTGCCCACTGCAACGGCAACCGTGGCACCACTGAGCGGCACAATCCACATCGGACTGGGGCCAAACATGCCCACCGCTGTGACGCCCACCACGCCATAGCGTCGGGCGATGCGGATGTTGCGGGCTGCGAGACGAATAAACTGCGTGAGCAAAAACCCTGGTATCAGCCGCATGATCCAGGTTGACCCGGAGAGCGTCCCGAACGGCACATCGCCTTGCTGCTGGGCGGCTCGTATCTCATCGTTGATCTGCTGGTAGGTCTTTGTGTCTGCGGCCTGAATGGTCAGGATTTCGGGCACGCCTTCGCCCGCAATGGTCCGCTCCACCAGCACGCCGACCGTCACATCGTCAAGCAGCACCAGCTTGCGCCCTTTGCGAAATGCGTTGAAAGCGGGGTATTCTGCAATCGTCCGGGCCAGACAGGCCACGACATACGCCGTGAGCGAGAGGCGCTCACCGGTTCGCTCGCCGTGCTCCCGGATCAAACGCCGAGGCGTGGCAATGTCCACCTCAGTAAAGGTATGAATGTTGTTGCGTTCGCGTCCAACCGTGGCGCTGGCGGCGACGGCCTGCCGCTGGGCGCTGAATGGGACGACCTGATAGCCCTGCTTCCGCTTCATATCCTCTCTTAACTGCCTGTGCTGCTGACACCATGCATGTCATATCCGCCTTTCGGGTGATGTCGGGTGTGTTGTGTAGATGTATCATACCATCATCAACACCGTTCGTCGCATCGGCGCATCAGGCTCAGGTATGCGCAGGAGAGCAACTATGAATCGAGCAACCAGGCTGAATGTCGCCACTGTCGGCACTATCTTCGGCTTTAGCGGAATGACCCACGGTTTTGCGGAGACCTTGCAGGGCAATACGCCCACCGATGGCATGTTCATCATGGCGGTTGCGGCGGGTAGCAGTTGGAGCCACTGGAGCGAAGGCAGTGAGGGAGCGTTTACGCTTGTGCCCAACTTTCTGATCACCGGCATTCTGGCTCTGCTTGTCGGCCTGGCCATTATCATCTGGTCGGTCTGGTTTGTGCAGAAACCTCGCGGGCACCTCGTCTTTCTGCTGCTGTTCATCGTGCTTTTTCTGGTGGGCGGCGGTATTGGACAGGTCATCTTCTTTATTCCGGCCTGGATAGTCGCAACGCGCATCCACACACCCTTGCACTGGTGGCAGCGGGTGCTTCCGGCGGGCCTGCGCAGCGGGCTTGCCAGAGCGTGGCCGGGGGTGCTGACCACTGCATCGCTGCTGATGCTGACAGCCATCGGCATCGCCATCTTTGGGTATATCCCCGGCGTGGCAGATATGGAGCGGGTGCTCACGCTCACCTTGTCGCTGGTTGGCGCGGCGTGGCTCGGCTTTCTGGTGGCGTTTGTGGCGGGCTTTGCGCGTGATAGTGAGATTGGCTGAGGATTCAGCGTTGAGGAGGCACAGATCATGCAGAAGACTATTGCGGTGGTTGGTGGAACCGGCATGTTGGGGCAGCCGGTTGCCCACTGTCTGAAAGAAGCAGGCTTCCAGGTGCGGATTATCACGCGGGATGCCGCAAAGGCGCGCACACTGTTTGATGACTCGTTTGAGATGGTGACTGGAGTCCCATGCGATAGCCACCGCATGCAGGAAGCGCTACAAGACTGCTCTGGCGTGCATATCAATCTGCCGAACCAGGTCGAACAACAGGCAGCGGAGACGATCGCGCAGGTGGCTGCCAGGCTTGGCCTTGAGCGGATTTCCTACATCTCCGGGGCGACGGTTGCAGAGGAGCACCGCTGGTTTCCCTACTTCAATCGCAAATTCCTTGCCGAACAGGCCATCAGAGAATCAGGCATTCCCTTCACGATCTTCTGCCCTACCTGGTTTATGGAGAGTCTGCCGCTGTTCGTGGTCAACGGTCGTGCGTCGGTGCTGGGCAAGCAGCCGTGCCCCTACCACTGGGTCGCCGCAGATGACTATGCGCAGATGGTTGCCACCGCGTATGGTCAGGAGGAAGCGTCCAACCAGCGGGTTGTGGTGTTGGGGCCAGAGGCGATTGAGATGCACGAGGCACTGCGCCGCTATTGTGCAGTGTTCCATCCTGACATCAAGCAGGTAGGAACGAGAACGATGCCCTTCTGGCTGGTCAGGCTGCTGTCAGCCCTCACACGCAACCACGAGTTGAAGGCCGTCGGCGAATTGATGGCCTACTTCGATAAGGTGGGCGAAGGGAACGCCGTGGCAAACGGCACACACACATTGGGCACGCCAACGACGACATTGGCGCAATGGTTAGAGCAGCGACAGGCGAGCCACAGCGCCACCCCACAGATAAGCTGCGTCAGCCAGCCAACCGTCAGCAGGTGATAGAAGACCGGCAGGAGGGTGCCGATGCGCAGATGCAACGCAACGCCCTGGTTGATGAGCACGAGCCCACCAACCAGAAACGCCGCGATGAGGTAGAGCAGGGCGGTGCGAACCTTGCAGGCTTTCCACAAGCAGGTATGGCGCACAAACGGTCAACTGCGTAAGTCCTAACTCTATCAC
>JAADYW010000111.1 GCA_010092845.1 Chloroflexota bacterium
AGATGTGTATAAGAGACAGCTATAGGGGTTGGCGCCGGTCACCGTGTCCGTAACACGCGCGGCAGGGCGTCCGCCAATCATGACCGTGGCCGAACCTTTCACGATCGCCCCCGTGCAAGCATTGCCCGCAACACTATCGCCAATGACAGCGGCGGGTTGTCCCATAATCAGGACGTTTGGTACCCCAGGGCCAGTAATGGCGTCGCCTGTAACGGTCAAATCCCCAACCCGAGCAGCGGGCATTCCCATGGTCAACTCCTCATGCTGTTCTCATCGATGCTGTCTATAGTATACGAGTATACGTGGCTTTGGCACACGGAGAAAGCAGGCAATGAATGTGGCTGGTGAACCAATTCTCGTTTGTCCTGGCCGCAACGATGGGATTCATCGTTGTGGCGCTTGTTGCGTGGCGCTGGCGGCGGCCTTCGCGATTGATCCGGATCGCGTTGCCGGTGCTGTATCTCATCACCGTACTCCTGCTGGGAGGACTATTTCGCTACCCCGATAGCGGGATCGAGTCGGTGGAAGAAGCCGATGCGCGGTTGACGAATGGCCAGCCGACGTTCCTGATGTTCTATTCGAACTACTGACTGGGCTGCATGCGTGATGTGGACACCGTGCGTGGCCTGGAACCTGATCTTGAAGAAGCCGGCATTGATGTGCTGTTGGTCAATATTCACACCGAGACCGGTGCTGAACTCAGCGAACGCTATGATTTTGAGTTCTCGCCGACGTATATCGTTTTTGACGCCGATGGTACGGAACGATGGCGCTCGAATAGCGTCCCTGATCTGGAACGGGTTTTGTCGATTCTGAGTTCAGATATTTAACCGCCCAACGGGGCTTGGCTGTCTGAAGCGGTAGACCTTTTATGACCCAAAAATAGTTCTTGATATACTTTTATACTTCTGGTAAGCTTTGCTGTGTTGTCTGTTGAGCCGGGAGTTGCTATGCAAACGCGATCCTCTGTGGTACAATAGAACATATTTTCGGGTACTGCCTGGCTGCCTCGCGGGTAGAGCAGCCCCATTGTTGTCTCCGACCTTTCAACCATCACAGTATCATAGCAACGCTTTGCCTCGTTTTTCAGCTTGCCTGAAGCGAAAGGAGACCCCCTGTGTCGCACAAGAGCGAATTCAGCGTAGCGGGGACATACCCTTACAACCACAAGAATGCGATACGCTGGGTCATTTCACACCTGATGCGGTACAAGTTCTTCCTGGTCGCTACGGCCACCCTCTTCACGGTGGCCTATGCAGCGTATGCGCAGTCCGCAGTGCTCATTGGACGTGCTGCCGAGGAAATTCTCACGCCATCTTCTGGCACCGAAGGTGCGCTGGTCACCATTGCCTTACTGGTGCTCTTGGTGTTGGTGACTGATGGTGTGGCCAGCTTGTTCGCCAGCCTATCGGTTGAGACGCTCGCTCAGCGCATGGAAGTCGATGCCCGTCATGAGTTGTACATAAGCCTGCTAGGCAAGAGCCAGACATTTCACGATCGCCAGCGGGTAGGTGATATCATGGCGCGCGCCACAGATGACGTCAAACAACTCAACTTTATGGTCAATCCGGGTATCCTGTTCATGTTTGATCTGGTACTCGGTTTTGCAGTACCTATGGTCTACATCGCGTTGATCGATCTCCGCTTGCTGGCGGTACCCATCCTGTTAGTGGTGCTGTACTTCATCACAGCCAGCGATTACTCGCGTCGCCTGAACCCAGTGGTGAACCGCCTGCGCACCCAGTTCGGCACAATGAATGCCCGTCTGGAAGAGACGATTTCTGGCATTGAGGTGGTGAAAGCTAGCACTACCGAGTCCTTTGAGCGACAGAAGTTCCGCGACAATGCGCGTGGTTTCCGTGACTACTTTGTGCAACAGGGCCGCATTGAAGCCGGTTACTTGCCGATTCTCATCTATGGGATTGCCTACGGCTTGATCTTCTTGCACGGTATTTTCCTCTATCGGGCCGATGAGATCCTGTTGGGTGAGGTCATCGCGGTGATCGGCCTGTTTAGCGTCATGCGCTTCCCTACGATATTGTCGCTGTTCGCCCTGACGTTGATCCAGAATGGGCTAGCAGGTGCGGACCGTATCTTGACCATCATCAAGACCGAGACAGAGCTTGATGAGAACCGTGAGGGGATAAGCCGCACAATCGAGGGCGATATTGTCTTCGAGAATGTGGACTTCGCTTATAACGGGACGAATGTGTTAGGGGATATCAATGTCCATATCCGGCCCGGCCAGACGGTCGCGATTATCGGCCAGACGGGCGCGGGGAAGAGTACACTGACACGCCTCGTCAACCGCACTTACGATGTCTCCGGGGGGCGTATCCTGGTCGATGGCGTGGATGTCCGGGAATGGAACCTGGCCACACTGCGGTCACAGATTTCCAGCATCGAGCAAGATATCTTCCTGTTCTCGCGAACGATTGCTGAGAACATCGCTTTCGGTGCGCCGGGGGCAACTCAGGAGCAGATCGAGGAAGCAGCCCGCGCGGCCCAGGCCCATGATTTCATCCTGTCATTTCAGGAGGGTTATCAGACCAAGATCGGCGAGCGGGGTGTGACCCTTTCGGGTGGGCAGCGCCAGCGCCTGGCCCTGGCACGGGCCTTCTTGAGCAACCCGCGAGTTCTTATCCTCGACGACTCGACCAGTGCTATCGACAGCGCGACTGAAGGCGAGATCCAGCGCGCGCTGCGACGCATGCAAGAAGGACGCACCGTCCTAATGATTACCCATCGTCTGTCCCAGATCCGCTGGGCGGATGTGATCATCGTGCTGGATCAAGGGCGGATCGTCGCTAGCGGGGCCCACGAGGACTTGCTACGCTCGTCGCCGCACTATCGACGGATCTTCGCCCGCTTTGATGTTGAGTTGCCGCCCCTTGAGGCCGAGGAACCGGCTGCCTAGGCAGTCTAGTGAGGAGTACGGACAATGGGTTTCATCATGGATGGCCTTGATGCCGAAGACTACGATCGTCAATACGGGGACAAGGTCCTCGTGCAGCGGATCATCACCTATTTCCGGCAAGAGTTCTCGCGGATGCTCTTTGTGGCGCTGGCAATCTTCCTGACAGCCCTGGTCAGCACCGGGTTGCCCATATACATCTCAGCCAGTATTGATCGCATCCGCGACGACACCAACACTGGCACATTGATGGTCGTCCTGAGTATTGTGGTGCTGCTGGGGATGCTATCCTGGGGCTTTAATGCCATCCGGCGTTGGGCTGGGGCAACGGCCGTCGGAAATGTCGTGCTCAAGCTACGTGAGGATGCATTTGATGCTGTCATGGCGCGCGATTTGTCGTTCTATGACACCTATCCTTCCGGCAAAGTCGTCAGCCGGGTGACCTCGGATACACAGGCCTTCGCTGAGGTGGTCAACTTGACAATGGAGCTCCTGAGCCAGGGATTGTTGGTCATCTTGCTGATCGGCTACCTATTCACTGTAGATGTCCCGATGACATTGATCACCCTGGCGCTGGCACCTTTCATCGTTGCCACGGCGCTGGCCTTCCGGAAGATTGCACGCTACAGCGTCACGCAATCTCGCCGGATTCTAGCGGTGGTGAGTAGCCATATCCAGGAGTCAGTGAGTGGCATCAGTGTCGCCAAGACGTTTCGTCAGGAGCAAGCGATCTACGACGAGTTCCTCGATGTCAATCGCCGCTCCTATCGTATCAACTTGCGAACCGGCTACGTGTTCAGCAGCATCTTCCCCATCCTCAATCTGCTCTCGGGGGTGGGGACGGCGGCCCTGGTATACTTCGGCGGCTTGCGCGCTCAAGAGGGCTACCTGTCGCCCGGCGACTGGTATCTGTTTCTGCAAGGCATCGCACTTTTCTGGTTCCCACTCACCAGCATTGCATCTTTCTGGAGCCAGTTTCAGCTCGGACTGGCGGCCGGCGAGCGGGTCTTCGCGCTGATTGATGCCGACCCGAATGTCATCCAGACCGATAACCAGCCCTTGCCCAGCCTACGTGGCGAGATACGGTTTGAAGATGTCGACTTTCACTATAAAGAAGGTGAGCCGGTCCTCCGGAGGTTTGCTCTGACAATTCATCCGGGGGAGACAGTGGCCCTGGTAGGGCACACCGGCTCAGGCAAGTCCAGCATCACCAAGCTGATCGCGCGCTTCTATGAGTTCCAGGGTGGGCGCATTTTGATCGACGGTCAGGATGTGCGGTCATTCGAACTGAGTGCCTATCGCCACCATCTGGGGTTTGTAACCCAGTCGCCATTTCTGTTTGATGGCACGGTGCGAGAAAACATCCGCTATGGGCGCACAGAGGCGACCGACGAAGAAGTGGAAGCGGTGGCCCGCATGGTCGGGCACGGCGACTGGATTGCAGGCCTGCCTAATGGCCTGGACACAGAGGTAGGGGAGCGTGGCAGCAGCCTCTCGATGGGACAGCGGCAGTTGGTTGCATTGGCGCGCGTATTGCTCCAGGATCCGTCGATCTTTATCCTGGATGAAGCCACCGCCAGCATTGATCCCTTGACGGAAACCCTGATCCAGGAAGGTCTGGATGTGGTCCTCAAGAGCCGGACCTCAATCGTGATCGCCCATCGGCTCTCGACCATCAAGAATGCTGATCGCATCATCGTCCTGAGTAAGGGGGAGATCATCGAGCAGGGCTCACATGCGACGCTACTGGCGAGTGGCGGCCACTATGCTGATCTGTACAATACCTACTTCCGCCACCAGAGCCTGGAATACATCGAGCAGCTCGCAACCGCTTCGTAGTACCCCACGGGTGGGGGTGCGGATGCCCCCCATCCCTCTTCCCATTCTTGCCTACTATACGGGTGGCTGGTAGGTTCCCTGCTGCAATTGCCACAGCGCAGCCTGGGCGGGCTGAAAACGCGGATTCATGGCGACGGCGCGCTGGACATGTGCCAGCGCCTCATCGAGACGTCCAGTCGCAGCATATCCCATACCCAGCCAGTAATGAATCTCTTCGGCCTCCAGTGCGGAACCCATCATCTCCATGGTGTACTCTGCTAACCAGATCAACTCATTGTAGCGGCCTGCATGATAGTAGGCCTCAAAAATGCCGAACTGGTACCAGTGGAAGCGGATTGGCAACCCGCCAACATCGAGCGCTCTGTCATAGGCGGCCATCGCCTCGGGATATTGACCCTGGGCGACATATGTGGTGCCCAGATTGTAGTGCGCATAGACGTCGTTGGGATTGGTGACAATCTCGGCCAGTGCCTTGCGCTGGGCCAGGCCCACGCTCTGGGCGACATCCCAATGCGCGCCCATAATCTGCGCGACCTCGGCCTCGCGCTCTTCGGGGTAGAGTACCAGGAAATTGCGGTTCATGTGCTTCCAGGTCTCATCGAGCTCACTTTGCTCAATGCGATAGCCCTGATAGTTGCCATGCCCCAGGTAGCTGTCATAGAGTAGGATAGTCTGCTCGTCGTAGCCAATGATCACCCGATTATGCCCGGCCCAGGGGTGCTGGTCACCCCGCACATAGACGCTGGTCTCGATAACAACGGGAAAGCCAGCAGCGATGAGTTGCCGGATCAGATACCAATTGCCGCCCATGCGCCAGACCGCCCCCACGCCGGCGAAGACTTCATTGGCATAGGTCGCCATCTGCTCAATGTCGACGCTCACATCAGTCGATACGGGGCGCAGGTAGTTCCCAATGATCATCTGGTCTTCGGGGCCGCCAAAGTAGGTCAAAGCGATTGTAAGTGCGGTGGCCGAGCAATTATTGAGTTTCTGGCGGATGTAGGTAAACCCTTCCAGCCGCATAATGGTAGGTAGCGGTGTTGGTGCCGAGACCGCGAGGTCTTCGAGCGGTACACTGACATCGATCATGTGCGCAGCTACCCAGCCTGTCCACCCGCTGCCGAAGGCGATTTCGAGCCACTCCAGCTCGGGTGAAACGCCCATTACGGGGACTTGCTCATTTTGTTCCAGATGGGCGATAACGTCATAGTACATCCGTGGTCCACTGCGGATGTTGACCGCTTGCGGGATAACGATGCCCATGGGTGTATCGTCTTGTTCGTGGGCCGTCATGGTATTGCTGGCTTCTGGGCTGCTCGCGGTTGGCGTTATGTCTGGCTGGGCGAAGATAGGTGCCGGCGATCCGGGTAGTTTGGCAAACAAGATCGTGCTGGATAACAAGATAAACACCAGTAAGGCGATGAGAACAGTGCGATGCTGCATCATGAATTTCTCCCTTGACCGATGCTCTCTATTGTAATGCCGAGTTATCAATTGAGGCGATTCAATCCGGCGATTTCTGGGCAAGCTCTAATGCCGTCCGTGGTAGCTAGGGGCAAAATGCTAGCGGGCGCCGCGTCCCTGACGCCACGCCCGCTGGAAACTCCTAGTTGTGCCTGGTTGGGTTCAGGTTTTAACGCGTGACTTGACCAGCATCCGGAAGACATCTGACTCGGTGAGTATGCCGACAAGCTGTTTGTCGCTATTCACCACGGGCAACCCGCTGACCTTCTCCTCTAGCATGATTTGGGCCGCATCGAGCATGGAGTCTTGTGGGTGGACGGTCAGAACTTTGGTCGTCATGACCTTTTCAACCGTCAATTTGGCCCAGAGATAGTTGAGTTCCCAGATGCTCAGTGTCGTTGCATCAGAAGGGCTGGCCTCACGTATATCGCCGATGGTTACTATGCCGACCAGGCGTTCGTGCTTGTCCAGGATGGGCAAGCGACGGATATTCTTCTCTTTCATGATCTGGTGGGCATCGCTAATAAGCGTATTCGGCCGGATACTCTCCACCGGCGTACTCATCCATTCTTCGACCTTGGCTTCTTCTAGCATGGGGATTGTTTCTCCTTACGGTTGTTGAACACAGCAACGTTCTGCTTTTACCTTTAAGGTAGCATTAGGGCAGCAGAAAGCATGGTTATATATGATCTGATCTGGGCATGACCATTGCAATCAGTAAGCTATTTTTAATTTTAGCATAATAATCTTAACGCGTGTCGTGTTCAGGGTAAGGAATTGCTGAAGGGCCGGTCCACCAGCTTATTGTAAACGGCTAGTGTCTCCTGGGCAGTGCGATCCCATGAGAAGCGGGCAGCCTGAGCCGGTCCGGCTGCACTCATCTCCTGGCGTAAGGTGTCGTCGTCGAGTACGCTTTGCAGGGTATCGATCATTGCCTCGAGATCGGTAGGTGCAAAATAGCGTGCCACTTCCCCACCAAGCTCGGGTAAGCTGGCGGCGTCGCTGGATACTACCGGCGTGCCACATGCCATGGCCTCGAGCACCGGTAGACCAAACCCCTCATATAGCGATGGCATCACGGCGATGGTTGCCGCCCCATAAACAGCCGGGAGATCGTCATCGGGAACGTAGCCTGGAAAGATGACATGCTCCTCCGCCTGCAGATCCCGAATTGTCTGGAAGAATTCGTCATAGAGCCAGCCCTTGCGACCCACGACCACCAGTTTCAGGTCGATGTGCCGTTCACGCAGCCGCATCAAGGCAGTGACCAGCCGGCTATAGTTCTTGCGTGGTTCAATCGTACCAACGACGAGCAGATAGTTCTCAGGAAGCTGGTAGTGTTGCCGTACCCTGGCAATCGCTTCGGGTGTAGGGGGGGCGAAGTCTGGGGCGGCGGCCTCATAGACAACGGTGATTTTCTCGGGAGGCACATTGTAGTGCGTGACGAGGTCGCGTTTGCTGGCCAGTGAAATGGTAATGATGGCGTCCGCACGTTTCACAAACAGCGGCATGGCGCGGTTGAGGAAGATATGGTTGAGGCTCTTATGGTGCTCGGGAAACAGCTTGAAGATCAGATCATGTACCGTGAGCACGGTTGGCGTGTCGCGCAAGGGAAGCAACAAGTGTTCATGGGCGTGGAAGAGGCTTGCATTGGGCACCAACCGTTGGAAATTCAGCCGCAGTGCCTGACCCATCCAGACCGTCAGACGCCACGGCTTGTAGCCCATCGGGATCACACGTGAAGGGCAATGCGCCACCCCCTCGATTGGCTGGCTGCGTCCCCGAATCTGGTTATAGAAAAGCGTTGGCGGCGTTTCGAGATAGGGAAGGAGGGCGCGTGTCAATGACCGGCTATAGCGACCTAACCCGGCTTGTACATTCACTCCAGCGCTGACATCCAGATAAAGGGTCATGAGTCTACCTATGACAGCATCGAAAAGGGCTATCCGCCTGGATTGAGGGCGAAGGCGATGCCTGTGATAACGATATAGGCTGCTAGCAGGGCAGAGCCCTCCACGCGACCGACTCGCCGACCTGAGTAGATAATCGGGAACAGGGCAAATGTCAATCCGATCATCAGCGGGATCTGGACCTCGAGCACAACTTCAGGAATTTCAAGAGTTGTAATCACCATGCCGGTGGCGAGGATCAACAGCAAGTTATAGATATTGCTGCCGATGATATTGCCGACCACCAGATCGCCTTCGCCGCGCGTGCTGGCCACGATTGACGTCGAAAGCTCTGGCAAGGAGGTGCCGACGGCAACTAATGTCAGGCCGATCACGTATTCGCTAATCCCGATTTCCAGGGCGATTTCGGTTGCACCTGTGACCAACCAGTTAGATCCAAATGCCAGGCCCAGTCCCCCCAACAGGATCAATCCACCGTCACGAACGAGGTTAAGGGATGGCATTTCCTTGCCATCCATGCGCGCATCGACGGCATCATCGTGCTGCTGCACTGCAACCCGGTAAGACATATACGAGAAGACAACTACGCCGACCAAGAGAATCAGCCCCTCCGGCAACGTGAATTCACCGCCGATGGCAAACACACCGATTAGAGCTGTGGCCCCTAACAACCAGGCGAATTCCCGGTAGAGAATTGCTCGGGGAACATTGATCGATGCCACCACTGCGCTAAAGCCAAGAATCAGCCCGATATTGGCGATATTGCTACCTACCACATTGCCAATAATGAGTTCAGGTTTGTTATCTAATGCCGAGACGACGGTGATAGCTAGTTCCGGCGCTGAGGTCCCAATGGCGACAATGGTCAGCCCGATGACCAGCTCCGAGATCCCCAGCGCCTTGGCGATATTGGAGGCGCCTGTCACCAGCGCATAGGCGCCGCCAACAAGGATTGTTGTGCCGACCACGACTTGCAGCAATGCGATTAGCATAGCGTGTACTGCTCCCGCGAGATAATCCCAATAAAACAATCCCCCATTATAGGGGATTCACGAGCATATGCTATCCCGCCTAGCAAATGTCCCA
>JAADYW010000112.1 GCA_010092845.1 Chloroflexota bacterium
AGATGTGTATAAGAGACAGGCCATACCCCGTCCCCAACCGCGACCCTCACGCCGACCCCGACAGTCACGGCAACGCCGGTCGTTCCGGGGATCGAGCAAGCACCAACCGTTACGCTGGCCGTCACACTACCGGGATCAGAAACACCCGAGGCATCCGCATCGCTCCCAACAAGCGGACTCTCGACCCCTGATCCGAATGCACCCTTCCCCTTTGTGGCCCGCGAAGTGCGCTACGAACCAAACACCAACGCACAACAATGCCAGTGGCTCAGCATCGCGGGGAATATTACGGGCCTAGGCGGCGAGCCCGTGATCGACCTGGCGGTCGAGGTCAGCGGCGATGATTTTTTGGTGGTTGTCTTTGCGGGCAGTCAGACAGCGTTTGGTGATTCCGGATTTGAAGTTCCTGTCGGTTCATCCCCACGTCGCGATGAATATACCGTTCAGCTTATTGGCTCGCTGGGTACCCCTATCTCGGAGGCGGTGGAAGTGATCACGGGTGATCGTTGCGACACCAATGTTGCGGTCATTGAGTTCGCCCAGGTCAACGAATACTAGCACCCTCAAGATATTTCTAATGGACATTTGTCATTCTTCTAACAAAGTAATGCTATCCTTAAGACCAGGTCATCAAGCCGTTTGCTGAGTTGACCTTGCACTATGTAATAAACTGCCTACCAATAAGTTCACTTGCAAGACAATATCGATCCGGAATATAGTTGCAGTATAAGACCAGATGCCGCAGAGCGCCTGATACCGCCACTATTGACCGGACAGTATCCGTACTCCTGACAGGCTATACCCTAGCAGCAAGGAATGCAAGACATGATGCGATTTGATCGATTCACTGAGCGGGCGCAAGATGCCGCGGCACGTGCCTACGAGATCCTTCAGCGCTATGGCCATAACCAGGTCGACACTGAGCATATCTTGTTAGCACTTCTGGAGCAGCCAGACGGCGTGATCCCCCAGCTCCTCGAAAAGATGAGCATACCAATTGATCCACTGCGCCACAAGCTCGATGAAGTCCTAAAAGCCACCCCTCGATCAGCCGTATACGGTGGCGGTGCCGGCCAGGTTTTCATTACACCCCGTGTCAAACGAATCATCGACCTGGCCAACGAAGAGGCCAGCCGGCTCAAGGACGAGTACATCTCGACGGAGCATATCTTCCTGGCGATTCTGACTGAGGGCCGTGTACCGACTCCCGCTTACCGTGTGCTGAAAGAGGCCGGGATAACCAAGGAGCGCTGCCTGGAGGTCGTCAAAGAGCTACGTGGCGGCCAGCGTGTCACAGATCCGCAGGCAGAGAGCCGCTATGGAACGCTCGAGAAGTTCTCGCGGGACCTCACTAAACTCGCTCAGGAAGGCCGTCTCGACCCGGTAATCGGGCGCGATGATGAGATCCTGCGGGTCATCCAGATTCTTTGCCGGCGCACGAAAAACAACCCAGTCCTCATTGGCGAGGCCGGCGTGGGCAAAACCGCCATCGTAGAAGGACTGGCCCAGAAAATCATGGACAACGACGTCCCCGAAATCCTGATGAACCGGCGCGTCGTCTCGCTTGATCTGGGCGCAATGGTGGCCGGTAGCCGCTTCCGGGGCGAGTTTGAAGAACGTCTCAAAGCCGCCATGGATGAGATCGAACGGAGCGCCGGCGAGATCATCCTGTTCATCGATGAGATCCACCAGGTTGTGGGCGCGGGGGCTGCCTCCGGCTCGCTTGATGCCGGGAATATGATGAAGCCTGCGCTGGCCCGTGGCGACCTCAATTGTATTGGCGCTACGACGCTCGATGAGTACCGCCAGCATATTGAGCGGGACGCCGCTCTGGACCGTCGGTTTGCCCCCGTCTTTGTGGATGAGCCAACCATTGAGGAGACCATTGATATGCTGTTGGGCCTCCGCGATCGCTACGAAGCCCACCACAAAGTCACCTTCTCGGACGCCGCGTTGACGGCCGCGGTCAAGCTCAGCCACCGTTACGTAACCGACCGGCGGCTACCTGATAAGGCCATCGATCTGATCGATGAGGCGGCCTCGCGTTTGCGAGTTGCCCTGTACTCGATGCCGCCGGACCTCAAGGAAATGAAGCGGGAAATCAACCGGCTTTCGGCTGAGATGGAGCATGCCGCTCTCTCACAGGATTACGAACAGGCCGCCAACCTCAAGATGCAACTGGCACGCATGCAAGAAGAATACACCGATATGCTCGAGCACTGGCAAGTGGAAAACACGCTGGATGAGATGGTTGACACCGATGACATTGCCGCTGTCTTGGCCCAATGGACCGGCATTCCAGTCAACCAGATGCTCGAGACCGAAGCTGACAAACTGCTGCGCATGGAAGACGAGCTCCAGAGGCGCGTCATCGGCCAGGAAGAAGCAGTCATCGCTATCTCAGATGCGATTCGCCGCGCACGCTCTGGCCTGAAGGATCCGCGACGGCCGATTGGCTCATTCATTTTCCTGGGCAGCAGCGGTGTCGGCAAAACTGAGTTGGCCAAGACACTCGCTGAGTTTATGTTTGACGACGAGGACGCGCTCGTCCGTATCGACATGAGCGAATACCGCGAACAGCACACGGTTAGCCGGCTGTTTGGTGCGCCTCCAGGCTATGTCGGCTATGAAGAAGGCGGCCAGCTTACCGAAGTCGTCCGGCGCCGTCCCTATCGGGTAGTGCTCTTCGACGAAATCGAGAAAGCCCATCCTGATATCTGGAATGCACTGTTGCAAATCCTGGATGATGGCCGCCTCACCGATGGCCAAGGGCGAACCGTCGATTTTCGCAATACAGTCATCATCATGACCAGCAATCTGGGCACCGAGTATGCGAATCGCAGCGGCGCACTGGGGTTCGTCTCATCACACGACGAGGAAGCAGTTGCCGACCACCAGCGCATCGAGAAGGCCATGCGGGATACATTCCGGCCAGAATTTCTCAACCGCATCGACGAGATCATCATTTTCAGCCCGCTCAGTCTGGAGAGCGTGAAGGCTATTGTCGACCTGCAGATGGAGCAGATCGCCGAACGCCTGGCTGAAAAAGGTGTAACAGTTGAGCTTACCGACGAAGCTCGCGAATGGCTGGCCCGCGAGGGCTATGATCCACAATATGGGGCCCGCCCCCTGCGTCGTGCACTGCAGCACTATGTAGAGAGCCCCCTGAGTGTCCGGCTGCTCAAGGGCGAGATCCAGGAAAGCGATCTCATTGAGATCGACAGCGATGGCGAGAATCTAGTGTTCACGCGACATAGCGGCGGGAGCTACATCCTGCCGTCTGACGATGACGAACCCGCCCGTCCAGACTACGACGTCATCAACTAGCACCCGTAGGGCCCAGACAGCTAAGAGGCTGGCAACAAAGGTGTTGCCAGCCCGTTTTGTTCGAATCTGAAAAACTAATCGATAAACATCAAGGATTCTTATAGAATAGGGTGTAAGAAGCCCGATATTCACACCATCAGGACTTTACAGAGCGTGGGATTGTTCCATCTATCACAAACCGGATGCGAAACCTTTTATGAGAGTAGTTGACCATGTCCGATAAATACAACCGTCAGATCAAAGCATTGATCGACTGCCTATCGGCCACCCAAGAGGACGAAGCCGACTGTGTCGAGTTCGACCGTGAAATGGACTGCCTGGCAGAGTGGATTGCCTCTGGAGCACCGGCGTCTGTCATCAAGCCAGCGATTGACGTTCATTTGCAGCAAAGTCCTGACTGCAATGAGGAATTCCAGGCGCTCGTTGCCGTATTGAAGGCTGAGCAATCCGGCGAGCTGGATGCCTAAAGCGTTGCGAGAGACCCCTGTGTGTCAGGTAAGATATTGGATTCTTTTGCCTCAGAAATATTGGTTACTTGAGATGGTCTGGTTTTTGCCCTAGCCCATAACCCAATACGCGACTTATCCTAAATCCTAATTAGAATAACGAGGTGAAATCGAGCTATGCAGCACGAAAAAGTGATTGTCATTGGTTCAGGTCCGGCCGGACTGACCGCAGCACTCTACACGGCGCGCGCCCAACTCAACCCACTGGTGATCGTTGGCCCCCAGCTTGGCGGACAGGTGGCGATTACCCATGAGGTCGAGAATTATCCAGGCTTTCCCGAAGGGCTTTCTGGGCCAGACCTGGTAGAGAAAATGCGCGCGCAGGCCGAGCGTTTTGGCGCCCGGTATGAGTACGCATCCGTCAGCGAGGTTGACTTCACACACGGACGCCCCTTTACCGTGAAGACGGATAACGGCAAGATCTTGCTGGCTGATTCGGTCGTCGTGACCTCGGGGGCATCGCCGCGCAAACTCCAGATCCCTGGCGAGGACGAGTATGTAGGCCGTGGAGTCAGCTATTGCGGCACCTGTGACGGCTTTTTCTTCCGGGGCAAGGACATTGTTGTCGTTGGCGGTGGAGATAGCGCCCTCGAGGAAGGTATCTTCCTGACACGCTTTGCCAATAAGGTCGAGGTCATCCATCGTCGCGACGAACTGCGCGCCGGTCCCTTCCTGCAGAAGCGCGCTTTCAATAACGAAAAGATGTCGTTTGTCTGGAACACAGTCATTGATGAGATCGCTGGGGAGGGCGCAGTGGATCACATCGTCCTGCGGGACGTCAATACCGGCGAAACCCGCCAGCACCCAACCGAGGGCGTTTTCATCTTCATCGGCCACGAGCCAAACAACAGCATCTACAAAGACCAGCTCGAGATGGATGAAGAGGGATACGTGATCACCGATAAGCTGATGCGCACCAGCGTAGAAGGGGTGTTTGCTGCCGGTGAAATCCAGGATCCGATCTATCGCCAGGTCGGCACGTCAGTCGGCCAGGGAACAGCCGCTGCCATGTCTCTCGAGCGCTGGCTCTCAGAAACCGAGGCTGAAGAAGAAGAGACACCCGCCAACGAAGCCACACCTGAACTCAACTAGCCCTAACAAACGCTTCGCCCACCACTCGGGTCCACGCGATACTCGAGTGGTGGCTTCACTCTTCGTCATCGGCCGCCACGACCTGTTCGCGTTCCTCAAAGCGGCCAAGATCATCTTCTCGAAATTCGTTGTAGATGAACTGGAGCCCGGTGCGGACACGCTGCTGGATTTCCTCAAGCTCAAATTCCAGGGGCGGCGGATAGATGCCCAGCAGTTCGTGGATGAGACGAGTCGTCTCGGAATGGGGCCGCCGCGTCTCATAAAGATGCTGGACCCGTTCGCGCGCCAGATGCAGATATTGCAGCAATGGCGGGATCGCATCACGCTCGGTTATCCCCTGCCGCCCAGAAATCAGGGTTGAGGTGGGAAATTCTATGTCCAAACTCTGTAGAGCTTCAATCCAGGCTTTGGAATATGGGCTACTCAAGTAGGGGGGCTTGCCCGTCATCACAGAATCGCCGACAAACAAGACATCCTGCTGTGCTCCGTAGACCCAAATCGTCCCCTGAAGGGGCCCCGGACGGTGGATCAGCTGTAGCTCGACATCGCCGAAGTAGAGGCGCATGCGGTCAGAGAATGTGACCGTTGGCTTGAGGATTCGACCACTCAACAGGCTGGTTTGCTCCGCATTATTGGTCGCCAATAGATTAGCAATCGTGCTGACATATGAGTTCGACAAACTAACCACTGCTTCGCGGGATTCGCTATGGGCGATGAGGAGCTCCGGCTGAAACCAGGATGCACCTAGAATACGATCGCGATGGGAATCCAACAGGAGGATGGCGCGGATCGGCAAGTCGGCGATTTCCTGTAACATCATACGCCATTGGTTGGCATCCGCGGGAAATGATGGTGTATCGACCAGGACAAAGCCCTCAGCGGTTTCAAAAGCGCCCACGGTAACCCCGCGCAGCGTCGTCTCAATCCACACCCCGTCGGCGATCTTCTGCACAGTTACTTACTCTCCTCGCTTAATCTCAATAAGCCGCAAGACGGTATCAATGGCTGCCTGAACGGCCTCACGACTAGCCGGTACACCGCCCCCCTGAGCCAACTCAGGACGACCACCACCCCGCCGGCTACCAAGCTGCTCAATTGCCGTGTGCAAGTGCGGCACCATGTCTAGCCCAACATCATCTGAGCGTGCAAAAACGAAATGCGCCGGATCACCGAAGCGCCCGAGAAGAGCCACAACGCCGGGTTCTTCGGTCAACCGAGCCGCCAGTTGTTGTAGATCACGCGGCTCGTAGTCTTCATACACTCGTGCAATCGTCAACAACCTGTTATGGGGTGACTGCGACCCATCAGCCGCCAGGAGTGTCTCAGCCTCGACAGCTAACAATTGCTGCCGGACGGCTCGAAGGGACTTTTTCAAGGATTTGTTCTCGTCACGGAGTTTGTCAAACGCCTCAGGGATCTGGTCATAGGCTGTGGTCAGGTCATTAGCCAGGCTCAGCAGCAACCGATTCTTGTGCCGGTAGTCCATTAGAGCTCGGTCACCACAGACAAACTCGACTCGCAGGTAGTTGCCTTTGATCTTCTCTGTGCGCACGACCTTAATCAGGCCAATTTCCGCCGTATGGGCGACGTGTGTCCCACCACAAGCCGTAACATCAAAGCCTTCGATGTCCACCACACGTACTGGTCCGCTAACCTTCTCCGATATCTTGCGGATCGGCAATTCTGTAAGGGTATCCGCATCAGGAAACCAGGCCGTGACAGGGCGATTCTGAGCGACGATCTGATTGGCTAGATCCTCCGCCGCATCAACATCACCCTCTGACAAATCGCGACGGTCAAGGTCTATCGTCACCGAGTTATCACTCACGTGAAAGCCAATCGTCGCTGCAGCGGCGACTTCAATAAACGCCCGGGAGAGGATATGCTGGCCCGTATGGTGTCGCATGTGGTCAAAGCGCCGCCTCCAGTTGATCCGGCCATGCACGTGCTCAGTTGCCAGAGGCGCGGCGAGGATATGTAGAACGGCGTCATCATCACGCTTGACCACATCAATCACCGGTGTTGCATTGAGAGTCCCCATATCATGTGGTTGACCGCCCCCCGTAGGATAGAATGCCGTCTGTGACAGTACGACCGCGGGGTGGCTATTAACTACCGTGTGCTCAACTATCTGCGCCTCAAATTGGTCCAGGTAAGGGTCTTCATAGAAGAGATGGTTCATCATTCGTCTGTACTACGCCTATTTCTATGCCATCAATTGCGCGCCGATACTACTCATGTTTCCGGTATGCAGCGATGATCTCGGCTAGAATGCTAATCGCGATCTCCTGCGGCGTCTCGGCATGGATATCCAACCCGATAGGCGAGTGGACGCGCTCCACATCGTCCTCGGAAACGTGGTGCTCCTCAATAAGTGCCTTGCGCGTTACGGACCAGCGCCGCTTTGAGCCAATCAAACCAATGTAAGGCACATTCGTGGCCAGGAGCCGTGGCAGAAGCTTGACATCAACCGGCAAGCCGCGCGTCACTGCGGCCACAAACATCAAAGGGCCAATTTCGATATGATCCAGCAGCGTCTCCGGGGCCACCGGAAAGTAACCATCCATATTGGGGATGCTTTCCGGCGTGCATAGATCCACGCGATCGTCACTGACCAGAACCCGAAAGCCAGACCATTTGGCCAGTTCTGCCAGTGCCTTACCCACATGGCCACAGCCGATCACCAGCACAGTGGGCACCAGGCCTACGGGTTCGACAAAGATCTCAGCCGTCCCGCCACATATACCTGGATCCCCGCCCTTGAGATCAGATAGCGTATAGGTGAAGGTATCCGGTTGGCCTGTCTGCATGATGCGTTGGGCTTCCTGGATCACCAGGGACTCCATCGCGCCGCCGCCAACTGTGCCGACAATAGTACCATCCGGCCAGACCAGCATCTTGCTACCCGCCTGACGCGGCACCGAACCCTGAGCCCGGATAACTGTTGCCAGTGCCGCCAGCTTACCCTCCCGCTGAGCGCCAAGCGCCGCTTCAAGGACTTCCAATGCCTCGCTCATTGCGCTTGCTCGCTGGACCCTGGTGTGTGTAGCCCCCGCCAGACCTTTTCGGGAAGAATAGGCGCATCCAACACCCATACACCGACGGCGTCATACACGGCGTTGCAGATGGCGGGGCCAACGCCATCCATCGGGATCTCAGCCACGGCCTTGGCGCCGAAGGGGCCGCTTTCTTCATAGGTCTCGACGAAGATGACTCCCAGGTCGGGAACTTCATCAGCGCGATAGATTTTGTAGCCGTCGAATTGCCGGTTCAGCATGGCGCCCAGGTCGTCAAAGACCATTTCCTCACAATGGGCATAACCCAGCGCTTGCACCATCCCGCCTTCAATCTGCCCACTGGCTGTCACCGGGTTGATTATGACCCCGCTGTCTACGGCCATAATCAGCTCATCAACGGTGAACTGGCCCGTCTCGATGTCCAGCGTGATGGTGGCAAACTGCGCCCCAAACGGCGGCGGGCTCTCAGGGCTCACATAGCTACCAATCCCCATAATCTGGTGCTGGGTCTCGTGGTGCAGGCTATTGAGCGCAATATCACGATGAGTGACATGCCGCCCATCGGGGGCCCAGGCAGCGCGGTCCTGGAGCACGACGTCTTCTGGCTGAACCGGCGCGAAGTCCCCTTCCTGGCTATTGAGCATCCTAGCGGCGACCTGACGTATCTGGTCAGCAACCTGCTCTGCCGCGATCTGGGCCGCACGTCCGCTGATATACGTTGTCGAGGATGCGTAGGCACCCTTGTCAAATGGTGTGAAATCCGTATCGGACGAATAGGCGATGATGTCAGTAATCTCGCAGCCCAGGACTTCAGCAGCAATCTGGGCCAGCACGGTATCCGACCCGGTGCCCAGATCGGTAGCTCCCACCAGCATATTGAACGACCCGTCGTCGTTGATCTTGATGCTGGCAGCACCCATATCCAGGCGGGGAATGGCCGTCCCCTGCATCACACAAGCCACCCCAATCCCGCGCCGCAAATGGGGCTGACCTGGCACCGTGTGCCACTCCGCGTTTCCAGCCCGCTCATGCCAACGAATCGCAGCCGCGCCCTGGTGAACACAATCCTCCAGCCCACATGTCCGGATGTACTCTGGCGCAGCTTCGCGACCCTCATTCCAGGCTTTGCTCACCGGATGGAGATCACCGGCCTTTACAGCGTTCTTCAGCCGAAATTCAAGCGCATCGAAATCCATCTCGCGCGCAATCCACTCGATGTGGGGTTCCAGTGCCCAGAATCCCTGGGGAACTCCATACCCACGATA
>JAADYW010000113.1 GCA_010092845.1 Chloroflexota bacterium
AGATGTGTATAAGAGACAGGGATTCTTCTTCAGCGATGGTTGTCACCGGGATTCCAGTCAACATGCCCAGAACTTCAGCCACATCTTCAGTCATCAAGCGTGGCTTCTGTGTGTCCGGATTCCAACTGGCCTTGAAGCTGGCCAGTTGCTCGTCAATCTCGCCTAGCTGGCGGCGCAGGTCATTCAGCTCCTCGCTGGGGTCCTCTTCTTCACCTTCGCTCTGCTTCTCGAGCTCTGCGATATCGTCGATTAGATCAAGGCGGTTATTCTCGACCTGGCGATAGCGGGTGCTCTCCGGGCTCTTGTACATACGAACTCGGCTGGACGCCTCGTCGATTAAGTCAATTGCTTTGTCCGGTAGGAAGCGATCGGGTAGATATCGTGCCGAGAGATTGGCTGCGGCATCAATGGCATCATCCGAGATCTCCAGGTCGTGGTGCTCTTCGTAGGCGTTCTTGATCCCATGTAGGATCTTGATGGTCTGTTCAATGGTGGGTTCCTCGACCAGCACCTTCTGGAAGCGGCGTTCCAGGGCGGCATCGTTTTCGATGTGCTTCCGGTATTCGTCGAGAGTAGTCGCCCCAATACATTGGAGCTCGCCCCGGGACAGGGCTGGCTTGAGGATGTTCGCAGCATCCACACTGCTGCCAGCCGATCCAGCACCTACCAACATATGGACTTCGTCAATGAAGAGAATGCTGTCAGACGCCTTGAGCTCCTCGACGACACGCTTTAGACGCTCCTCGAACTGCCCGCGGTACATCGTACCCGCCACCAGGCTCCCAACATCGAGTTGCAAAACCCGCTTATCCAGCAGCGGAGCTGGCGCGTCACGGTTGACGATCCGCTGGGCCAGGCCCTCGACGATGGCTGTCTTACCAACGCCCGGCTCACCGATAAGTGCCGGGTTGTTCTTGGTACGCCGGCTCAGGATCTGAATTACGCGCTCAATCTCCAACTCGCGGCCAATAACTGGATCGAGCTTGCTTTCCTCAGCCAGTTGGGTCAGATCTGTCGCCAGCTGGTCAATCAGCGGCGTTGAACTCTTCTTGTCTCGGGAACGTGATGTACCACGTGACTCAGTTTCACTGCTAGACGTAACCTCACGCCGGCGGAACTCGCGGCGATTGCGTTCCGGGTCTTCTTGCAGGATACGCCGTGTCTGGCGCCGGACATCCTCGGGGTTAATGTTCAGACGCTTTAGTACTTCCGTGGCGACACCATCGGTCTGGCGCACCAAACCCAGCAGCAAGTGCTCTGTACCGATGTAGTGGTGGCCAAGGCGCCGGGCCTCGTCAACAGCTAGCTCGAGTACTTTCTTGGTACTGGGTGACAAATCCATCTGCGTTGGGCTGGTCGTCCGTTTGGAACTGGTCATGCGCTCAACCAATTCTTCGACACGGCGCTGATCCAGGCCCAGTTCGCTCAGCACACGGCCAGCAACACCGCCTTCTTCACGCATCAGGCCGAGCAACAAATGCTCGGTGCCGATATAGCTGTGCTGCATGCGTTCGGCTTCTTCCTGAGCTAAACTGAGCACTCGTCGGGCGCGTTGGGTGAAACGCTCCATCTTATTGGGCATGGTTCTGTCCTCCTCAGGACACCAACCTTCTAAACGGGCGATACGATGGTGTATGTACCGTTTAGTGTGCGATTGATGCTTTTACACTTCAAGACAACCGGTACTGCTTGTCATGTGAAACAAATCCATTTGCAATGAAATAAATCGTCTTACTAAACTCCTGTTTGCTAACTTACTTCACGTCCCCCAATACCGGGATTAAGACTATAAATGCAATAAAATCTCCCACGATTATAGGGGATGGTTAGGATTCTCAGCAACCGCGCCAGGGGGATCTTCATTAAGCCCTCATATTCCTGATCGCTTGGCTACTACAGGTCTACTACACTGTCTAGCCGTCACCCTGCTCAGCGTCCGTCATTGTCCAATCGATGTCCATGAATTCAGACGAGTCGACCTGCTTCAAACTTAGGCCGAGGCGTCGTTGTTCTTTGTCGATTCTAATAATCCGAAGCGTCAAGACATCACCCTTGCTGACGACTTCGCGAGGATGACGAACACGGTGCTCTGAGAGCTCGCTGACATGGATTAGCCCCTCGATCTCCGGGTGGTCCACCAGTCGCGCAAACGCTCCGAACTTGGTTAGTTTGGTGATACTCGCTTGGATCAGTTGACCGCTGACGTACTGATCTTCAACTTCTGCCCAGGGGTCGTGCTCAACGCGACGCATGCTCAAGCCAATGCGGCGATTGTCAACATCAATGCTGATTACTTCGACTTCAACTTCTTGCCCCACCTCGAGCGCTTCACTGGGGTGCGTAACGTGCTTCCACGATAGCTCGGTGAGGTGGACAAGCCCATCAGCACCACCCAGATCAACGAACGCGCCGAAATCGGTGATGCTGGTCACGCGACCTTTGCGGCGTTCACCGACGGTGAGGTCCTGGAGGAGGCGCAGTTTCTGGTCTTCACGAATCTCGCGGACGGCTGCCTGTTCGGAAAGAATGAGGCGATTGCGCGAGCGCTTGAGCTCGACGACTTTGACATAGATGCTGTCGCCCAGCATGCTTCCCCACCGTTCTTCAGGGCTGTCCCCCCGCGCCTGATCACGCCGCTCAGGGCTGATCTGGCTGGCCGGAACGAATCCGCGAAGGCGGCCAAATCGGACGATCAAGCCACCCTTGTTGTAGCCAGCCACCTTGCCGTGATATACCTCTTTGTTGTCGAGGTATTCCTCGGCTTTGCGCCAATCACTCTCCTCAAGGGCACGGCTGATGGAAAGCACAGGTTCGCCGGTGCCACTTGGCGAATTAAGAACATACACCAGTATATTGGTGCCTTCCTGCAAGGTTTCAAGTGTTGAGCTGGTCAGTCGTTCAAGCTCACGGCTATTGATGACACCTTGACCATACTCGCCCAGATCAACCTGGATCTCAGTCGGCGATGTTTTGAGGACAGTTCCTTCCAGGAGCATTCCTCGTTCGAGCTCGTCTTCTTCGTCATCCTCGTCTTCACTGGGTTCAACCTCAGGCTGGGTATCATCCTCTACCTCGTCGACAGGGGATTCGATTGCCTCAGAGCTCTCATGGGTGGTTGTAGCTACGGGGGTGTGGTTTGTGGCATCATCGGCACCTGAAGCAGCATCAGAAGGGGTCGTGCTTGCTTCAGCTTCCTCAGCAGCCGGCACAGGTTCGGCCTCGGTAGACGCTAGATCTGGTGATAGGTCAACAACTGATTCGTCTTGTGTATCAACGGAATCGGGCATTTCGGGTTCATGTCTCTCGTGTTCAGCCACGGGAATCGCTCGGCCTCCTTAATACGTCTAAATATGGAGCAGTTGGAAGCTCTGGACCGGCAACAACGTCAGCCCCCGGCGGAGGGTGGGCACTGGTTGCGGGAATCCACGGCCCCTCACACGCCACTGTGAGGGCTTCTGGGAGCACCATACGCACTGCTACCCCAAGCAAGACAAACATAAAATACATAACACTTCCTGGCGGCAACCGGTTTACTGGCCACCTGAACGAACAAAATTATACCACAGGCAAGGAGGCGGGCTGTAGAGTGTTGGTAACGGCAAAATAAGCTTAATGTTTGTACATCAAGGTTTTGGCCGCGTGGGATGCTCATAAGACGGTGGATATAGCGTTCAACAACCCTATACCCGAACTATAAAACCCCCACCGTAGCAATAGGCTTACCCTTCATTAGAAGCTAGCCATTACATTTTGCTACGTTGCCCGTTGGACGCTATTATACTATGGGGCTTAATAGAATTAAACCCTAAATGCAAAAAGCCCCCAAGTATTTAGCTAAACTTGTTTTAGGATGGTTGACTTGCTAACCTCATAAGGGGTATAATGCCACCATCATCACTTCAACAACACTATCAAGGCCAACATCCGCACAGCCGAGAAGCATTCGTTAAGGTGAGGTTAGTGCGTCCAGGGAGCACACTTGAATGGCGCTGAAAGGTAATTTGGCGGTTTTTACAACCACCCAATTGTTGAATCTGATAAATCTGTCGAAACGCACCGGCTCACTTGCCGTCTATGAGGGTGTTGAAACTGGCGAAAAGCTCACTCTAGGCGATGGCCAGACCAAAATCGACAAATTGATCCCGGGAAAGAAACTGGCCGCCCTGAGCTTCCGCGAAGGCAAGTTGGTGTATGCGGAAATGGAGAACAAGGATAGCCACCTGGCCAGCATTCTCCAGCGTGCTGGTAAGCTCAATGAAGAGCAATCGCGCCTGATCCGTGAACGGACGCAGTCGTTGAATATGAATGACAAAGGGCTGGCCCTCAGCCTGATCAACGCCAATTACGTCACCCGCGCTGATATTGTGCAGAGTATCAAAAAGCATACGGTCAGTATTGTTTTCGACCTAATGACCTGGAAGCGCGAGCCATTCGAGTTCACAGAGGGGCAAGAAGCCCCTAACGGACGCATTCTGGTTCCGCTTGACTTGAAAAACCTGATTATCGAGGGTACGCGTATCATTAACGAACAGGTCAAGTTGGAGGAAGAGATTCCTAACCTCGACCTGGCGTTGCGTTTTGCCGAAGATCCGAGTAGTTTCAAGGATGTCAAGCTTGGGGCAAATGAATGGCGTGTGGTAGGATTCATTAATCCAAAGAACTCGATACGCCAGATTGCAAAAGCCTGCAATATGACCGATACTGAGATCAGACGGATCGTTTACGCTTTGGAACGCGCCGGCCTGGTACAACTGGTCAAGCCGCAGAGCCAAGAAGCGCGCCGGCGGTCTGATTGGCGGCAAATGCAGCGCAATGCACCCGATCGTGATGTGGTAAACCGGCTCATCAACAAGATCAAGAGCATGAAGTAATCGCACTTATCATCCATACCGTCGTGTGTCTATCGTCTACACGATAGGTGTTATCTGTAAGGAAGAGCGAGAAGGCGGCCATGCAAACAGTAAAAATGGTCATCACGGGTCCGTTCAGCTCGGGCAAAACCGAATTCATCAAATCGATCAGTGAAATTGACGTCGTTTCGACCGAACGCCAGATTGCTGAGGGTACGTTGGAGGCTAAAGAAAAAGAGGCCACAACGGTTGCGATGGACTTCGGGCGCATTACCGTAGACAATGATCTGGTCCTCTACCTGTTCGGCACGCCCGGCCAGCGCCGGTTTGACTTCATGTGGGAAATCCTGGCTGAGGGTATGCTGGGATTTGTCGTCATGGTGGATAGTTCAAAGCCCGAAACGTTCAAAGAAGCGCGCAGTATTCTCGACACGTTTCGCGCTTATGCACCAACGCCCTATGTCGTTGCAGCTAACAAACAAGACCATCCGGACGCGTGGAAACCCGACGACCTACGCATTGCCCTCCGTATCGAGGATGAAAACGTAAAACTCTTGCCTTGTATTGCAACCGACATCGAGTATGTACGTGAGGTACTTCTTGAATTGCTCTACTCAATTCTAGAAGAGATGGACAACAAGTAGAGGCACGACAGCCCCGGTGGGCGAAGGCTTAAAGGTCGGGGCCTGTGTTTGCCTGGGCATGCACGCACCCGCACCCGTAAGCTCACAGTGCGCGCCTCACTGGCTTGAGGTAGTCAACAACACATGCCTGGTGCCTGTCCTGGGGGCATGCGGGTGAGCATGTGTTATATTTATTTCTATAGGTCTAGTTATTGCACATATTGTGAGGTAGTCAGCCTGTGCCCCTGCTTACCACTGACCCCCCGAATCCTGGCATTATCCACTATGAAACTCATGGTCGTGGCCGCCCCGTGCTCTTTTTGCATGGGTGGCTCGGGTCATGGTCGCTCTGGCGACCAACGATTGAAGTGCTTGGCAAGCAGTACAAAACCTATTCCCTCGATTTCTGGGGCTTTGGCGAGAGCCGCGCGGCGGGTGAAAATGCCAAGGATTTACAGACCTTCCAGGTCGAGAGCTTCGTCGAGATGGTGAACCAGTTTATGGGCAAACTTGGGATCCCCAAGGCGGCGATTATCGGACATAGCATGGGGGGTACCGTGGCGCTCAGCCTTGCCATTAAGTATCCAGAAAAGGTCGTGAAAGCCTGTTGTATCGGCTCGCCAATCGAGGGCAGCTCGCTTAACTTATTGCTCAAATTATCTGGTATTCCCGCGTTTGCGTTTATTATCTGGCGCTCGCCACCACTCCTTAAACTGTTTTTGCGCATTTATAGTCGCTTCATGGCCAAAGACGGCAAAAAGATGAGCCAGCTTATCACACGGGATGTCTCCTATATCACGATGGAGTCCTTTTTCCAGAGCATTGGCACC
>JAADYW010000114.1 GCA_010092845.1 Chloroflexota bacterium
CAAGATGGCTATTCGCCTACGCGAGACTGAAACTCAATTTGAAGCGATAGATGAAAGAAAACAGATCAATGGGCGTGCAGTTGATCTCATCGAAGCAGCAGTAGATCGCGCCGGACGGCGTATCGCACCGTTATGGCCCCTACGCCATTTTGTGGCTGTAAATCCTTACCTGGGCTTGCTTGAGCAGCCATTCGACACCGCCGCTCAAACACTCGGTCGTCTCGCCGGTGCACACATGACAGCACCCCGCTCCTTTTATGCCCAGGCAATTCAGAATGGACGCATCATTGATGCTGATCTTGAAGCAGCACTTGCGGAGAGCAGTCCATTTACCTATGCACCGACTGAAGTGGTGGCACTGAAGGCGTTTGCGCTACATGAGGCGACAGAGGTAGCATTCGAGACTGTGTCCACCGTTGCCGACATCGCACAGGATGTAACGGGCACGGATTGGGCGGAATTCCTTACGGAGTCGATCTCATCCTGGGCCGGAGCCCATTTTGATCAGGGTCAGTCATATTGGAAATCGCCATGGGCTGATCTACCACCCTATACGGCGTGGCGGGCCGAGGCAGTACATGATCGTACCCCGGAGGTACAAGGTATTAAGCGCTTCCGGCAGCTGGTGCGTGACATGCCAGCTTCGGCAATCGAAACCATCGTCACCGCACTGGATATACTCGATATTCCTGCGAATGGGCTGGACGCCTATCTACATCGTCTGCTGCTGACAATACATGGTTGGGCAAGTTATGCTCGCTACCGACTCTGGGAGGCCGAACTCTATGGTGACGAGGATCACACCCTTACCGATCTGCTGGCAATCCGGTTAGTATGGGAAGTGGCATTGTTGAGAGCATTTTCGGGTAAGGGTATCGCGGAGGCATGGCAAGCAGCCAGGATCAGTCTGACTTATGAGGAACCGAGCGAAGAAACACAATACACGCTGGGTGGTGATCTACTGCTTCAGCGGGCATTTGAAAAAGCCTATCAACGCCAGCTTTTCGCTCGGCTTGGTACGAAGAAAACTACCCAAACCACTGAACGTAAACAAGTGCAGGCGGCCTTCTGTATCGACGTACGTTCTGAGGTCTTCCGCCGAGCACTGGAAACCGTCACCGATGATGTGCAGACCATCGGCTTTGCGGGGTTCTTTGGCTTCCCTATCGAATACGTGCGCCTGGGCGACACATACGGCGGGGCACAATGTCCGGCATTGTTGACGCCACAGTTCGTGATCACCGAGTCGGTAAACGGTGCCTCAGAAGAAGAACTGGCAGCAATCGCCGAGAGGCGCAGCATCACGCAGCGCGTCACGAAAGTATGGCGTATGTTCAAATTTGGCGCTGTCTCATGCTTCGGCTTTGTGGGCCCAGTTGGATTGGCCTATCTCAAAAATCTCGTGCTGGATACCCTGGGGCGTGGTCGGCCAGTGCCGCATCCGGCAACCTTCGGTTTGGATAAGGACACACAGGCACGCTTGACACCCAACATCACTCCATACGAAGAAGGTGAGAGAATCACTGGCATGAGCCAGGAGCAGCGTCTGGGTGCCGCCGAAGGCGTACTCAAGGCTATGTCCTTGACAGACAACTTCGCTCGGATTGTGCTGCTGACTGGGCACGGCTCCACAACAGTCAATAATCCTTATGCAACCGGACTTGATTGCGGTGCGTGTGGTGGTCATACCGGCGAGGCGAACGCACGAGTCGCGGCGCAGGTATTCAATGATCCGGATGTTCGGAGCGGTTTGCAAGAGCGAGGTATCATCATCCCGGCAGATACTATCTTCGTCGCGGCCCTGCACGATACGACCACGGACGAAGTCACGATTTTCAGCAAGGACAGCATCCCAGACAGTCACGCCGATGACATCATTCAACTCGAACAACAACTGGCACAGGCAGGACAACTGGCTCGCGCTGAACGCGCGGCGCTATTCAAGATAAACAACAGTGCGGACACGGATAAAGCCGTTATCCGTCGCAGCACGGACTGGTCACAGGTGCGTCCGGAGTGGGGACTGGCGGGTTGTGCTGCCTTCATCGTTGCCCCCCGTGAACACACTCGCGGTGTCGACCTGGACGGACGTTCTTTCCTGCATTCTTATGACTGGCAGCAGGACGAGGGTTTCAGCGTGTTGGAACTCATCATGACGGCGCCAATGGTTGTCGCAAGCTGGATTAACCTTCAGTATTATGGATCAACAGTGGATAACAGGTTGTTCGGCAGTGGCAATAAAGTGCTGCACAACGTCGTCGGTACACTTGGTGTGTTGGAAGGCAACGGAGGTGATTTGCGGGTTGGGCTACCGTGGCAGTCGGTTCATGACGGTGAAAACTACATTCATGAGCCACTGCGCCTGAGCGTCATGATCGAAGCTCCCCTAGACGCAATAACGGATATCATAGCTAGAAATGAATCAATACGTCAACTGGTAGATAACAACTGGATACATCTGTTTTCTCTTGATGAACAGGGCAAGGTTACACACCAGTATTCTGGTGGTCTGAACTGGCAACCCTGTTAAGTTGGGCGCCGGCAGCAAGCAATACACACTCTATGCTCATCTAACACCGTGCATCGCTTCATCAGACTCAATCTGTGGCTGAGGAAAATGACCTATGGATGTCACAACAGGCCGTCAAGTCCTAGTCAAAGAGATGGGAGCATGCGCTTTAATGCGCGTGGAAGGGCCGGCGATGGCTGGAATGCGCCCAGCGCTTTATGGGAATTTACCCTCCCGATAGTGGTGGTTTATTCGTCGGGAGATGACGCAGGTCTCTTTCTCGGCAGAATGTAGAGCGAATCATCAGGCTCCATTTCGGTATAACGCTCGATTCGAACAACCTCATACTACAGCTCAGCGATCACTCGCAGTTGTTCCTCGTTGTAGTAGGCAAAGTGCAACCCATACATTTCCTCATCATAGTTGCCGTGCCAGAAAGAGTGCAATGCAAATCCACCCGACCTAAGAACCCGTTGTTGCGTCTCCAATGACTGCCGGCGTTGTTCGCGTGTGGCATGATACAGAACCTTGTTTAAGTAGATGGCATCAAACTGACGGTCTGTATCCATCATATCCCTGACCGTCGTCACGCTCGCGCTGCTCACCTTAAGTCAATGCGCCAACAGGGTCTGCAACTGATGCTTTCGGTGCTGCGTATATGTTATTGACAAAAGTGTGAACCACGAAACCGGGAGGCAACTCATGAAAGCAGTCGTGTACGAGAAATATGGTTCTCCTGATGTCCTACAATTGCGAGACATCCCCAAACCCGTACCGAAGACCGGCGAGGTCCTGATCAAGGTCCACGCTACCACAGTTACCGCCGGGGATTACCGCATGCGCAAGCCAGACCCCGCAGCCGCACGATTCTACAACGGGCTGTTTCAACCGAAGAAGATCAAGGTCCTAGGGTTCGAGATCGCTGGTACCGTGGAAGAAGTCGGCAGCAATGTCACCCGCTTCAAGGTCGGTGATGTGGTTTTCGGGTCCTGCGGTATCAATTTCGGCGGCTATGCTGAGTATAAGTGTCTGCCAGAACACGGCTCCGATGAGGCCGGCTGTGTAGCCATCAAGCCGCGCAATATGTCCTATGAAGAAGCGGCTACCGTACCCATTGGGGCCATGACCGCCCTGCACTTCCTCCGGGAAGGACACATCCAGAAGGGCCAGAAGGTGTTGATCTACGGCGCCTCGGGCAGCGTGGGCACCTACGCCGTCCAGATTGCCAAGCGCTATGGTGCCGAGGTGACAGGCGTATGCAGCACAGCCAACCTGGAGATGGTCAGATCCATCGGTGCGGACACAGTGGTTGATTATACCTATGAAGATTTCACACGGCGCGGCGAGACGTACGAAATCATCTTCGACACGGTGGGCAAGAGCCCGTTCGGACGCAGCCTGAAGGCCCTCAAGGCGGGTGGCTTCTACCTGAACGCGTTCCACATCGCTCCTGCGCGGATCCTGCGCGGTATGTGGGCGTCCCGGACCAGCAGCAAGAAGGTCATTGGCGCAACGGCCAATAGCAAGGCGGATGATCTCGATCTGCTACGGGAATGGATCGAAGCCGGGCAAATCAAGGCGGTAATCGATCGCGTGTATTCGCTGGCGGAGGTAGCAGAAGCCCATCGCTATGTGGAAAAAGGACACAAGAAGGGCAATGTCGCCATCATTGTTTAAGAGAGATGACAACGTGAATGGCACGGGAGATGTACAGGTCGATGATGGCCGCTGCCAGTGAGCCCGGCGGCCCTGCTAAAGGCGCTATCCACATCGGAGCCGACTGTGCCTTCAGCGGCTTGATCGGGGTCTTCCGGCGTGACGCTCCCCACGCCTAAAGGCAGGGGCTCCTGAGCCACGCTTGCGGCAACCCGCTACGTTCTGGCTCACGGACACGTCCTGCCCGTTTTAATACATTCAATGCAGCGTTGTGGTCTCAGTTTAGACAGAGACCACATTCACATTCGACCCAACGATGTACCAGCCGTTAGACCTTCAAAAATTGCACCACAGTTTGAGCAAGACTTAGACGTATACGCAGAGTCTACAAGCACCACTTCCCGACTAGCACCCGCCACTTTGTCGAGTAGCCGTTGCTTGAAGTATCCCCACCCTGCATCCAAAAAGCTCTTACTAAGGTGACGGTTTTTCACCATATTCTTGATTTTCAGGTCTTCCAAGACAATCACATCGTAGGTTTGAACAAGGTCATACACCAGCTTGTCGAAAAAGTCTTGGCGCTGGTTCTTGACGTGTTCGTGCTGACGCTGTACATCCAGCAGTTTCTTTTTGCGCTGATTACTGCCTTTTGGGGCACGTTGTAGCTTGCGCTGTTTGCGCCTCGGTTCCGCTTGCGCTTCACGATACCAGCGCGGGTTATGTGCCTGTTCCCCTTCGCTGGTAGTGATGAGCACGTTTATCCCCATGTCGATACCGACAACACGCCCTGTTTCTGGTAGCGGTACAGGGTCAGGTACTTCACACATCAGGCTAACATACCATTGCCCCGCTTTGCGGACAATGCGGCAGGTCTTGACGTCGCCTTGATACGGTCTGTGCCAGCGCACTTTGATACGCCCTACGCCCGATACTTTCAAGCGACGACCATCGACTTTGAAGCCGTTGCCCTACTGCTTGAAACCAATACTGTGGCAACGTTTGTAGCTCTTCAAGCGCGGTCTAAATCCTCAATAGCAACCTGCAACACATGACTGTGAACTGTCTTTGACTGTGGAAAGGTCTTTTTGTACTGCTTTGCCAGCAGATACCCCTCACGCTTTCCAATGCTTTTTTCTTCCAGTTCCCACGCCAACTTCCGTTCTTCCAGAGCCATGTTGTAGACCTGACGTGACACATCCAACTGCAATTGCAGCGCTTTCTCCTGCACTTTCGTTGGGTAGAGACGATACTGAAAGGTTCGGATGGGCATATCTACACGTTTTTCTGGTTCTCAATATACTGCTTGATGATTGCTAACGGCGCGCCACCGACTGTTGCTACAAAATACGAGTTTGACCACAGTGTTGGCAAACGGCTGGTGAGCCAATCCCGAGAATCCATCGCCTACTACACGACCTCAACCACGCTCTTGCTCGCTATAACAGGCTACTGGGCTATTAACCCACGCGGTCCGCGTCGGTGGTGGTGAGGATCCCGGCCGCCAGCTGCAGCCCGTATCCCCGGACGCGAGGCCGGATTGAGCTATCCCGAGATCGTCCGTCGCTCACCATTCGTTTCCAAATCATTCCCGCTCCCGTTTAGCAATGGGCTTGATCTGGGGCACATTCGTCTGCATGGGTGGCTTTCTCTGGATCGTAGCGATACAGATAGCGTGGATAGGCATGGTTGAACCGCTTGGGTGTCGTCCGCAACGGTTCAAATCGATCTTCAAAATCTTGTTCAAGGACATAGTAATCCTCGAGGAATTCAATCCAAGCGTAAGTATCCAGTGACTTGTTAGTCAGTATATACGCAGCCCCATTTGGATGAATTGCTGGTTCAAGTAGGCGACGGGTATTCGGATGATTTCGTGTATCACGTCCTGGTCCTCGGATCATATCCTCCAAGGCCACCCAATGTGGATTCGGGTAGAGGTTGTAGTCACCAGAAATATGGCCCTGCCAGGGGGCATAGATAGGACCGTGCAGATTCTCTAGCATGGCGGTGAAATCATCGTAGCTCTCATCAGCGTTAGGTGAAACCACAACCGACTGGAAGTCATAGATGAATAGCGCAAATGTCACCGCAACAGCTAGTGCAGCTACGCGGTATTGCTGCGCGATTTCAATGCGCGCCTCCAGCTCATGTAGTCCAATGGTGCCGACCACGATAAACCAGGTACCCATGGGGATATAGACATTATCGGCTGAACCAGGATCTAGTGTCCCCATGAAACCTGACAACATTGCAAAGACGAACTGAACATGCCATATATTCAGCTTCTTTCTGTCTCGAAGCACGATAAATGCAACGAAAAGACCACTTGCTGCCGCGATAGCAAGGTAGTTCCTTGCGATGAAGAAGCCATAGCGGAAGAACGCTCCGAGTGTCAATTCCGACCAGCCACGTGGAACTTCCCAGGTGAAGTAGTGGAATTCTTCGCCAAAAAGCCAAGGTCCCCCAAAGACGTAGAGTGTCGGCCCAAGGACTCCGGCCAGTAACCAGTATGGGATTGATCGTTGGATGCCATCGCGCCAGCCCCAATCAAGTTGCCGCACTTCGCGCCATGTCAGGAAAAGCACACCCCCGATGGCAAACAGCGCGCCGTGCTGCTTGAACCAGAACGCTGCCGCCAAGATCCCGACACCGGCCAGGTTCCAGTTGCGTGACCAATTGCGGTCGATGATATATGAACCCATGAGTGCGCTAAACAGGAACCACGAATCCGAATGCGCGGTGTTCAAATAAGCATCCATAACGCGATAGGCGGCGGCAAACAGCCCGATAGCGATCAACCCCCACCAGCGCGATGCCGTCTTTTCAGAGACAATGCGATAAATCATGAATGCGCTTCCGACCATGCCTAGCGTAGCAACCAACCTCAAGGTGAAGAGATTGGTCCCGAAGACCCATCCAATCGGCACGGATATGACGTAGTAAAGCGGATTATAGGCCAACGGAACATACTCTGGTGTGGGCTCCGGGTAAATCGCTTCGAAATTGGCAGCACGCTCATAATGTTGTAGAACGGTGCCTTCCATCAAGTCAAGATGTAATGGAAACCCTATCTGATTGACCAGAACAAAGCAGACGAATAGGATATTGGCGACTGCAACACCTCCCAGTGCCGCCGCTGAAATGCGGTATCTACTCTGCCTTTTCGCCAGATAGATTTCGAGGGTTATCACAGCTACTGCCACCACCCCGAATGCAAACCGAATGAACCACAGCGTGGTCGTGGACATGAACTATTCCCCCTAAGGTAGATGATTGTCTTCAATGAGGACACTTGACAGGTAGTCTGCGGCGACCCTATGCCCTTCGGTTGTCCAATGGAGATTGTATTTCTGATAAGTACACTCCGAGGGGGCCTTCAGGACTGGACGAAGATCATAGTATGCAAAGCCGAGTTGCGCTGCTAGGTCGTGTGTCATGGCTTGAGGTTGGTCCAAGTCAAAGCGCGATGCATCGTCAAGGTCGACATTGCGCGGATAATATCCTAGTTCGTCACGGTCACACACTTGTACCGGTGCTGGGATCATGGCAATGATGACTTGCGCACCAATGTCATCTGCAATGCTGTCGATCTGTTCTAGACGCAGCAACACCTTTTCTCGGCCATCAATAGTTAGTTCAGGTTCATCGCGTTCTAGGTAGCGGAACGCCCCCAAAAAGTAGCGATGCGGTTCTGGCTTGCCACTCAGAATGGCGCTAAGCGGATCATATACGTGCAATGCCAGCCATCGACGCGTGTGAGAAAGGCTCAGGATTGCTTTTAGGCTGTTCTGATCGACTTTCTCGAAGCCAATTGAGTCTTGGAACTCGCTATTTGTCACCAAAACATCACCGTACTCGTTTACAAAGAAGCCAATGATGACGATATCAGGCTGATATATCGGTCCATACTGCTCCATAACTGCTGCGTACTGGTTCGGACCGTAACCGGTGATCCCGAAATTCAGAACCTGAATCTGACGATCTGAGACCTTAGTCTGTAGATTTTCCTCAAGTAGGCGTGGCCAGGCCTCACTTGTGTCAACCCCCTCGGCGCTAGTGAAAGCGTCGCCCAGGGTCACAATCCTAATCGTATTCGGCGGTTTGTCAGGCGAATAGGAAGGCCCCGGGAAGCCCAGTTCGTTGGCTGTGACAGTGTAATCATAGCTTTCCCAACGGAGATGGGTCTCTTCGGATGGAACCAATCGCCATCCCAACTCATCATGTGGTTCAAGAGATGGTCGTTCGCCCCACCCATAGACTTCCTGGGGATCGTAGTGGCGAACAGTCAATTCAACGCCAACTGCGGCCAGGAGTACTGCAGCTCCCAGGCCAGATGTAGCCACGGCGGTACGAATTACGCCGAAACGCTGACGGCTGTAGGTGAAAACGTTTAGAGTCTGCGCGGTGATGTGTTCGAGTGCAATTGCGCTTGCAATAGTAAGAATCGACGCTGCAACGATCCGCCCTAGCGTGCCAGGGCTATCTAGCGCTACACCAGCGGGTATGAGTATGAGTATCGCTGGGTGGTGCACGATATACAGAGAGTAGGAGTGCTGGCCAATCCATTGCCAGGCGCGTCCATGAATGGTCGTTGGTTCAGAACTATCGTTACCTCCAAGAAGCCTGTAGAGGATAGCGAATGCGCCGGCTCCCAGTAGGAATAGGGCGACAACCATACCAAGTAAGAAAAGAGAAAGCACCATACCGACAGCATAAGCGGCCAGCGCAAAATAGATGGTGCGATTGGCGCGCAACCACTGGTCGGTCCCTTCATTTGCTCGGTATAGCCAGTAGGCGAGTGCCATACCGAACACGAATTCTGGTAGACGGGTTATGAATATAGCCCCCCTGCTCCAAAGGCCAATATAGGAGTCCAGTGTGAGTAGGCCGACTCCGCGGGCCGCGAAAGCTACCAGGCAGGTCATTCCCAATAACCACCAGACGCCCCGACGCCGCAGGACTTCCCACAGGAACGGATATACTAGATAGAGTTGGATCAAGAGGCCGATATACCACCAGGCCGGAGCAATGTAGAAGTAAGTATCTAGCGTGAAGCGCACGCCAAGGAAGCTGAGATAGAAGTTCGGACTGACAGGGAAGAAGTCCCATATTGGTAGTCCAACAGACGCGACTGCCAGCGCAATGTGGGCGATCCACCACATTGGATAGATACGTTCAGCACGCCGCTGATAGAAGGGCCATAGCTGCAACGGCTTGTCCGACTGGCGTGCCAGGAGCCCAAGTGTCAAACCGAAACCACTGATGATTATGAACAGCTGAACACCCTGATCTCCCGTCCATCCAATGTAGCGGACGAGATTCAGAGGGATATCGAGGAGGCCATAACCACTAATCGGGCTGAGTTGCTGTATGCGCTCGGATAGGGCCGGCCAATCTTGGCTTGGATTGGCGATATAGGGTGACCCAAAAAGTCGCTCAGCAACGTGATTGATGAAGATCCATACGAGGGCGATCGCCTTCATATAGTCTAGCCAGACCAGGTAAGCGCGTTTGCTCGTTCCCGAGGGCTTCACTGCCTCGGTCTGTAGCGGGGTTTCCGCAGTGGCATCCATGATGTTGGTCAATGTCTCCGGTTGGTGGTCTACGATCTACTCTTCAAAACTCGGGATTACCAGGTTCCTCCGGCCTTTTCACTTCGGGCAACCACCATCAGGCCTGCGATGATGATAAATACCCCTACTATTCGTGTGATTGTCACCTCCTCGCCGAATAGTACAGTCCCACCGATCATAACGGTGACGTACGATAGGCTGAGGAAGGGATAGGCAAAGCTAAGGTCAGCCTTCATAAGGGCGACCAACCACAGAAAAGCGCTGATCCCAAAGATAGCTAGGCCGAGAAACAGCAGTGGGCTGGTCGCAAGGCTGATGACCATATCAAGGGAGGGGCTTAGCTCGCCAATATCGTTCATGGCTGCCTTAAACGTGAGTTGTCCTAGAGCGGCAAACAGAACGCTTACAATGATCATCCAAACTGACTTGAGATTTGCTTGCCGCTGGGTGTCTTCTGTGGTTATTTCTGAACCTGTCGCACTCTGCGACGAGGGTTCAAACTCTCTGGATATCAGAAGTTGTTCTTCCAAGAGTGTTACTCCTCAATAGTGAACTTTGCGAGCAACCAGTTCGACGTGATGGCTATACCGTTAGCGCAAAGGTCTTCATCTGATGAGCTCGGATGGTATCGACGAGGCGGTTGCCCTCCACGGTCGCATTGTTGATAGGTGTCTCGATATGGGATACGGACATCGCCTCGCGAATCGGGTGTTCCCTCATTTCAAAAGAGAACTCCGCTTGAGAGCTGGAGAGATTCCATAATCGGGCGATGATCTCCGAAGTATCATCGGCAGGCTTGAGTGCCCAAAGGATGACGTTTGGATCTGATATCTCGACCAGGGAATAAGTGGTTGCTGGGTAACGATCACCGCCTGAAATTGCACCCGTCACGAGTGGATTCTGGTGCTCGAGCGCGAAGCGCATGGCCGTAACGGGATCGAAAGTATCATGTGTACGGAGAGCGAACCGTTGCAGGAAACAGGAATCGCCGCCTTGATTGGGTATCCCATTATTCCCATTGACAACTCGCCCTCCTGCCAGAGCAGAGATAAGCGGCGTCGTGGTATCAAGGCTTCGGGGTGTGCTGTTGCCGAGCTTCATGAAGTAGCAATCAGCGTTAGAGAGGGTTACACCAGCACCGTTTCCTTCGCTGATATCGGCGAAATGATTCAGCGTAAGCCAGTCGTAACGCCCGTTAGTTGGCGCGTAGTGCCCTCCCTCGGTAGTGAGTCGCGCACGTATAACAGCGCCTACTTCTTCGTGCCAGACATCCGGATTATCGAGCGCAAATCCGAATCCCCAGGTGAGGATCTCGTCAAAGTTCTGTGTTATCTCGTTGCGGATATCAATTCGATCAGCGTCGCAGTACAGCGTGATCCGAGAGGTGTGGTCAAGCGGGCCATTTGCCGTGGCCAACAAAGTTACTGATACAGGACCAGCATTTTCCACTTCTAGCGTGCCACCCCCTGGTCCGAGATCATTGATGAAGCGCCCGTTGATTTCGCGGACTAGTTGGCGTCCATTGTGTGCCTTATCAATCAAGCTGGTAATCGCGCCCCGTTCGGCCACGGTGACCACATAACGTGAGTTCTCAATCGTATTGTCCATAACCGTGGCGGCATCACCAGACTCGGTGCCTTCTCCACTTCGGATTTCAAAAACCTTGTAGCCAATGGCAGGCAAGTCTTCAGCAAGGATTCGGAGGTGCTGCTCACCGCCAAGCGACACAACCTGCGAAGGCGTTTCTAAACCAGTGGAGAGATCAACAACGAAAACTGGTTGTTGGCCGGAATAGGGGAAATCAGCGACGTCAGTGCGGACCCAACTGAGAGGGTTGAACACGAAAAATCGTTGAGAGTCTCCATCGTTGCGGATTTTGGCTCCCAACGCCTCGATTGCATCAGAATGCAGCGTGTCCACATAGGCGTTGATCTCATCCGCAAGCCGTCGCTGCCAGGCGATCCGGGCTTGGCCAAACTGTTCGTAGCGACCTGCTACACCCCAATTGTGTTCCCAAAACAGCCCCAGATCCATCCAGGCTTGGTCACGGGCTGCGGTACGATCACTTAACAGTCCTGGCTCATCGAGGTGTATCAGCGTTGCCAGTGCTTCGGCAGCGCGCAGCTTCTCGACAGCACGTTTGATCTGAGCCGAATTCTCAGCCATAGCCGCACAGTAAAGATCCCACTCATTACCGAAGCTAGCGGCCACTGTTGGGATTTCGTTCCCGTAACTCGCTTCGAAGTCCACGAAGAAGTCCGTCTCGTTTGACACGATGACCTGGCGTCGGTCATTCGTTTTCTGCCTGGCAGCACGGACAAACTCATCGGTTAGCGTTTTGAAGTCGTCCCAGCCTTTGCCGAATGCGCCAATGATGTGGTAAGGATAGCGTTCGCGAAACGCAGGATCAGTGTCGACATAATCGACAATCTCAAATGGATTGCGGGCCTCGGCATAGCCTCCCATGCTTTGATTGTCCACGAGCAACGAGTTCCACTTCATCAGGATCCGGCTATTGTCCTGGCCGACAGCCCAGTAGATCTCCTGTTCTCGATTAGCAACAGCAACGGCAGTGTCACAGTTGCAGATTCCCTTCCAGCTGTACCGAGCTCCTGAACCAGCCCATAGCGATATCAGACCATAAGAGAGGGTCTGGTTTTCCATTGCAATTGCCATAGAGAAGCGAATACCATAGCGGCGTTCGAGCTTGCCAGGGTAGTACATGCCCCGCAGTATTGCTTCAGTTGGTGCGCCGCCAAGACAAACAACCAGGGCGTTTAGGGGGGCACTGATGTGGCCGTCGCGAATACGCTCGATCAGGCGGTTGAACTCTGCTTCGCTTTTGTTTTGCTCGTAAGTCCATAGCCAGAAACTCCCGTCGCAGTTCCACCGGCTTTGGAACTCAGGCGGTTCGTTTTCTGTTGTATCAGCAAGATCGAGATAGTAGTCAAGCATCTCAATAAAGGCCTGCCGATAGCCGTCTTCGTCAGCAGTCCAGAAGTAATCCGTGTGATCATCTGGTGCGATATAGATGCGCTTGGGATCGTCTTGGGCCTGCCCCGTCCCCGAGGGAAGCCACGGTAGAAGATAACCGGCCACAATCCCAGCGATTGACCTCAGAAACCCGCGGCGTGATAGGGGCTTGCGTCGTCCTGGCTGTGAAGTTTCTAAGGTCTCGTGATCGCGGTGCATTTCAGCTAACCCTCTTCCATTTGGATTTCATCTGGATGTGTTCGGACCAAGAGTTGGTGGGGCTAGCCAACTGCCAGAGTCTCACCATTTTTTGTGTCAGCAATCATCTGCTTGTGGATCTCGGCGGCCAGCCGGGTGACCGATTAACAATTGGCAAGTTCTGGATAAACCATCGCCGTATTGCCCATGTACAGACCTGGGACCGGAGTCCGAACTCGCGGGATCTCGTCGCTGGTGCCGAGCGGTCGCAATGGTTCCACATAGCGCGCACGATGCACCAGGAATTCGCTAATCCAGTCTTCCTGGAAATCCGGGAACATACGCTTCAGATAAACCAGCCATTCATCCCGAACCTTGTCATCGGACCACGAGGCCATCTCATGGGTCCACGGGATGTACTTAGGCAGATAGATCAGATGGTAGCCATTGACATGTTTCGGGTCTATCAGGTTTGTGGTCTCAACCACCGCCGTGAACGGAATGGTCTCGTCCGTAATATTAAGCACATAGTACGGGATCAGGCTCCGCTTCATGATCAGCATCGGGCACAGAACGCCCAGATACTCCTGTTTCCGCAGGAGTTCCTGAAACTGCGGGGGGGCATGTGGTATGAGCTTCAATAGGATTGGTGATTGAAGCGTGCTGATAACGACGTCAAAATGCGCCTCGCCATCTGGGGTGCGCAAACCTGTTACACGATCGTCTTCAATCATGATTTCATCGATAGCCGTATCAAGTCGGATGTCGACGCCACGGTCCTGAGCCTGATTGGCCATAGCTTCAATGAGAGTGTAGTAGCCATTTTCGAGGTAACACATCATTTCTTTGGAGGTCACGCCCTGGCGTGTACCGAGCATCCGTCGCAGGCGCGACCAGATATAGGTTGCCGGTACATCCGTCGCTTCACTGTCGAATTTGGCCCGCAAGAGCGGCTTCCAGACTTTCTGATAAACGCCACGGCCGCTCACCCGCAACAGCCATTTTTCCACCGGAATATCGTCCATCTTGCGCCAATCGCTCTGGAACTGCGCATAGATGACCTGTAAACCAAGGCGAAAGCGCTGGAAGATATTTAGCGGTGGGAACTTCAGAAGGTCAATCGGTGTATTAAAAGGATACAGTTTTCCGCCATCATAAAAGCCTTGCTTGGTCGCGGTGAAATGCAAATATTGTTTTACACCCGTTTCCTCAATAAGGGACTGCATGGACAAGTCGCTGCTGAGGATCGTGTGATAGAAGCGGTCCATGCGCACACCATCGTATTTGATGTAGCCAGCTAATCCGCCAAGTTTGCTCCCGCGCTCAAACAACGTGACATGAAACCGTTCGTCGTTGGAGAGGTGGTAGGCAAGCGCCACCCCCATGATCCCCCCGCCGATAATCGCGATCTTCTGTTGCTTAGGTGTTTTATCTGACATTGTTCAGCGCTAGACCGTCAATCCAGCAACGATGACACCCAGAATGATGATTGTGATACCTGCCAGTCGCATGCGGTTGATATGCTCGCTGAAGAAGAAGTATGAACCGAGCGTTACCCCCACGTAAGATAGGCTGGCAAAAGGGTAGAGGTAGCTGACGTCGAGCCGCGACAACGCGACTAACCAGAACAGCACACCAAGACCATAGGTGAACAATCCTCCGACGACCCAGGGCGAAAAGACCATACGCATCACTAGCGACGGCGCAGCGTCTTCTGTTTCTCCCGCGATTCCTAGCATGCCGCGTTTCAGAGCGAGTTGCCCCATTACGCTGCAGCTTGTACTGAGAATGACAAATACAAAGAGCGATACAGTCATGACATGTTCTCTCAGTAGTACGTGACAGTACTTAACTATGCTTTGACGATGAGTTGGCAAGCGAAAAGCGTCGGGTCAATTTGAGCCAAATCAACCGGAATTGAAACTGGAGGTGTGCTTTGGTTACGCGTGCGATCTTGATGCTTGATTGCCCGAAAGAACGTGTCCGCAATACTGTCGGGAATTCCGAAACCGAATACCCTGATCGGATTGCATTAACAAGGAGTTCTGTCCCAGCTAGAAAGTCATCGCTTTCAAACGAAACGCCCTCAATCACGCGGCGGCGATATGCGCGGAATAGTGCTGTCCAGGTATAAATGCGCCATTTCACCAGTAGCCGGTACAACAGCGATGCGCCGAAGCTGAATAGCAGCCGGTAACGCGGCACGCCTTCGACACCACCGTCCGGATGATAGGGTGAGGCCGTGACGATGTCGACTTCATCCGCCATTAACTGTTTCACCAGCAGCGGGATGTTGCTGAAGGCATATGTCCCGTCAAAGTCAGTTGTGACCAGCATATCCCCAGTGGTGTTTTGAAAGCCGGTGCGGATCGCGGCTCCTAGGCCGCGATTGACGTCATGAGGTATGATGTTCACCCGTGCATCGTTCCCATAGTGCTCCCTCAACAGGCGTTGCGTGTCATCTTTGCTTCCATCGTCAACAAAGATAACTTCAACAGTGTAATCCTGGCTCAGTTCTTCGAGCACGGGAGCTAACTGTGAGGCTGTTTGGGTAACTCCCTCAGCCTCGTTATACGCAGGAATGATGATCGAGATTTTCATTACCTTTCCGACTCTCCCTACGACACAACTGGTGCCGGTTGGCGTGCGGTGTACGTTTGAAGCGCTTCACATATGCGCTCGCTTACGCCGTATGCACCATAGAAGTCCGGGTGATCTGCCGGTGGGGCCTGGCGTGCCTCGGCTACGGCTGCATGGATCGCATCTGGCAGGGTGGGACAGAGCCGGTTCCAACCAGAATCGACGGTCTCAGTCCATTCTGTGGTGTCGCGCACGGTGACTGTTGGACGTCGCAACATGTAGGCTTCTTTTTGTAGGCCACCACTATCAGTAATGACGATCTGGCAGGCATCGAGCAACGCGACCATGTCAACGATCCCAACTGGAGGGATAGCGTGTACATTGTCTTCGAAGGTGAGCTTGAAAACGTCCAACATCTTGCGCAAGCGCGGATGTATGGGTAGCACAACGGGGATTTCCAATTTATTCAGCGCCGCGACGATATCTTGCAGATTGCTAAGGTTATCCGTATTGACTGCACGGTGGATGGTGGTTAGGGCGAATGGTTCCCCAGCTGACAACTTGATCTGTTGAAACAACGCAGGTTGTTGCCGCTTGGCTTTTTCTACCAGGCCTAGGATCAAGTCCACCCGAACATCGCCAACCAGCTGCACACCTTCCGTGATCCCTTCGCGCCGGAGGTTATCTGCTGCAACCTGGGTAGGCGCAAACAGCAGATTGCTGAGGTGATCAGTTACTACCCGATTGATTTCCTCAGGCATCGTGCGATCAAAGCTACGCAAGCCCGCCTCAACGTGTGCCAGCGGGATCTGCAATTTTGCCGCTACCAGGGCGCCGGCAATTGTCGAATTGGTATCACCATAGACCAGGACCCAGTCCGGTCTCTGGCGGAGTATCGTCTCCTCAAGCCGGATCATGATCTGGGCGGTTTGCTCAGCATGTGTGCCACTGCCTACCTCTAGGTGAACGCTTGGCCGCGGGAGATCAAGGTCTTTGAAGAATACCTCAGACATATTGAAATCATAATGCTGGCCGGTATGGACCAGTACTTCGGAGTGTCCCTGTCTTCGGATCGCTTCGCTTACTGTTTTCGTTTGGACGAATTCAGGGCGAACGCCTACAATGGTCATGACCTTCATGTTACAGCCATTCTTTTCAGACTGATTGGCTCGCCTGACTTAGCAGACTGCACGAAATCCAACGCGATCCGTAGCGTCTGCAGACCGTCTTCTCCGGTGACAGTTGGCTCTTGGCCGTTTGCGACAGCGTTAGTGAAGTCCTTCAATTCAGCGGCGAGTGGCTCATGACGTCGAATACGGATACCTAAGACATTACCTTCACTGACCCCGTGCAACACGCTTAGCGTATCCCACTGACTTGGGGCGGTTTCGTTCTCAAAGAAGAATAGCTCTTGAGAAAGGAGATCACAGCGGAACAAGCCCCGCGCGCCGGTAATTGCCAGGCGACGTACCTTGGTCGGCGTGACCCAATTCACATCCAGGACACCGATGGCATCACTACGAAAACGGGCAAGGCCATTGAACATGTCTTCACGATCAGAGTTAATGGATTGCAGAGTCTCGCCATAGAGACGGACGATCTCATCGTTACCCATAAGATGCCGCATCAGGTCAATGTCATGGGATGCCAAATCAATGACAACGCCCGCATCCTTGATACGTGATGGATACGGACTAAGCCGTTGAGCATGGATTTTATATATCCGACCGGCCATCCCTTCCTTCAAACGACGGTTGAGCTCCATGATGGCAGGATTGAACCGTTCAATGTGTCCAACGGAGAGAATGACTCCCTTTTTACGAGCGAGATCGATCAGCGCCTGACCCTCGTCCACAGTCTTGGCCAGCGGCTTTTCGATCAGGAGATGTATGCCCCGCTCGATCAATTCGGTACCAATAACTTTGTGCAACCCGGTTGGAGCGGCGAGGGAAACAAGATCGGGTTTCTGTTCGTCGAGCATCTTGACATAGTCTGTGTAGTGCGCCACGTTGTAGGTAATACCTACCCGTGCTGTTGCAGCCTCGTCACTGTCAGCAACAGCGACGAGCTTCACGCCGTTTTCCATCTCACGGTAAACACGTGCATGGTTCCGGCCCATGCTGCCGACACCAATAACTGCTGCCTTTAACATATGTTGTTCACCTCATTAACTATGTAGTTCTTCTCTTCTTCAGTGAGTGCCGGATGAACTGGAAGGCTAAAAACTTGTTGGGTGGCTACATCTGTAGCTGGCAATTCCGCGTCTACGTAACCCAACTCCTGGAATATTGGTTGTTGGTGAATAGGTTTGGGGTAATAGACACGCGCGCCGATACCTTTGCTATTGAGGTGCTGGACGACACGATCCCGATCAACGCTATCGGGCACACGGACCGTATACTGATGATAGACGTGAGTAACCCCATCCCGTCTGGTAGGAGTCTTAACGGAGGTTAAGTGCGCATCAAAGTGCTCGGCGTTGACGATCCGCTTGTCGTTCCAATCGTCCAAACGGTTGAGCTGTGCCAGCCCGATAGCGCCCATCAGGTTGGTCATACGGAAGTTATACCCAACAACCTCATGCTTGTACTGCTGATTCATGCCCTGATTTCGGATCATTCGAAGTTTGCTGGCGATTTCGTCGTTATTGGTAAGCGCCATGCCCCCTTCACCAGTAGTCATGTTTTTGGAGGGATAGAAGCTAAACGACGCGGTGACCCAGGTCCCAACCTTGCGCCCATTAATCGCTGCCCCATGCGCCTGGGCTGCATCTTCTAGCAGCAATAACCCATGGTTCTCGCAAATCTCCTCAAAACGATGCATATCGGCGGGGTGACCGTAAAGGTGTACTGGCATGATCGCCACCGTGTTGGGCGTGATCGCGGCTTCGGCAGCCTCGGGGGATAGGCAAAAGGTATCTGGGTCAATGTCGGCGAAGACGGGCTTGGCCTTGACGCTCAGGATGCAAGACGCAGTCGCAAAGAATGAAAATGCGGGTATGATGATTTCGTCCCCCGGTTCAATGTCATGAGCCATCATGCTGGCCATCAAAGCTGTTGTGCCGTTGGTAGTCGCGATGCCGTGGGCAGCTCCGTGGTACTCTGCAAAGGCTTTCTCGAAGGCTTCGACTTTCGCACCTTGCACGAGTTGCCCGCTTTCGAGGACATCCAACACGGCCTGTTTCTCTTCTTGACCAATGAATGGCTTTGCAATGCCAATGTTCATGAACAACCTCTTAGAAGTTACTGAATGTGTGGGAATGAAATATAGAGATTACACTTGATCTGGACGCGAATTACATTGCGTACAACTCCGTGCTGCCTCCTCGGTTGCATGGCGCATCGCACATGCACAAACATAGCCGATAAGCTTTGCCGGATTGCCAACAACGAGGCCAAAATCCGGCACATCCTTGGTGACGACGCTTCCTGCGCCGATCATCGCCCAGCGCCCAACCGTGACGCCACAGACGATCGTCGCATTCGCACCGATTGACGCACCGTCATTAACGTAGGTTCGGGTTAGAGTCCAATCGTCGGCTGCTTTGAGGCCCATATCTGGATTGACCGCTCGGGGCAAAAGGTCGTTGGTGAAGCAGACATGAGGGCCGACAAACACGCCATTGGCGATTGTCACACCATGGAATACCGAGACGTAGTTCTGAATCTTGACGTTGTCACCGATCTCAACATCAACATCCACGAAGACACCACGTCCGATGACGCAATGGCTGCCGATCGTCGCGCCACGACGGATCTGGCACAGATGCCAGATCCTGGTCTCTGGCCCAATTTCGGCTCCAGCTTCGACTTCCGCGGTCGGGTGAATGAACACGTATTCTTCTGAACCCCCTTATTTAAACGGGCTGTCGATCTCTCAAATCTAGGCAGAGCACACTAGATGCTACGTGACTTGTGAGTTCGGAACTTGAGGAGGCACACTAAATCCCAGATTCAATGTTCGAGAGTTCGTTTGTGAGAACTTGGTAGAGACCTGACCTCCGGAAACCAAGTATATGGACACCAATTCCTACCACAAACCTTGGGGACCCACGCCTCAGTCTAAGAAAACTAAATCTCGCATAAACCAACTTTTATAGACGTGGCTGTCAGCCAGGAAATAGCTTCACTAAGCGAACAATCCTTAGCATATCAGACTTTGTATTATTAGACTCATTACGCGAAGCAATCTTTACACAGTTCAGAAACTTGCTCATTTTTCTTAAAAGTTGTTGCCACTCGGCTCAAGCTGGGGCCGCACGTGATATAGGGGTTTGAACCATCATAATACGCTGTTTCTCAAAAAGACGCTGCCTAACTAGAACTCTGGAGAGAGAATTATCGACTTGGATCCGTAAACGCTTGCGGACTCTAGCTGCCGGAAATAGCCTCGAGCGACCTAACTACAGTTTGCAGATATTTAGCGGCTCGATAGGCCGGCTTCAGCTTTGATACTTCTAGGACTACCGGCTGGCTGAAGGCGGTTGGTGCATTACTTGACGGTAGATGTCGATTGTCGTTTCTGCGGTGCGTTCCCATGTGAAACCGGCGGCACGTTCTATGGCTTTTTGTTGCAAACGGTGACGCAATGCCGCGTCTCCTAGGAGTCTGAGGATAGCACTCGCTATTTCGTCTACGCTATACGGATCGACCTGCAAGCCCGCATCACCAATCACTTCTGGCAGAGAAGACGTGTTGGAAGTAACCACGGCTGTGCCACATGCCATCGCTTCCAGAACGGGCAGCCCAAAACCTTCGTACAATGAGGGGAATACGAAGACATCAGCACCGCTATAGATGATAGGGAGGTCAGTCTCGGGCACATAGCCAGTGAATAGCACAGAGTTCTCCAGCTTCAGTCGCTGCAGCGTTTCAAGAATTGCACCGTATTTCCATTTCTGCGGGCCAACAATTACCAGGTCGTGACTCACCCCACTCTGCTTTAAGCTGGCAAACGCTTCGAGAACGCGCGACAGGTTTTTGCGTGCTTCAATAGAACCAACGTAGAGAATATAGCGCTGAGGGAGCTCATAATGCGCGCGGACCTGCTCCAGGTGACTCGCGTCGGCAGGGCGATAGATATTGGTGACACCTTCTGAAGCATTGTGAATCCGTCGTGGTGGCACGCGTAGATGCTGCGCGATATCATTCTTGGATGCCTCGCTCACTGTAATGACGGCGTCCAAACGTGGTAGAACCCGGGGCAACCACCGGCGGTAGATCAGTGTGTCTAGGTGTGTGTTAAAACCTGGCATACTTAGGGGAATAACATCATGAACAGTTGCTATCGTTCCTGCAGACCCTGCGCCAAATAACAATGGGCTGGCGCCCGTGGTGTCATGGACGATATCCAGCCGGTGGCGGCGTGCCAACAGCGGGATCATGCTGGATCCCAGGGTCATCAGAGCTGGCAACAAGCGACAGCCAGGAAGGCGAATCTGCTTGAGACCAGTCTCAGCCAGAGGACCCGCGCCCCCAGCCGTTAGCAGCAGGAACTCCACGCTTTCGTCATGCCATGTCGCTAGAGATTGTACGAGCTCAACGGTGTAGCGCCCAATGCCAGTTAGTGGTCTGTCGATGCCATAGACAATCAATCCAACTCGCATAGCGCCTCCACAAAGATTTCATCCTAGTAGCTCAAAGAGTATTTCTGGCCCAGACCTGGTTGCATTCATATATGGCATTATCACAATTGCTACGGCAGTTGCAAGGCCATGAGCAAGCGCAACACCCACCAGACTCCGCGTACTCTCGACTATCCAGCCAAAAACCATTCCAATCGCAAAGGCAACCAAACAAACCACTACTGACTCATAGCCCAGGTGGAGTGTGGCAAATACAAGTGCCTGGTAGATAATGCCCGCTTTGCCGAACAAACCTACTGCCGTACTGAGTAGTAGGCCCCTGAATATGAGCTCCTCAACGATGCCCGTACTCAAGGCGACGATCGCCCCAATAACGATTACTTCGCGCCATTCCCTCAAATCAACAATGAGCTCAGGTTGTAGAATTGCGTACTCGATGTAGCCCAGGCCCAGGCCCAAGACACCAATTAGTAACTGAACGGGTAGAATTCTGATCGGAAATCGAAACAGTATCGCAGCTGGCCTAAGCTGCATGCCACGCATGGCCAGAAGAAACGCAAAAAGCAGAAGGACACCGGTAAGAGGATACCAATAGATCTGCGGGAGCGCACTGACGGGTACGGATAGACTTATCAGACGGATAAGAGGTACCATGGCAAGCCCAAGGATAAAGCGACGCAAGGGAGTCTGCCAGATAGGGGCGGCGTGGACATACATAGTAATCAACAGGATGCTCTGCAGAATCAAACCAAAAAACGGATCCACGAGCATTGTGATTGACTCAGCAAAGATGATGGCGACAAGATAGAGGGTTGCTATCCATCGAGCGCCGCTCTTGCTGAACTGCTCCAGAAAAACAATATCGGAGAACACTTCGTCTGGGCTTTGCATCGAGCTGTCGGTCTCTGCAGCCTCGGTGAAGGCCTGCACTTGATCATCCACGCGGTCGGATGTGGCTGCGACGCTGGTATTTCTGGCTGCCCGACGAAGTACTTTTCGGTCAAGTGCTTCATTCCACGACAAGGTTGTGTTGCGCTCGTCTGTAGCAAACAACTCTTCCTGCTCGTCCCAGTCATCAGAGGAAGCACTCTCTGAGAATGGTGCTACGGTAACAGCGGCATCTAGCGACTGGGTACCGAATACATGACTAGCCTGGCCTGGCAGTTGGGACATGAAGCGTTCCCATGATCTCGCAACAATCTCAGCAGTGAGTTGGACAGACATATTCGCCGTGGAAGTGATGGGAATATCATGGCTGACGCGCATAAGATTTGTTCGATTGCGTCTGAGAACGTCCAAAACCGTGTTAGCTTCTGGGGGAAGGTCGCTAACCTGAAATCGCAGCGTGGCCCTGGAGTCGGGCAGAGCCTGCTGGACCAGATGCTGCATCAGCCCACTAAACCAGTACCATTCCCGAGGGCCAAATGCCTCAAAGAACGCGGAGATCTGCCGTATCAGAACATCCTTGGGCTCTTCGATCGCTTGGTACGTGTCCAGAGTCAAAAGCGACCCGCCTCCACGTTGACGCAACTCATATAGAACGCACTGAAGCAATCCCAGCCGGAAGGGGCCTTCATTAACATCAGCTAGGAGTTGCGTCAGCAATCCGTTCTCCAGAGAAATTCCGCCTGCCTCAGCCTGTAGCTCGATGCTTCGCTGAAGCTCGCTGTCTTGGAGGTAAGGAATATGGATCTCTGTTCCAGTCTGAAGCAGTTCCGGCCATTCAGCAAATTGCCTGAGCTCGGCAATGTGTTCCTCCCGGCTTGCAAGGACTACGACAACTTGGCTGTCCTCTACGGGGCTAACTGCATAGCGTAGCAACGTCAGAAAATGGCGGCGTGTATCCGGCTCCAGATTGTACAATCCGCTTTCGAACTGATCGATGGCCAGGACGAGGCGACAATTCTCTGGCGCATCCTGTAGCAAACGTTCGCTGAAGCGGAGCACGGCAGTTGGATCGCTACGGAAGGGGCGACTCGACCTTGGTCCAGGAGATTTGCCGAGCAGCGGTAGGAGGCGTCTGGCAAGGGCTTGAATCGGATCATCACCCAGGCTTAGTTGAGCTACGATCCAGTGCCGTGATTCCGGCAGCGCATTTTTTTGAAGCGCAGGAATCAACCCGGCTTGGATGAATGATGTCTTTCCACCGCCTGCAGGACCAGAAAGCACAAAGAAGCGTTGGCCTGCGTTGAGCGCGGCGATGAACTCACTCAAGGCTTCGTCACGTCCGAAGAAGAGATCTGCATCGAGTTGCTGGAATGGCCCCATTCCCATGAAGGGACTAACGGCCCCATCCACATGTTTTGCAAGCATACGTCGAAGTGTTGCGAAGGCAGAGAGGTACTGGCCGCGAAAATCGATCAGCGGTGGTTCAATAAGAAGTTGTGTTTCGCTGTAATTCTCAACCTGATCGAAGGTGCTTTCGACCAGCAGGGTTAGCATACGCTTCTGTTCTTGATTTGCGAGCGAGATCTGTCGCCTGAAGCGTTCACTATCAACCGCATGGCCTGATAGGCAAACGAGCACTAAATCCGCCTGGCGGATTCCCTGGAGTACAGCCCTTGTCCATTCTTCCCAGCCACTGAAGCGCCGCCCATCCAGCCATACATCTGCTCCTGAATCCCGCAGGTCATGGGCAAGACGCAAAACGAAATCGATGTCTCGTCTCGAATGGATGATGTAAATGTGACGC
>JAADYW010000115.1 GCA_010092845.1 Chloroflexota bacterium
AGATGTGTATAAGAGACAGCCACAGGGCTTGTTCACCGTGACTCCAGACAGCGCCCCCCAGCGGACACTGGCCCCGGGGGAACGGCTCCCGACGTTCACGTTTCCGCCGTTCACCAATACCCCTATTCCGATTGCAGAGCTTCAGGCGCCACCCAGCGACTCCAGCAGCCAGGATAGCGCCCTGGCACCAGCGATTCCAGTGCTGGGCCTGTTCGCCCTAGGGATGCTGGGCCTGCTGATTAGTGTATTTCGACGTTTATAGGCTGGGTGCAGGACAGGCTAAGCCCGGCGCTGGATCTCATCCACAACCACAAAGCAGCAAACCAGGAACATGACCGCAACTGCGCCCCAACCCTGCAAATTGGCGTGCGGTCGGCTTTGCGCCTTTGATTCTGGTTCCTCCGAGCGAAACCGGATGATCTGCATCAACACGACCACGATTAGGCTCGCAACCAGTACCAGCGATAACCACTTTGTTCCGAAATAAGGTTCAGCCTCGATCCCGCCTGATTCAGGGCGAACAACCATCTCCCGCAGCAGATTATCGAGAAAATTCAGATTGGCGTACATAAATGTGGCGTGGACCGCGAACCCTGACCACGCCGTGCGCGTTTGCAGGGTAACAAAGGCACCAATCAGTCCACAAAGACCGTAGCCAAAGAAGCCAACGATGCCCTGTCCATACAGGACCATTCCCAGCACGCCAAACACGGCCGCGACAATCATGAGCGCTTGCCAGCGCTTCAGGCCCTTGAGCTGCCCGCATAGTCCACCCCAGAGCACCGGCATCAAAGCCAGCGGAACCAGCACGACATCTGTGAGAACCAAGGGCGTCCAGATCTCCTCCCAGTTGATGGGGCGGTAGATGGACGGCGCTGCATACGCGCCAAGCATCTCGAAGAGCACTTCCTCGTCCAAAAGCGACATCAACCACCAGGCAATTGGCCATACCGCCAATGCCGCCGCACCACTCAGCGCCACCAAAATGGGATCTTGCGACGCCGCCAGAACACGACGCCAGGACCACTCCTGCCAGAAAAATAGCAGGAGCCCGGGCACAACAATAGCCGCAATCAATAGTGCGCTGCGCCCCGCGATAGCTGTCTCATCATAAAACAGGTGGTAGATTCCAGCAGCCATCACAGCGATTGCCGCCAGCGTCCACAGCGTTGGGGTCAAGTCCGGTCGGTCCTGAGCAGGAGTACGTTTACGTGAAGCCAAGAGCCCAATCCTTACCCACGAGAAACACCGTATCATTCATGCCAATAGGCCAAGCATGCCACAAAACAGACCATTAACAAAACCCTGGCACTATGGCCAGGGCTCGAAAATATGTCTAGAATTGTTGTCGACGAAACGCTAGCTACAGCTACTGCAGCCGTCTTCGTGCCCGCCGGCCTCATGGTCCTTGGTGCGGAAGGATGTCCCACAGCCACATGTCGAAACCGCATTCGGATTGTCAATGCGGAACCCACCACCAACCAGGGCGTCAATGAAATCAATATGGGCACCCTGCACATACATCAAACTGGTGGGATCAATGACAAGCCGGACATCATCAACCCGAATGAGCGTGTCCGTATCCTGGATGTTGGCTTCAAAGGCCATGCCATATTGCAGGCCGGAACATCCGCCGCCAGCAACGAACACCCGCAGAGCATGATCCGAGAGGCCACGCTGCTCCAATAGCTCTTTGATCTTCGTCAATGCCAATGGTGTAACAGTTAGAGCAGCTTCACCGGCTGCAACTTCATTGTTCATAACTTCATTTTGTAGTTCAGCCATTGCAGTCTCCCAATTTCAATACACTCAGTTGCGTCTAGGCGGCTTACGAGCATCAGTTTAGCGTTAAACACCTGTATCGTCAATATAATACAAACAGCGGTTGAAATAATTATATTTCCTCAAGGGACGAAACCGCTTCGGTCACTTGCGGCACAAAATAGTCACAGCTTTTGCCCCCTTCGGCAATCCGGCCAATACGACGGGGCACCACCCCCAGGAGATTTGCCACAAGGTGCATGTCCAGATCGCAGACCCCTTGATGAGACCCCACCAGCTTTTCATAGGGGCAATTGCTGGTCCGGAGAACGAACCCCTCACGATCCTCGGCGGCTTCCCAATGGGCTTGATAGCCCTGCTCTGTCAGATAGTCAACTACGTACTGCAGACGTTCCTCCATTGCAACATTGGGGATATGCGCGCTGGATGCCATCTGTTGGGCAGCGCCCTCGATGATCACATTCACATCCTGCGGGGACAGGTGTTGGTGCATCTGGTCGAGCAGGGAATGGGCCAGGCCAGCGTAATTTGTCGGAAATAGATCCAGCGCTTTGTCCGTCAGATGATACACGTACTGGGGACGGCCAGGGCGGTCGCGCCGGCGGACAGCCGGGGCTTCAACCAAGCCATCCATACGCAGCACATCGAGATGATGGCGGACTGTTGCGGCGGTAACCCGTTTCTCGGTACGACGATGCAAAGCTTCAACAATCTCATCGACTGTTGATTCACCATTTACCTTGAGGATTTCGAGAATGTGACCACGAGTCTCTTGGATCATACTCCAGCACCTGACAATTCTTCCAGCGTGTATTTGTTTTATCGTACCATGCTATCATGCAGAGCGCGAAATTGTCAAATACTATAATAAATATTATTATAATCGCAGGCAGGAACTGATAATCCGCGTCTTCCCGGAAGAAGGCAACACCATCGACAGCTCTTTCAATCGCGCGTTACCTCCCAGGCCAGGTGCTGGATTTGCGGCAAGATCAACCGCTGCATCGCCAGTTTAACGGCGTTGGTGCTGCCTGGCATCGATAGGATGACGCGATTGCGATAGACGCCTGCCACCGCACGCGACAGCATTGCCGCCGCGCCAATCTCCTCGAAGCTCAGCATTCGAAACAACTCGCCGAAACCGGGCAGTGTCTTCTGTAGGCGGCGACTTACAACGTCATAGGTGCGGTCCCGGGGCGAGATACCAGTCCCCCCGTTGATCAGGATAACACGCGCAGGTCCACTATCCCGCGAGAGTGAATCCAGTAGCAGCCCAATCTGGTGCGGATCGTCTTTGACGATGTGATAGGCAGTGATTGTATGCCCGGCATCGCGGAGCATCTGCTGGATGATCTGGCCACTGGTGTCCGATTCTACTGTGCGGGTATCACTCACTGTGATAACAGCACACGGAACGGCACTTGCGTTCTCGGCTGCGCTAGCTTGATGGTCGTGATAACTACTGCTCATGGCAATCAGACTCGCTCACTATCCCAATACGCAAACGAGGACGCGGTGGCCCACGCCCTCGTTATCAATGGCTACACGAATGAAAGGACCGGGTGACCGGTTACCAATCGATTCCGGCTTCCTTGGCGGCCTTCTTGGCCTCCGCAATCCGCTTGCGATCGGCACTGCTGAGCTTGATTTCCTTAGCCTTACCCTTACGTTCAAGCTCACGCGCGGCCTCAATCTCGGTCTGAAGATCGCCACCCCCTTCCGCCGGAGGCGCCGCTTCGGCAGGTGCGGCGGGAGGCGGCGCAGCAGGGGCTGCCGCTGGTTGGGCTGGCGCGGCCGCAACCGCCCCACCCGGCGTGAAGCCTTGAGCAGCATCCTCGATGCTGGTGTCGGCTTCCTTCGCCGCTTTCTTCGCCGCTGAGAGCGCTTTGCGGTCCGTAGAAGAGGGCTTGTAGGTCTTTTCGCGTATCATGCCGTCAAGCTTAACCGCGGCAGCGGCACGCGCTTCAAGGGGCAGGCTCTCATCCGCTGACCACTCGGCAAGTTGAGCTGGTTCGGCACCCTCGACATCAATCACCGCACCAGCAGCCGGCGCAGGAGCTGCAGGCTGTTGTGCAGACGCTGGCGCCGCTGACACGGCCGCGGGAGCCGCCGGTGTCGTCGTCACTTCACCAAGTGAAAAACCGCTGGCCAGCTCTTCGATGGTCTTGTCCTCGGCTTTGGCCGCCTTCTTCACTGCTGAGACCGCTTTGCGATGCGTCGACGTCGGCTTGAACTCCTTGTCCCGGATCATCCCGTCGAGCTTGACCCCGGCAGCAGCCCGTGCTTCCAGGGGCAGGCTTTCATCGGCACTCCAATTCGCCAACTGGTCAACCGATGCACTCTCGACATCGATCGAGATCTTCTGGGGGGCTGGTGCGGCGGCACCTGGAGCAGCCGCCGGGGCCGGCGCGGCGTCGGCTGCTGCCGCCTGTTGCGTGGCTTTGACAATCTCAGGATTATGCTGCGCTGCGCCACGATTCTCCCATACTGGCTCCGTCATCGGGATGCCGGCCTTCTTGGCGACCTTGAGCGTATCCTTGTGTTCCCACTGACCGCGCATGATCGCTTCCTCGAGAGCCGTCGTGGGTGCGATTGTCTGCCAATAGCGCACTTCCTTGGACAGCTTCTTTTTGTCATAGATGTGATTCGTGGTCCGGTCGAATGATGCCAGCTCATAGTCATGATCCATCTTGATGGCATCAAAGGGGCAATATTCTGAGCAATAGCCGCAGTTCATGCAAATATCAATGTCGATATAGAACGCTTCTGGCTCTGGCTTGGGGCGGCCCGTGTTGGGATCTTTGCCACGCACAATCCAGATACACTGTGGGGGGCAGACCTTGGCACAAATACCACAGGAGGTACACCAGTCGTGCCCCGGCGCATACGGCTCATCAAAGTTATTGACTACTAGAAAGGGAATAAACCGAAACCGCTCCGGGACAGCGGTTTTCTCGTCCGGGTACTCAACCGTATTCAGCCCCTTGGATTGCGGCCCCTGCCGAATAGCGAAGGTCTCGGGTGTACGTTTGGTGCCCCACCATTCCAAGTCCGCGGTATAAGTTTCAACAAAGCGCCTTAACGTGACGCCCAGACCTTTCAGAATTCCTATTCCGTACATAATTGCTCCTCAACTCTTTCAAGCCCACCCCACGAACACAACCGGCCACCGCCGGCTGCACCCGGGAGGATTCTCTGCTAGCGGTCTACTTCACCCAATACAATATCGATACTGCCCAGAATCACAACCAGATCAGCGACCTTGTGGCCCTTAGACATCTCCTCCATCGCCGTGAGATTGATGAAACTTGGCGAACGCACATGATATCGCCACGGATTCTGGTCAAATTCCTTGCCCGGCCGGCCCACGATATAGTATCCCAGCTCGCCCTTAGGATTTTCGACACGCCCGTAGGACTCACCACCATCAGGAATACGCGGCGAATAGCTGTCCAAACCGAAGACCGACATCCCCGCCGTTTCCTGCAGGCGCGGATAGATCTGCTGGAGGATACGAACGCTCTGGCGCGCCTCTTCCATACGTACCAGATAGCGGTCGTAAACATCACCATTCTTGCCCACCGGGATATCAAAATCCAGTTCCGGATAGAGGCTATAGGGTTGGGCTCGCCGCACGTCATAGGGAACGCCGCTGGCGCGCAGAATGGGCCCAGCTGCGCTGTACGCAATTGCCATCTCCGGCGGGAGAATTCCCACGCCCTGGGTACGGGAGATGATGATCTCATTCTGAGTTAGCAGCCGGTCAAACTCATCGACAAAGCGAGGCAGCCGCTCGAAGATTAATTCGCGGAGGAATGACATAGTCTCAAAGTTGCGGATGATGTCATTCTCATAGGCCGCCTGGGCCTGAATACGCTCGGGAATGTCCTTATACACCCCGCCGAAACGCATATAGTTGCACATCATGCGGCTACCAGCCGTGGCCTCGAAGAAATCCAGGATCAGCTCGCGCTCCCAGATGGCGTATAGCGCTGGTGTGAAGAACGCCCCCAGATCGTTGAGCAGAAAGCCGACAGCCCAAACATGGTTCAAGAAGCGGGTCAACTCAACCATGAGGACGCGCAACAGCTCGGCGCGCTCAGTTGGCTGGCTGAAGCCCTTAACATTGTTCTTAGCCATCAACTGTTCGACGGCAAGGGCATAGCCATGATTGTTTCCCATGCTAGAGATATAATCCAGGCGGTCCGTAAACGGCATGTTCATCGCCCAGGCATTACGCTCGCCGATTTGCTCATGATTGCGGTGGAGATAGCCCATCACGGGTTCCAGGGTCTCAACCGTCTCACCATTCAGCGTAGCCACCATGCGGAAGACACCATGTGTGCTCGGGTGATGGGGGCCCAGATTGACCACCAAGCGATCTGTGTGAATCCCACCCTGAATATCAACATCCAGATTCAACCCCTCATAGTGGTCCTCTTCTGAGACATCATGGACCTGATCGAGTGTGAAACCTTCAGGATACTTCACATTACGGCCAAAGGGATTGTGCTCCTCAGACCGCCAAACATCGCCACCAGGCCACCGTGACGAGAACGGCTTATGCTCTTCCTCATAGTAAGCCTCAAGCCAGTCCTTGCGGAGCGGATGGCCTTCGAAGCCCTCCCAGAGGAGGATGCGCTTCAAATTGGGATGGCCGGGGAAGTGAATGCCCATCAAGTCGTAGGCTTCACGTTCCTGGAAATCGGCCCCTGGCCAGATACTCACCACGCTCGGGATCGTCGAAACATCGCGGGGAGTACGCGCCTTCAGGACAAGCGGATCCCCACCGCCAGAGCGGTAGCAGTGATAGACCATTTCCAGGTAGTCACCATAATCGTAATAGTCGACCGCCGTGGCGCTGGCAAGATAGTCATAGCCCAGCTCATCACGAACCGCCAGGGCGACATCCACCAGTGAGTCCCGATCAACTACCAGGCCCTCGTAATTGGTACGATCATCGACCTGAACAGCGTCGCCAAAGTGGCTTAGCGATTCCAACGCTTCCTGGGTGGGATTGGCGATGATTTCCTTCGGTTGGTCAGTCATGAATTTCTCCTAAGTGATTTAGTCACCGGCTTCAACTGAGGGTTCGGGCTGGCTCGCAGCGTCCTCAGCCTGATGCCGCAGGATCTCAGCCTGGCGCGGGTCAACAATATCCGGCCCCAAAACAGGTAGTGGGACTTCATCGGCAGGACCACGGCTATACCACGGGGTACTGTTGCGCTGGAAGAGCTGTTGGCCTTCCATCTTCTTATGCAGCGTCAGGAACCCGTGCATCAACGCTTGCGGGGTTGGCGGGCAGCCGGGGACATAGACATCAACAGGGATGTACTTGTCGATACCGCTGACCACATTGTAGCCCTCTTTGAAGGGCCCGCCGCCAGAAGCACACGCGCCCATGGCAATCACGTACTTGGGCTCGGGCATCTGGTTATAGATGCGCACAATCGGCACCACCATCTTCTTGGTAACTGTTCCTGAGACAATCAGTAGATCGGCCTGGCGCGGGCTAGCGCGCATCACTTCCATACCGAAGCGCGACATATCATAGCGCGCCGACGCCGTCGCGATCATTTCAATCGCACAGCAGGCCAGCCCAAAGAGCAATGGCCAGGTAGACCGGCTACGGCTCCAATTGTAGATGCGACTCAGGGATGTGGCCGCAATATTGCTTTCCAACCCTTCCGGTAAGGGGATGTCGGCATTATGCAATTCGCGGAGATCGAAGGGATCATTTGGATTGGTCATAAAAAACAGTCTCCTCGTACCAAACCCTTAGGATTTCAGCCAGTAAGTCCTCATGAGCGAGAACAGCTTCGTCAGCGAAATTAGGCAATGCTAGGACCATTTGCAGCAGCTGGCGAGTGCCAACCGTGGTTGGATCGACCTCCGGGTAGTCATGCATGAGGTTCAACACGATTTCATATGTAGAGTCCCAATACAGTGGATTACCCATCAGCCGTCTCGATTGTATCAGGTCCAGCGGTCACCGCTAGTTTTCCTACGCCATAATTATTTGCATCGTTATTGAATTTATCACACTCTTGCCAGATTTCACAAAATCCGTCGGGTGCCAATCTGACACCCGACGCGTTGCCAGAGAAAGGGGCATCTCGGACCCAGGCCCTCCGAACCTGCGCTACCGTTCGGAACTACAGCGAGCCAAGCAGCTCCTCGTTATCGATCTGCGCACGCTGCAGGCGACCACTATAGTCCACATAAACCGATTTCCACTCGGTATACGAGTCAAGCGCAGCCTGTCCGGCCTCGCGCATCCCGTTGCCGGTACCGCGGGTCCCACCAAAGGGGAAGTGGATCTCGGCGCCAGTGGTGCCATGATTGATGTAGACAATGCCTGTCGTCAGGTCCCGAATCGCGCGGAAGGCCGCGTTCACATTCTCGGTGAAGATGCTACTTGACAGGCCGTAAGCCACGCCATTGTTGACCTCGATGGCTTCGTCCAGGCTTTCGACCTCAATCATCGAGAGCACCGGGCCAAAGATCTCTTCCTGCTCGACACGCATGCCCGGCTTAACGCCATCAAATAGCGTTGGTTCAAAGAAGAAGCCTTTGCCAAGGTCAGCCCGATTACCCCCGACAGGGATCTTGACGCCCTCACCGCGGGCAACATCCACGTAACCGCTAACTTTGTCCATCGCCTTCTGGTTGACCAGCGGGCCCATGGTGACATCGGGTTCCAGGCCATTGCCCAGCTTGATCTGCTTGGCCTTCTCGACGAGAGCCTCAACCAGTTTGGGCTTGATCCCCTTCTGAACAATCAAGCGGCTGCAGGCAGTGCACCGCTGGCCTGTTGTGCCATAGGCACTCCAC
>JAADYW010000116.1 GCA_010092845.1 Chloroflexota bacterium
AGATGTGTATAAGAGACAGGGCCTGGTCAGTGAATAGGCTGATGGCGTGCGGCCTCTCGATCTCTCCATAAGGTTCTAACAAGACACCCAGCGGCCCCATCGAGCCTGCGACCACAACCGGATGCGCAGCGTCGTCCGCCGCCTGACGGCCCAGGCGGGCGGCGGATTCGTTCAAGTCACTGGCACGGCTTGACAATCCGGCTAAACCCAAACGCTGGGCATTTCCACCAAAGCTGTTGGTCAAAATGATCTGGGCACCGGCGTTGATATAGTCCCGATGAACACCTATCACCACCTCAGGGCGCTCGATATTCCATACTTCTGGTGCTGCCCCCTGAGCGAGACCCTGGGCCAGCAACATGGATCCCATTCCACCGTCGGCGATCACGGGTCCATCGCCCAGCAACAAGTCAATAAGCTGCATATAGCTTCACTCCTCAACAAGATTTGTTTCACAGGGAAACGCCAACGCCTCAACAAAACAATCTTGAAAGGCCGGCACAGCGGCCGTCTCCACATATTCAACCCAGGTAGCGAGTTGCTGGGCCTTGCGCCGCTGATCCGTACTGAGCAGCGCCATGCGAGCACCATCACCAGCCGCATTGCCCACCGCGACGATGTTTTCAGGCGCACAGGCAGGCAAGAGACCGATCGCCAGAGCATAGCGGGGGTCAATGTAGCTGCCAAAAGCGCCAGCCAGCCGAATATAGTCAACGTGCGCAACACCTAGATGATCCATCAGCAGCCGCACACCGGCATAGAGGGCTGCCTTAGCAAGCTGCACTGCGCGGATGTCGCCCTGAGTCACCACAATATCATGGCCGGTAGCGGTCTCCGTCTGTGGCGCGAGCACGAAGGCAGGTTCATCACCACGTCGCCCAACGGCCGGATGGTCGGTCACCAGGCGTCCACTCGCATCGATCATGCCGGTACGGTAAAGCTCAGCCGCGATTTCAATAATCCCCGAACCACAGATTCCGCTGGGACGTAATGATTCACCGGATTGCAAGGCATCACTCCAGCGATCATCACCGATGACGCGATAGCGGACCGTGCCGTCTGCGCGGATACGTACGCGTTCAATCGCGCCCACAACCGCGCGCTGCCCGTGCAAGATCTGGGCACCTTCAAATGCCGGGCCTGTCGGGCTGGAAGCTGATAACAGACGCTCATGGGTACCCAACAGGATTTCGGCATTGGTCCCAACATCGACTACCAGTGTGACCTCCATCCCGATGTGGTTATACTCGGCCAGCAGCGTTGCCACATTGTCCGCGCCGACATAGCCGGCGATGCAGGGTAACATGTGCGCCATTGCGCCAGGGTTCAGAGCTTGCAGCCCCAGATCACGCGCTTTGAGGTCGACAGGCTCGCCGGTCGCCAGGGTAAAGGGTAGATGCCCCAATTCAGTGGGATCAATCCCCAACAGAAGATGGTGCATCACGGTGTTACCGACGAGCACCACATCAGTGATCTCATACGCCCCAATGCCGGCAGCAAGGGCCGCCTGAGTGGCCAGCGTATTCAACGTGTGGATTACCAGCCGGTGCAATTGCTGGGTGCCTTGAGTGGCGTTCATGGCATAGGCGATGCGGCTAATCAGGTCCTCGCCATGCCTGATCTGAGGATTCATCGCGGTTTCAGTGGCCAGAACCATGCCTGTCCGCAAATCACAGAGATGCACGACGACAGTTGTCGATCCCACATCGATTGCCAGACCATAGACCCCTTCAGCGTACCCCGCCGCAACGCGAACCAGTTCTGAATCCTGCCAGACAGTAACCGTCACCTTCCCACCAGCCTGGCGTAGGAGTGGCTGCAATGAGCGCAAGGCCGCAATGTCGATCCGAAGCTCGCTCAACCCGTGTTGCGCGGCCAGCGCCGCCTGCAGACGCTCCCAATCGCCGGGGCCGCCGGGTGTCGGGGCGGGAACATCAACGTAGTAGAGCTTCATCGCTGGCATTACGTCAATGATGCGCTCTGTCGTCGCCTTATGGATAATCTGCTTACGCGCCAAACTTGCCGCGGGCACGTCAATCACCAGGTCGCCCTGCACCGTGGCCATACAGGCCAGACGACGCTCGGTGAGATCTAGTCCGTGAGATTTCGCATATGCCTGTTCGGCCTCTGATGGTGGTGATAGCGCCTCGGTAGTGACGGTGATACTGTTCCGGGGAAACTCCCCGCTCACACGCTCGACCTGGCACTTGCCACACACACCGCGCCCGCCACAGATCGCCTCCAACTCTACGCCGAGCTGCCGGGCTGCGGCCAGCAGATTCGCCCCCTCAGCCACATCTCCCTGCCGGCCTGAGGGCATCAGCACAAGGCGGTGTTTTCTTGCTGTATTCATTGCTAGCTACCGGACCATCCGTAAGCAATCCCAATTCTCTACATAATAATATCAGTTCATCCTCGTGACATCTCCCGGTCCGTAATAACGTTGAACAACACAGGAATAATGTTGCATCATGGACGCACCAACATTCTATAATCGGGATACGTGCTATCAACCCTTCTGGAGAGTCGCCAGCCTCGATGTTCGATCCTGTGCTCCCGCATCCACAACCTGATTTTGAAGCCCTCCTGGCCGTGTTAAAAGGCACTCGGCAGCCCGAACGGGTCCATTTCATCGAGTTGAGCATGGACGGTGAGATCATGCAGGCGCTCACCGAGCGATACCTTGGTGAAGATTGGTTCGAATGGGGGCAGGGTTTTGAATTCACGCCGCCCGAGCCGTATTTCAAGCAGGTCGTCAATCTATATTACCGTCTGGGCTTTGATCATGCGCCGGTGTGGGCAACCTGGCCCAATCACCCACGCCCGGCCTACCGTAGCGGAGAGAACACAGCGGCACTCGCCAGTGGCCAGCGCAATTGGACCGAAGAGGGCTCCGGCCTGATCACGTCCTGGGAAGATTTTGAGCACTTTCCCTGGGACGATCTGCAGCCGGACCCGCGCCCGGTTGAGTACGCTACCAGATACCTCCCTGACGGGATGATGCTGACCGTCAACACCACCTACTTTGAGCACATCTTTGAAAATCTCCTCGGCTTCGAAGGGTTATCGTATCTGATGTACGATGAGCCAGAACTGGTGGATGCGGTCTTCGAACATTGGGGCCGCAAAGTCCTGGCCTATTACGAAGCCGTTATCGGCATGGAACGCGTTGGTGGCATTTTTCATGCCGACGACATGGGCTTCAAAACATCTACCCTGATTGCACCTGATGCGCTGCGCCGTCTTGTACTACCCTGGCATAAGCGATTTGCGGCGCTTGCCCACGAGCATGGCAAGATTTTCTGCATCCATAGCGACGGTAATCTGTACAAGCAGGGCATCATCGACGATCTGATCGACGACGTGAGAATTGACGGGTTTCACGCTTTTGAAGAGATCATCATGCCTGTTACCCAGTTCAATGCAGAATACGGGCACCGAGTGGCAACGCTGGGCGGTATTGACATGGACCGCCTGGTCCGTTGGCCGGAGCCGGCCTTGCGCCAGTACATACGGGCTGTACTCGACAAGAATATGCCGGGTGGTCGCTATGCATTGGGTAGTGGCAATACCGTCGCCAACTACATTCCACTTGAGAACTATCTCATCCTACTTGAGGAAGGACGCCGATGGGGATCTTAGAAGAGATCAACGATGCGGTGATCTATGGCAAGCGGAAGGACGTGGTCGCCGGGGTCGAGAAAGCCCTGATCGAGGGCTATGATGCTGGTGTCATTCTTCATCAATCCATGATCCCAGCTATGACCGAGGTCGGGCTGCGCTTTGAGCGCAACGAGTTTTTCGTTCCCGAGATGCTGATCGCAGCCCGGGCTATGCAAGCGGGCATCGATATTCTGCGGCCATTGCTGGTTGAAGGTGGTGTTGAGCCACTGGGGACGGTGGCTGTCGGTACCGTTCAAGGTGATCTTCATGACATCGGCAAGAATCTGGTTGCGCTCATGCTGGAAGGCGCGGGCTTCGAGGTCCGCGATCTCGGGGTGAATGTTTCGCCCGATCACTATGTTGCCGCAGCCCAGGAAGGTGTGCAGATTATCGGCCTATCAGCTCTGCTTACGACGACCATGCCAGCTATGAAGGCTGTTATTGATGCCCTGGAAGCGGCTGGTGTCCGGGGCCAGGTCAAGGTGATGGTTGGCGGCGCCCCGGTGACCCAGACCTATGCCGATGAAATCGGTGCTGACGGCTATAGCCCCGATGCCAGCAGCGCCACGCGCCTGGCCAAACAACTGCTCAACATTGAATAAGGGTCATCATGCCCAAAGTAGAGATCTCCCAGCGCCGAATTCGCGTCGGCGCCGAATCGCGTAACCTGATCAGTGGCGAAATCCACTATTGGCGCCTGGATGCTGGGGTATGGTCGCGCGTACTGGACCGGGCTAGTGAAATGGGCCTGGATATCGTCAGTACCTATGTCTGCTGGGATTTTCACGAAGTGGCCCCCGGAAAGCTCGACTTCACTGGCGAAACAGATCCGCGCCGTAACCTGATCCGCTTTCTTGAGCTAGCGAAAGACAGGGGATTCTGGGTGCTGCTGCGCCCAGGACCCTATATCTACGCTGAATGGGTTAATCAGGGTGTCCCGGACCGGGTGGCACATCTGCACCGTCTTCATCCAGAGTTCCTGGCCGCCGCCGAGGCCTACATGGCCGCTGTGGTAGCCGTCATCAAACCCTATCTGGCCTCCAATGGCGGCCCCATTGTCCTCTTCCAGGCGGACAACGAACCCGAGCCATGGCCGCGTTTCTATGCTAACCAGCTCGGCCTGGAAAACACGCCCGGGCCCTTCCAGCGCTTCCTGCAGGACCGCTATCAGGGCGACATTCAGGCCCTCAATGCTTGCTGGGAGAGCAACTATACCGATTTTGAGCAGTGTCGGGCCGTTACCAGCCCCGCCATCCTGCGTCGGCGCTACCTGAATCCCTATCTGGACTATCGCCGCTTTGTCTACTGGTACAGTAGTGAGATTGGGCGCTGGGCCGCCAGAACGTACCGCGCATTGGGCGTTGATGTGCCCATCTACTTGAACTTCTACCCGATGATGTCGCTACAGAACTGGCGCGACATCGAGGCTGCAGGCGATGGCATGGCTGGTCCCGATTACTACACACAGAATGCGTTTCGCCGCGATTCCTGGGAGCACCAGGAGTACCTGCACCTGTTGCGCTATACACGGACATTCTCGCGCCTGCCCTCGATTCCAGAGTTTCAAGCGGGGAGCTGGCATGGCTGGCACTATCACAGCGGCGTCTTGACGCCGGGGCACTACCCAATGGCGGCGATTTCGGCGCTCATGGCCGGGATCGCGGGGTGGAACTGGTACATGCTGGTCAATCGCGACAACTGGTACATGGCGCCAATCAACGAGTGGGGCCGGACCCGACCTGAGCTCTTCGGCGTTTTTCAGCGGCTCGTCTCTCTCTACCGCACCATCGACCCACCGGCACTGGAGAAACTGACCGAAACCGCGATTGCTTTCGACATTCTGGATCGCTCATCGGAGATTGGCGGCTTCAGCGACCCGGTGCTCACCGCCGTCTACCAGGCTGGGCTGGATTACGAATGCTTCGATTTGGCAACCGGGCAGTTACCTAAGCCCCTGGTCCTCTACGCCGGCAGCGAACAAATGAGTAGAGACAACCAATCCCGTCTCCGGCAATATGTCATGGAAGGGGGCTGTCTGGTCCTGTTCGACCGCCTGCCCGTTGAAGACGACGCTTTTACGCCGCTAAATCTGCTGGATATCAAAGCGCCTGATCGTGTACTGGCCGGGGGTAGCCTGGAACTCTTCCTCGGTGATGAGAGCCTGGCCGTCGATCCGGGATGGTTCTTCGACTATCACACCGTGCCGGGAGAGCCGATTCTAGCTGAACGCCGACAGAGCAACGATTATCAGGCCGAAGAGGGCATGATCCAGTTCCACCTACAGATTGGCCAGCGCTATACCATTGGCTACCGCCAGTCGGTTGGGGACGGGCAGGTCATTGTACTCGGTATGCCACCCAGTCCCGAGTCTATCCTCGCACTGCACCACTGGCTGGATGTCCCCATCTACTGCCATGCCCGCGGCACGATGATCCAAACCACGCTATTCCAGCGGGATGAAACTTTCTTCCTGTTGGTCGTCAACAACAGCGAGGTTGACCAGGACGCCTGTATCACTGTCCACAGCGTGCTGTTTCAGCATACCGCTTATCGCGTCGAAGACCTCTGGAACGGCCAGATCACCACGCTGGATATCCAGACTACAGGCATTGTCCCGGTTCATGTCTCCGCCAAGCAGGGCAGTGTCTTGCAACTCAAACCAATCTGAATCTCACTGTGCCATTAGACAACCTCGATCGCATCCCGGTCGGGTAGCGCGGGAAACGGTGCATGCGGCTCGGCCTGATACCAGAACGCTGTCGAAGCGATGTCGTCCTGTAAGGGCATGAAGCGGCCCTCCGAACGCCACCCTAGCGCTTGAATCGTAACCCGCAGGTCTTGCTGGAAGCGGATCGGGTCCATAATGTGCCAGCGATACATGCCAAAGCGTTGCTGGCTGCGGTAAAGGCCATCGGGCGCAATAACCTGTGGCAGACCTAGAAACGGTGTCGAGTAGATACCATATTGCCCCGGAGGGTGCTCAAAGTTCCACGCGCCCCCAAAGTAGTCCTCGGTGCCGGTGCCGCAAATCGTCGGGAATTCGCGATCGCCGTCCAGGTAGAATTTGATCTCGCCTTCGCCCCACCAGTTGTTATTGTTGACGCCCCAGGCCAGATACGTACCGACGTAGTGTCCGTGGCCCACCACGCCATCCAGGAGCGTATGGACTTCCTTGTAGGGCAGCGGGTTACTGCGGCGCCACTGCGCATGCAGGTAGCCAATCCCCACTGGCACCTCAGTCAAGGTGTAGGTGAACTGATAATAGAAACCCATCACTGGATCTTTGCTGAGGTTTTCGAGGGTAATCCGCGCGCCGTGCCGGAACGGCATTGGCCAGTAGCAATTGAAACCACCTGCCGGATTCACCGCGACAACCATCGAACTGACATTGCAGCGCTCGCCCCAACCATTACAGAAAAAGTCCCCCAGCGGCACCTCAATCGAGGGTATTGCCTCATCATCCCAGTAGAATCGAATAATGAGCGTACGCCACCATTGCGGCGCAACAGTCAGCCAGATGTGCTGGATAGCACCTGGTCCGTCGATATCGGCGAGTGTAACCGTGGCAAAGGGATCGATGTTGATCGACGGCGAGACCTTCCACCCCTGGCCCAGTTCGCGCGCCGGGCCATCTGGCGCACCGGTACCCTCTGTCGCCATTCCGCCTCTGCCCTTTTCGCCAGCAAAGTTTTCAGGGCTTATGGAGCGCGTTTCAGCCGTCGATAGCCAGGCCAGATTACCCAGACTCATGTTCAGTGGACCAAGATTTGTCATTTCTTTCTCCTGAATGCATAATTTGTTATGATTATATTGACGTTACGGTAGTCGGGTAAGACATCTTAATGGTGGCGATGCTCAATTGGCGAAAACTGACCCCGGTATATGTTCCCATGCTCAGCAGCGCAACTTTGCTGGCTCAGGGTGAGCTGTTTCATCTTGGTAATGGCAAACTCCGGGCTGACGATCATCTTGCGCCGCATTGGCATGATACCTATGAATTGGGTTTCTTTCGCAAGGGCCACGGTATTCTGGTACTTGGCAACCGCGAATACACCTATGCGCCAGGCCAGGTCTATATTATCAACGACCTCGAACCACATATGGCCTACAGTGTTGATCCCCATTCTACGCTCTTCGTGGTGCATTTCCATCCGGCCCTTCTCGAGAATAGCTGGATTGGTCAGGTCCGCTCCGAGGCATTGATGCCATTTTCGCCAGATTTCAACTCCAATGGCCCCTTGATCCCCATCGATGATCCCGTGACGAAGCCCGTGCGGCGTATTCTGGAGAAAATCCATCTGGAAGCCACCCAGCATGATGCTGCCTGGGAGGTCATCGTCACCGGGCTCATTGTTCAAGCGGTTGGTCACCTGGCACGGCGCCTATTAAAGCAATCGGGCAACATCCTGGCTGATCCCAGGCGACGGCAAGCCCTGAAGCAAATCCAGCCGATCCTTGAGCTCATCGAGGATCAATTCGCTGAACCGCTGTCGCTAGATGATATGGCACAACAAGCCTATATTAGCCGGTCGCATTGTTGCGCATTGTTCCAGCTTGCCCTGAACACGTCACCCATCGCTTATCGCAATGCCAGACGCCTGGCCGAGGCGCGACGTCTCTTGCAGCAAACTGATATGACGATGCGCGAAATTGGCTTTCAGGTCGGTTTCAGTAGTGTCCAGCAGTTCAATCGTCTATTTCTACGCGAAACCGGAACAACACCGACCAAGTTCCGGCTGCAGTTCTATACGTCGGCTCAGAATATAGGTTCATAGATACCGATTTTTGTTTATGGGCAAGCGATGCCGCCTGGTGTAAGCTGCAACAAAGGTACCCTTTGTGGTAGGAGGACGCTTCGCGTGGGTATACCCACCTTGGATGACATTCCCGACATTGTGACAGATACTGTTGTTGAAGAGTACTGGGAGCGCGGTTATTGGCGCAGCCCCAAGCTCTTCAGTGATGCGCAGATTGAACGTCTACGTGCAGCACACCAGCGTTTCTGGAACCGTGAACTCGACAGCGAAATCGCCTCCCAATATGGTTTGACGGAGATCGACCAGGCCTCACCCAAGCTCCGGCAAGACTGCAACGGCTTCTGGGTCAACGATGACATCCGGGCTGCCGTAACCAGCCCGCTGATTGGTGCCATTGCAGCGCGTCTGATGAAAACGGATACTGTTCGGTTGTGGCATGATCAAGTTATCTACAAACCTGGTAGTAAGAACTTCGGCGAAACCGATCAAGGCAACGTGGGATGGCACCAGGATTATGGCTTCTGGAAAGCCGCCAGCACAACCAACATGTGCACAGCCTGGATAGCGCTGCAGGATACCGATCTCTCAAATGGGGGTATGCGCACGATTGTTGGCTCCCATAAATGGGGATTGGTTGAAGACAGTGACACCTTTCACACCAGAGATCTGGAAGCCCTGGCCGCACGCTTTGCTGCTGAGGGCAAGAGCGAATGGATTGATGAACCGTGCACGCTCAAAGCTGGCGAGGTCAGCTTCCATCACGCCCTAACTTTTCATGGCTCGGGGCCAAACCAGACAGACCAACCCCGGATGTCAGTGGTTGCCCATATGATGCCTGCCAACACTGCCTATCGCGCCGGCCGACAATGGCACCCCAATCTCGTTCTGCTGGGGCCCAATGCCCAGGACGGCGATCCTTTTGAGGGGGATTTCTGGCCCGTAATGTGGCCGCTCTCCACTCAATAATCTGTATCAGTCAACGTGTTGTCCTGAGTAACACAAGGGGGTTTATTGGCCAAAACTCTAAAGAGCATTACCAAGTTAGATTTCACTTTCAACCATTCTATAATCAAGGAGAATTTGGAAGAATGACCCGTAAGCTTCTGGTGCTTTGCCTTATTGTTGTGCTTGCGATTAGTGTGATGCCCGCAGTCGGCCAGGATGGCGCCGACGAGTCGCTGTTCCCCATTCAATTTCCTGAGGAAATTGCTGAAGGCCGCGAAGTTACCATCAGCGTAGCAGCAGCGATTGGTGATGATCAGGTTGAGGTCCGCGAGCAGTGGGATGCACAGATCGCCCGCTTCGAAGAGCAGTACCCCAACGTGACAGTCGAAACCGTAATCTACGCCTTCTCCCCGGAGACATTCGCGGCGCTGGTCGCTGGCGAGCAACTTCCGACCCTCTTTGAAGTTCCGTTCACCGAGCCGCAGAAACTTATCCAGCAGGGTGTACCCGCGGACCTGAGCCCGCTCTTCGAGAAATTCGGCATCTCTGGCCTGTACAATGACGCCGTGATGGACGTTGTCTCGGATGAGGCTGGGAACGTTTACGGTCTACCTGGCTTTGCCTATGCTCTGGGTCTTGCCTACAACATCCCAGCACTGAATGACGCCGGTTATGATGCCCCGCCAGCAACCTATGAAGAACTGGCCGAAATGGCTGCCGGGCTGACCGATCGCGAAGCGTTCTTCTCCGGCTTTGCGATGAACATGCAGGGCGGCGGCGGCGGCTGGCACTTCACCAACATCGCCTACGGTTTTGGCGCCGACATCATCCGTGATAACGGTGATGGCACCTACACCGCGACCTTCGGTGAGGGCCCGGCAGTTGAAGCCATGCAGTACATCTATGACCTGCGTTGGGAATATGACGCGCTGCCGCTCGACCTGGCGACCAACCCGACCCTGGCCCTGCTGGAAGACACCGGCGCCATGGCCATTCAGGGTGGTGACTCGCTTGGTTGGCTGCGCCTCAACGCCGCGGGCTGGGCTGAGGGTGAGTATGCTGACACGTTCGACCTAGGCAACTTCGGTTTCGCCGCCATGCCGGCTGGCCCGGATGGCAACCGCTATGCCCTGACTGGCGGTACGGCGCGTATGATCAACGGCAATGCCAGCGCCGACGAGCAGGAAGCGGCCTTCATCTACCAGATGTGGAAAGAATTCAGTGACGGCGAGATCGTCCCGACCCGCGAAATCTTCCACAACACTCAGGCCGGGCAGGGCGCCCCGATCCTGCCGATCCTGGCCGGCGAATACCAGGAAGCCATGGACGCCATCGATGCCAGCTACATCACCATGCCAGTTGAGAACTACGAGCCCTTCGTGAGCGCAGTTCAGAATGGTGAGTCTGTCT
>JAADYW010000117.1 GCA_010092845.1 Chloroflexota bacterium
AAGCGGCTGCCCCGAGACACTGGTTTTTGATCTTTCGCGAAATCAGTTCTCGGCACAGCCAATCGCTTTGCCCGAAGACGTAATTCCCCGGGAGATCGCACAGGTGCATTTTGTCGCCAACGAGTCGCGCTTGCTGTGGTTGACAACATCTGGCAACGTTTATCTGCAATCCTTGCGCGAGCCTGATGTTGGCCTCTGGTCCGCCGTGATGCTCGAGGAGGTTGCTGGCGCTGATGCAACGGTCGTAGATGTGAACCTGGTCCCCACAGGAGTGGCTGCCGTACTGGAACTGGACTCAGGAAGTTATGTGCTTCTCAACACCGTGAGCCGAGACGTGCAACCGCTCTCCGGTTTTGATTTAGTGGCGCCAACTGATTCAGATGAACCGGATACCCCTGAGCCAACACCCGCAGAGGAATAGCCCTTGTGCGCTGAGTCGTAATTTGGTTGTAGTTTCTACCCTCGGGAGCGCGCCTCACCAAGAAGTAAGGTGGAGCCAACCAGTTTGAGCTGTAGGGTTATTCTTGTGATGACTGGTTGGCTTGTGATGCATTAGCCATCATCAGATCACTTTGCTGTTGATGCTTCTGAGTCTCGCTTGGAGGAGACACGTGGCTGCAAGGGCCGGGTTTCGAGTGTTTCTCGGATGTCGGGTTCAGGGTAGGGTAACGACGCATGCGTTTCCGGATGCTGCGTGAGTTTGCCAGGAAAGCTCCTCTCAGGTTGGGAAAATGGTATCTCATCGGTACAATATACACGTATACTCAGTGACCCTAACATCAACTCGTCCCCATCATTGACAGGGTATCCTTTGTGGGACGACATACGCTGCCCGTTGAGAAAACTACCATTCTGGCTCGATAGGTCGAAGGCCATCAATCGCTGGTCGTTATCCTGTACCAGCATGAGGTGGCGCCGGGAAACGCCAAGCTGATGGGCATAGAAGGGGGTAAGGTCAATATAGATATTGCCTTCAGTATCCGGTTCCGTCGATCGTCCAAGTGTAATCTTGGTTTTAAGAGGGATGGTTAGCTTCTGACGTGTAGAGAGAATGTAGAGCGTAATCTGCTCAGTATCTTCACCAATACCAGGCGGTTGCTCTGGCGTAGACCGGGAACTCTGAGTAGTATAACTAGACATTGCGAAAAACCCTTTCGTGACCAAAACGCTATTATTATAAGCATATAACAAAAAATGAATTTTTTGGGAATTTTTTAATCTCGCAACCACAATATGTTATTCTTCTAACCAGCGAGGTCTGAAATATGGCAAAGAAGTTTGCGCCCCAACAACCCAAAGAGATCGATTATCAGGAAATTGCTGAGGCCATTGTAAGGATGGCACCGACCTACCGGGCGCCCTACGTGTCTATTATTGGTTTCAGCGAGGCGCTATTAGAAGGACTGTCGGGCAAGCTTTCGAGTGCCCAGGCCTCAGACGTTGAATCAGTCCGGGTTTCTGGCTGGCAGGCGCTTGGTCATCTCAATGATATCCTTGATGTGATGCTTCTCATTAGTGGGGAGATCAAGTACGAGAGCCATCTTCTCGACTTAAACCAATTGCTGAGTGACATCGTGCGCGATATCGAGCGCACGCGGCTAGAGGCTAACCAATCCTTGAAGCTGTCCTTACCTGAGAAAGCACTTCATATCAAGGGTGATGAGTTGCGGCTACGCCAGGCTATTTTGGGGCTGGTTGGAAACTCGATGGTCAGTGCCTCGGGGGCGCCCATATTCCTTCAGGCTTCTCAGGAAGGTGAAGATGTCCGCATTGCTATCCGTGACGGGTGCAAGGTGGCAAATGAAGATGATCTTAGCTACTTCTTTGAGCCGGGTTGGATGAGCAAATTAGAGAACAATCGCTGGCGCCAGATGCAGTGGCAGAGTTATCTGGCTCATCACTTCGTCCGGGCGCATGGAGGCAAGATCTGGGCTGAGATGGCTGAAGAGGATGGGGAGATGCCAACTGGCACACAGGTAACCCTCACCATTCCCATCGCCCAGGAGAGTTAGTTTTCTCGCCAAGCACGCGCCACGACCGGCATAGAGACAACATTAGAGATACGCGATTAATAGGGCAAGCCCGCCGTCCGATTCCGTCTGGCTTGCCCGCTTAGGTTCACCCGCCGGGCCGGAACGGCTCCCCTGTTTCCTCGTCCGTTTGTGGGTCGCTCTCACTTCCAGTCTCTGATCCGCCTTCAGATCCTTCCTCGCCCTCAACTTGTGTGATGCCTGGCTCCTCATGACCGGCATCTTCAGTACCCTCCGCATCAAGCATCGGGACGATCAGGATAAACAGAATAATGGCCGTGACAATGATACCGATCAGGGGCCCTATAATCGTGGGGGCCATCCAAAGGATCGTTGGTGTTTTATTTTCCATAGCTATGGGCGTCTTGATGACCCTGCGTTTGAGGGCCAGCGTTGAAGCCATTCTCCTTTCTGGTCAAATATCGCCAGAGATAATGGCACATTCCCCTGCGAATCGCAACGATGTTTCTGGCGATTAAGCCTATGTCAATAGTTACATATACAAACAAAGCCCCCTGCTTTCACCGGGGGCTATGTTCCAATGGCTACTGATTTCGGATGCAGCTCTGCTATTGATCAACCAGCGCGTTGAAATCACTACAGTATTCTGTCGACGCATCAGCACGCGGGAGATTGTTCCAGTCAGGATGCGCCAACGGCGGGCTGGAGACCCCTTGATTGCCACTGCACGTCACATTTCCGCCCTCAAGGAGATATATCGCCGCTTCGACTGACAAACGTGGCGCAGCAAACGATGTGCCAGCATTCGTGAGTCCACCGGAGGTATACAGGCCATTCATCTGGACTTCGCCCGCGTTAGAGAGAGGTTGGAGATCACCGAAATCTGCCCCTTCGTATTCAGCGCTGACACTGACCACGCTGGGATAGTAGCCCGGAGCAAATGGGAAGGCCATCCCCAGGTTGCCCGCGGAAGCAATGCTGATAACCTGACGTGTCGCATCATCCTCGGGTGTAGATGTACGCTCACGGAGCCCCGTCGGCGGCAGAACGTCCAGATACACCTGGAAGAGTGGGTCTTCTGCAAAGAATGGATCAGTGCACCCGTCAAGCTGGCCGCCTGGGTCCTGTGGGACCTCCGTGGCCTGCTCAGCAGGCGCATCTTGCTGGACATCCGCCTGACGCGGAAGTACATAGCACTCGTCGAGTGTTTCGTAGGCCCGCTCTACACCATTGTCATAAAACTTCTGATGAACCTCGGCCATACGCTCCCGTTGGATAACCAGGCGTGCCTCGGGTGGAAACTCGGGCAAATTCAGGGCAATCGTCAGGTCCCCATTCGCTTGTTCCAGAAGTTCGTCAAATACCTCTGCGAGTTCTGGGAACTCCTCAGCCAGCGCTTCACGATAGCGTTCCAGTTTTTCCGGGTCGCTGGGATTGTCGCCATAAAGGCTATCACACGGCACAACGGCAAAGCTCATATTGACGACGAATCGTGACACGTCATAGGTGTTTGCCATTAAGTCAAGCGCTGCAGGGATACGGCTAGCAATGACCTCGGTGGTGTACCCTTCGGTATCGAGGGCCATCAGCACAACCTCGCCCTCAGGCTGTTGCCATATTTCCATGCTCCGGATCCACTCCACATTCAAGGTATCCTGGCCGCTGCTGCTCTGCTGCTGCGAACCGCCCTGTTCCCGGAGCAGGTCCTGGAATTGTGCATAGACCAACTGGCCATGGGTACGGAGCTCGACGGTGTTCCCGGCTTCGTCAACCACCAGGTGCCCCGCTTCGTCAACGACAAGATGGCCGGCCTCATCAACCACCAGATGGCCGGCCTCGTCGACTACCAGGTGGCCCTGTCCATCCGGTGTTGTCAGGCAATTCCCATCAGAAAGCTCATCGCGCTCGCGTAGGGGCATACCGTCCAGCGGCGGGAACGTATCGACGACCAGGATAACAACCGTTTCCTCAGAAACAGTGAATACGGGTTGCTCAGGTGTTTCCCCATTAGCGTAAACATCATGGTTTACACCATCCCTCAGAATAACAAACACGACCATGAGTAACACGATGGCCACGGCGATGGCAATGCCGATGATCTGCGCTCTTCTCAACTGCATATCTTCAAGCCTCCTCAAGGGTAATAATTGTGCGGCGATCTTGATCCAATGTTATTCCAACGCAACGATATAGTTTTCTTTTTCGAGAAATCTCAGGACTTCCTCTGCTTTGGCGACTGCGCCGAACTGACGATAGCGCTGCAGAGCAGCCGTTAGGTTTTCACGAGCATTGTCATGTTGCTTCAGAGCATGGTAGTCCTCGCCGATGGCATGTAGCGCATAGGCGACCCATAGATGATTGCCCTGTTCTTCGGCCAATTTCTTGGCACGCTGATGAGTGGCCAGGGCCGCATCGAGTTGTCCCATGGATTCCTGCGTGGAGCCCAGGTTTAATAGCGATGTAAAGTAACGCGATGGGCTATCAAGGCGTTCAGCAACTTCTACCGCCTCAGTCAGATACGTCAACGCCGCTGTATGGTTGCCCTGAAGGCCGGCGTGCGTCCCACGATGCCCCAGGACAAAACTGAGTGCAACATCATCCTGGTGTTGCTTGGCAATATCATAAGCGCGCTGGAGGTAGTCGTCACTTCCATCCTGGCCGGTGCGAAACAAGGTGATACCGATCGTACTGGTCAACATGGCCTCACGGCTGGGATTGGGCGCCAGCTTCAGGGCGGCCTGATAGGCATCCAGGGCGCCCTTGAGATCACCGCGATGGGCATAAGCGTGGCCGCGCTTGGTCAGAAGATGGTGTAACATCGCCTGGTCAACACTATCATCTGCCCGCGCCGCTGCGATCGCTTCATCCAGCCGCTCCAGAAATAGCGGCGTATGGCCTCGAACGTTGAAGAATCCTTCCAGTGTCAGGAGCCGCATGATATTGATCAGCATACCCGCCTTGCCCGTTTGCTGGGCCATTTTTGCCGCAGCAAGGATGTTATTCTGTTCAAAATCTAGCAGGTCATAGGCATTGGTATGGTGTTCTATAAAGCGATGAATGGTCGCAATTGAGTGTTCATAGGTTTCTTGTTCTGCATTGAAGAGGGCGTGGGCATAACTGTAAGTCAAATCATGCAAGCGGTAATGTGCCGGCGTGGTGTTGTCCTGCGCGATGAGTTCCAACAAACCACGTCTCTGGAGCCGTTCGAGCCAGGATTGGCTTTGCTCAACAGATTGCTCCAGAAGGAGCGCGGCCAGCTCCATTGAAGCAACCGGCCCGAAAAGGCCACCCAGTTTTACGAATGTCTGGCGTTCGGTTGGCTCCAATTCATTCACGCTCTCATCAAGCAGGTCACGAATGCCGCGCCGACCCGATTTCGCGAAATCGCCTGGGATCTCGAGGTGATGTGGGGCGGCTGCGATGCTCTGCAAGAACCTAGCAGGAGTTAGGTGGCGATCAACTTTGAGGCGCTTGCCAGCGATTTCGATAGCGAACGGATGATAACCCAGCGTTTCGCACAGTTTGGCTGCATCCTGATCGTCTCCAAACTCCTGACGAGCATGGTAAGCCAGTAGCGCAAGCGCTTCCTCGGGGCCCAGGGCATCGACGTCAATCAGCATGCCATCGAGCGGCATTACGGCGCGCGAGGTGGCCAGCAGGGGCATCTCAGGGGGAAGCGCGCGCATCATCTGGAACAACGCTTGCTCATTCCAGACGTTGTCCAACACCAATAAGCCTTCGTGCTCCAGCAATACCTCGCGCAGAGCGACAATCTGGTCATCGCCCATTTTACCTGCTACTGCATCCTGGGCATCAAAGGCCCGGGCCAGCGCCTCGAAGACAGCGTAGCTGTCTTTGTTGCCGACTTCCAGCCAGAGCACGGGACCGTTTCCCTTATCGATCCACTCCGCAGCTACTGTGGCGGCTAGTGCCGTTTTCCCCATACCCCCGAACCCATGCAATAGAACCCGGTCGTGGTCCGTAAGAAGATCGAGGACCCTTTGTTGGAGTTGGTTCCGGCCAAATAGCCGGCGCGGACGATCGAGGATGGCGCCCGCTTTCTGGTAGAAGCGCGCCTTCAAATCCCCTGTCATAATCGGCGTGACCCGCGCAGTTGGTAGTGTCAGGTTGACGGTCTTACGATGCGTCTGGTCCTTACTGGACGCTTCGACAGCTTGCCGAAACGCGGCGGCCAGATCGAGGGCTGTCATATAGCGTGCCTGAGGATCCTTGGCAGTCGCTTGCTGGATGACAACGTCCAGCGCCAGGCCCAGGGGAAGCTGCTCAAGGGTGGGCACAGCCTCGCTACGGTGTTTTACCATCATGGTAACGGTCGATGCATCTGGAAAAGGGTGTTCGCCGCGCAGGAGCTCGTAAAGCACAATCCCCAGGCTGTAAATATCACTCTGAGGAGAGAGAGGCTGGTCCTGAGTTTGCTCGGGGGCCAGGTAAGCCGGGGATCCGACAATGATATCCTCAGCCGTTACCCGCTCATCACGTGCCAGATCCTTGGCGATCCCAAAATCTGACAGATACGCATTGCCGTCATCATCCAGCAGGATGTTGGCGGGTTTGATGTCGCGATGGATGACGTTCTGGCGATGCGCGCGCGCGAGCGCCGCCGCAATCTGCTCCAGCAGCCGAGCCACGCGCTCGGCTGGCCAAGCGCCATCTTTGACTAGAGCATCGTACAAGCTGCCACCATTCATCCAGCGCATCACCAGATACGCCGCACCATCTTCATGCCAGTAATCATAGAGCGGGACGATATGGGGATGCTCTAGACGCGCGATGAGCTGAGCCTCGCTCTCGAAACGGCTGATGAACTCGGGATGGCGCGCATAGCGCGGCAGAATCACCTTGACCGCAACCTGACGCTGCACGGCGGGTTGGACGGCACGGTACACGGCACCGAAGCCACCCGCCCCTACCAGTTCCTGGAGTTCATATCCTCTGATTTTCTGACCTGACAGATCGTCCATGGGATATTTCCCTGCTACATCAGCGTCTTCTATGGCCTTGCTGGTATCAAGGGCGCCGCGGGCGTCCACCGGGCAATTACATGCTTATTGTACTCCTTACAGGGACAAGTTCAACCAGGATGAGGTTGATGAACCGTGGAGAGACACAGACGCCTGAGCCTGTTACTCAGAGTCGGCGCCCGCTTCGGCATCAATCTTGGCCAGCGCCGCCTCGACCTCGGCGCGATCAGGCGCGTCAGGTGCACGTTCCAGGTAGATAAGCAGATCGGTACGGGCGCTTTCCGGGTCATCGGCTGCGAGATACGTGAAGCCACGTTCGCGGTAGATGCGGGCGTTGTCGGGGGTCAGATCGAGTGCCATCGCGAAGTCTTCGATGGCCGCCTCATAGTCTTCGATAGCCGTATTGGCAATGCCACGATAGTAGTAGGCGTCGGCATATGTGTCGTTGAAGGCCAGCGCATCGTTGAAGTCGATGATCGCGAGGCGATAAGTACAGAGCTGAATGTAGGCCCGACCACGCGCCACATAGTAGGCCGGCTCGCTGTTATCGTACTCAATGGCGCGTGTATAGTCCAGCAGGGCGTCTTCAAGGTTATCCTGGGCACGCAGGACATCAGCCCGCGCGGCGTAGGCCTCGGCGATTTCAGGCTGCAGTTCAATGGCGCGGCCAAAATCCGCCAGCGCAGCCGCGTATTCCTCACGATCAAAGTAGATCTGGCCGCGCAGGAAGTAGGCCCGGAACAAGGTGGCCGTCTCGAAGGTGTTCAGAGGCGTATCTTCTTCAGGTTCAAGCCGAGTGATAACGGTCTGTGCGGCGTTGAAGGCAGCCAGGGGGCGCTCGGCTTGATACAGGAGACGTGCATGCTCGGCCAGGGTGTCCGAATCGGGGGTAACAAAGGGCCCCGGCGTCCCGGTAGGTAGCATAGCTGCCGCTGCGGGATTCGCCGACGGTCGTTGTGATCCCAAGGTGATCACTAACAGGCAAGTCAACAGCATCAGGCCCGCCAAGAAATAGGCTATCGACCAGCTGTGTTGCCTGGAAATACTCTGGCTAGAGCGCTGGTTCTGATGGTGCATTGACCGCTCGTTATCTCCTGCTTAGCACGCTGTGTGCCACAGATTATCGGATAAACGCTCAGGCATGTCAATTTGTGGCAACAGCTTGACTTCCGAGAGGGCGTTTGTTAATATCCGCGCATCTCAATTGCATAGTCCTCTACCGACGATGATTCGGAAGAGTACATTTGTGAGCAGTATCCAGAGAGCCACCGCCTGCTGAGAAGGTGGTATACCAGCGCAAATGGAATGGGCCGATGAGTTGCGCGAGGGAAAACCTGAGTATCTCGCGCCGGAGACGCCACCGTTATTATAGGCGACAGTATCTGTGTCTCCCTGGAAACACATGTACTGGCCAGAGTGAGACTGCTGCCTCGGCAACGGTCTAAACCGGGTGGCACCACGGGAGTCCACTTCTCGTCCTGGAGAGAAGGTGGACTTTTTTGATTCATGTGGGGACCCTTAGTTGTGAGGAGAAAAGTGATCGATGCCAGTGGTTCAGGATTTCACCCGTTTGGCACCCACCCTCGACGAGATGCCTGCGCTCTTCGAACAAGGCGATTTGGTGCCGGTTTACCGCGTGCTACCAGCCGATCTCGAAACCCCAGTTTCAGCGTTTCTGAAATTGTTTCGTGAGGATGAGGCGGCATTTCTACTCGAAAGCGTTGAGGGGGGCGAGCAGGTTGGGCGCTATTCGTTTATTGGCGTCAAACCGCGCAAGATCCTTCGGCCAGACGCCAGCGCCGGTGGAGATGCGCTGGCAGAGATCAAGGCCGAGCTAGCCCACTATCGACCGGTGCAATTGCCGGGCCTGCCACGGTTTGTTGGCGGAGCAGTAGGCTTTCTAGGCTATGATATCGTCCAACAATTCGAGCGTCTGCCAGCCCAGGCACCAGACGTTACACACATGCCTGAGGCGCGCTTCATGATCTTTGACACAATTGTCATCGTTGACCATGTGATGACACAGATTATCGTCCTCTCCAATGCGCATAACACTGGAGAACCAACTCAGGCTTACCAGGATGCCGTCAAGCGCATCGATGCCATTATCGAACGGCTGCGCCAACCGATGGGCCATATTCCCAAGGCCACACAGGTACGCGATGAGCCGCTGTCCTCGAATTTCAGCCAAACTGAATACGAGGACGCAGTGCGCCAGGCCAAGGAGCACATCGCCGCCGGGGATGCGTTCCAGATAGTGATATCTCAGCGTCTCACCCGCCAGACGAGCGCGCCTCCGTTCGCGATCTATCGTGCGCTACGCATGTTGAACCCGGCTCCATACATGTTCTTCTTCCACTTCCCCGGAGAGGTAGACAGCACGCATTTCAACGTAATTGGTGCCTCACCGGAGATGATGGTCCGTCTGGAGGATGGCGTCGCGAGTGTCCGGCCGATCGCTGGAACCCGCCCCCGCGGTGCTACTCCTGAAGAAGACGCCGAGCTAGAAGCTAGCCTGCTGACCGATCCCAAGGAACGGGCCGAACATGTGATGCTGGTTGACCTGGGACGCAATGATCTAGGACGGGTATGTGAATACGGCACGGTCCACGTACCCGAATTAATGGTCATTGAGCGCTATTCGCACGTTATGCACATCGTCTCCCATGTCGAGGGCAAACTGAAACCGGGTCTGGATGCATACGACCTGATCCGGGCAACCTTCCCGGCAGGGACGGTCAGTGGTGCGCCCAAAATCCGGGCCATGGAGATCATCGACGAGCTGGAACCAGATCGCCGGGGACCGTATGCAGGCGCGGTTGGTTATTTTAGTTTCAGTGGCGCAATGGATACTTGCATAACCATCCGCACACTGACAATGGTGGGCGATCGTGTCTATATCCAGGCAGGTGCAGGTCTGGTGGCGGATAGCGACCCCACCCGTGAATTTGAGGAAACGCATCACAAAGCTGCGGCGCTGGCGGAAGCAGTCGCCCTGGCCGAGCGTGGGTTTGAATAAGGCGGAGAGGAAACTATGATCCTGGTCATCGATAACTACGATAGCTTCACTTACAATCTGGTCCAGCTAATGGGGGCCCTGGGAGCTGAAATGGAAATCGTCCGTAATGACGCTGCCAGCGTCGAGGATATTCGCCAGATGGCGCCCGAGCGGATCGTCATCTCCCCGGGGCCAGGCACGCCAGACGACGGTGGCGTCTCACTGGATGTCCTACGCGAGCTGGGGAGCAGTGTCCCTATACTCGGTGTTTGCCTGGGTCACCAATGCATCGGCCAGGCCTATGGGGGCAACGTTGTCCGCGCGCCACGCCTGATGCATGGTAAGACCTCACAGGTCTTTCACCGTAACCAGAAGCTCTTCATCGGCGTACCCAGCCCCTTCGAGGCCACACGCTACCACAGCCTCATAGTTGAGGAACCCTTACCCGAAAGCTTGAGCGTGACAGCCTTTACCGAGGAAGGCGAAGTGATGGCCCTCCGCCACAAAGAGCACCCTGTAGTGGGAGTGCAGTTCCACCCGGAGAGCATTCTGACAACCTATGGCAACCGGATTCTGCAGAATTTCCTAGAAGGCCGATTGTAGCCGCGTTAAATAAGCTTTAGTCCAGGGTGGTTGACAGATGTTCCAGGCCCATGCTATGCTTTGCCCATTCAACTATTCACAAGGATCTCGTCGTGACGACTGCTGCCGTCTCTACCAAGACTCTTCCTACCACTCGCCGGGCATTGGATGCTCGGGCGCGCGGCAGCTTTCCCTTCTATTACTATTACTATTTCTTTACCAGCTCGGGACGGGAACGACGTACCTTGTAGTGGTTGAACCATTATTATTCAGTGGGTAAAGGCGCGGAGTTCCCGAAACTCCGGGCCTTTTGTGTTTCTAAAGGGAGACCTTATGGGCGAAGACGGGCCAGGCCATTCCACCTCATGCGAGCGCCCCATCATCTGTCGTGGTGTGCGGGGCGCGACAACAGTTACCGAGAACACACGCGAGGCAATTCTACAAGCAACGCGCGAATTGCTCATGGGCATGATTATTCTCAACGGTATTCGTCCTGAGGATGTCGCCAGTGCCATCCTAACAACAACTTTGGACCTGAACGCCGAATATCCGGCTGTGGCTGCGCGCCAGCTTGGCTGGCATGATGTGCCGTTGCTATGTGCACACGAGATGGCGGTTCCCGATGGGCTGCCAATGTGTGTACGTATACTCGTGATGTGGAATACATCGCGCTCGCAGAATGAGATCCGTCATGTGTACATCCGCGAAGCGGCTGCCTTACGACCGGATCGCTCGACCCAGATGCCAGAGCTAATCGCTGAAATACAGGCGGAGCTGGCCAAGTTGGACACGATTTAGACTGAGGCCTTACCACCAAACGAGATTATTTGAGGAGAAGCATGCATCATGATTGTTATCATGCAGCCGAACGCCAGCGCCCGCCAGATTTCTGATGTTATCGCGCGCATCCGGGCTATGGGCTACGAAGTCCATCTCTCTGAAGGAGAAGCCCACACCATCATTGGTGTGATCGGACAGGGACGAACCCTGGACCGCGAGAATCTAAGTACTATGGACGGTGTTCAGGATGTCTTGCGGGTAACACATCCATTCAAGATTGCCAGCCGCTACTACCATCCCGAAGATTCCATCATCCCCCTTGGCACCTCGCTGGTGGGTGGCCAGGACCTGGCGATCATCGCCGGGCCGTGTTCGGTCGAAGGCCGTTCCGAAATCCTGGAAATCGCACATGCAGTCCGGGAGGCTGGTGCAACAGCCCTGCGGGGCGGCGCCTTCAAGCCCCGCACCTCACCCTATAGCTTCCAGGGTCTTGGCGAAGAGGGGCTACAATACCTGGCCGAAGCACGCGAACAGACGGGCCTGGCGGTAGTAACCGAGGTCATGGACCAAAACCTGGTACCATTGGTCTGCCAATATGCAGATGTCCTCCAGGTTGGCGCACGGAATATGCAGAACTACTCGCTACTGCATGCGGTTGGCGAAAGCCAGCACCCTGTCCTTCTCAAACGCGGCATGAGTAGCAGGATCGAAGAATTGCTGATGGCGGCTGAATACATCCTCAGCCATGGCAATATGCGTGTGATGTTGTGTGAGCGCGGGATCCGGACGTTTGAAACCGAGACGCGCAACACTTTCGACATCAATGCGATACCCGCGCTCAAGCATCTTTCGCATCTACCAGTGATCGCTGATCCCAGCCACGGGACGGGCAAATGGGAGTATGTCGAGAGCGTGTCGTTGGCGGCTGTCGCTGCAGGGGCTGATGGCCTGATTATCGAAGTTCACCAGGATCCGGAACAAGCACTGTCGGATGGGCGGCAATCCTTGAAACCCGAGCGGTTCGCTGAGCTAGTCCGCAAGGCGCGGTTGGTCGCTCAGGCGATGGGGCGCCAGGTCGTTGAGCCGGCGGCCAATGCCGCCAAGGAGCGCTGATGTCTGATCTACTGTCTGGCCTACACGTCCACATTGTAGGATTGGGGCTTATGGGCGGCTCAATGGCTTTAAGCCTGAAGGGCAAGGTCAAGCGGCTGACCGGGTATGACACGGATGCTCAAGTCGTTGAAGCCGCAATCGCCCAGGGAATGATCGATTCTGCCACAGGTGATTCAGGTGAGTTGGTTATCGTCGCCGTGCCTGCGGACCGGATTCCTGAGGTTGTGGCTGGCCTATCACTGGCAGACGGCGCCGTCGTGATTGATCTGGGAAGCACGAAAGGGGCCATTTGCGATGCCCTGGACAAACTGCCCGTGAACATCGCGGCGGTAGGCGGCCATCCGATGTGCGGCCTGGCTGAAAACGGCTTCAGCAACGCGATCCCAACCCTATACCGGGGCGCACGCTTCGTGCTATGCGAGACGGCGCGCACGACACCCTACGCACGCCAGGTGGCCGAAGCGCTGGTGGTTGCCTGTGGGGCCGTGCCGCTATGGATGGACCGATTGCGCCATGATTATCTGACGGCGCTGACAAGCCATTTGCCGCATCTGCTGAGCTTCGCGCTGATGCGATTGGCGGCTGAAATCGCCGCTGAGGAAGCCGACGTGTTTCAATTAGCCGCGGGCGGATTTGACGGCGCAACCCGTCTGGCGCGAACTGATGCCGCCATGATTACCGGCATGTTCACCACGAACCAGGCGAATCTGCGCCGGTTGGCCGAGGCACTGCGCCAGCACTTGGCCCTGCTCGACTCACTATTGGAGACACCAGAGGCCCTGGCCCTCGAACTCGATCAAATCGTGCGCGCACGCCGTGACTATTCAACTCAGTATGGGGAGCGACCTATCGCATGACGACTCAAACCCGTGTACGTGTTCGCCCAGATCAAGGCCTGCAAGGTGAGACATTCCTCCCTGGCGACAAATCCATCTCCCATCGAGCCCTGATGCTGGGCGCGCTGGCTGAAGGTACCAGCCAGATTCAAGGCTTTCTGCCCGCCGGGGATACGCACGCCACTCTGGCTTGTATCGAAGCGCTGGGGGTAAGGATTACGCGCCATAGCCCAACGGAGCTAAGCGTTCACGGTGTTGGCCTGGATGGCTTGGAGCAGGCCGCGGCTCCATTGAATTGCATTAACGCGGGAACAGCAATACGTCTATTGGCGGGTATCCTGGCAGGGCAGCCCTTCCCAAGTGTCCTTGATGGCAGTCCACAACTCCGGCGCCGCCCGATGCGGCGGGTAACAGAACCCTTGCGGATGATGGGTGCTGACATCGAAGATACTGATGGGCACGCCCCCCTTTATATCAACAACGCCTTCCTCAACGGCATCACTTACCGGTTGCCGGTTGCCAGTGCTCAGATCAAAAGTTGTGTACTGTTAGCTGGGCTGTTTGCCGAAGGAACGACGGCTGTGATCGAACCTGGACCAGCTCGCGACCATACGGAGCGCATGTTGCGCGCAATGGGCGCTACAGTCGAGAATATGGGCGAGACCATTATGCTGACACCCCCCGATAGCCTACAGCCTCTAAACATGATGATCCCTGGCGACATCTCTTCAGCGGCATTCTTACTGGTTGCCGGGGCCATGTGCGCCGATGGCGATTTCAGTCTGCGACATGTGGGCACAAACCCGACACGTACAGGTATCCTGGACGCGCTTTCGCAGATGGGAACGACTATCCAGCGGCAGGCCACACATGAAGAAGGTGGCGAGCCAGTTGCGGACTTAATCGTACAATCCGGGCCTCTCCGCGGCATTGATATCGGTGGAGATCTTGTGGTACGGATGATTGATGAATTCCCGGTTCTCATGGTTGCGGCAACACAGGCCCAGGGCCGTACCTCAGTCGTCGGCGCCCACGAGTTACGTGTCAAGGAGACTGACCGCCTGGCCGTCATGACCGCCGAACTGCGCAAGCTAGGTGCGAATATCCGTGAGACGGACGATGGTTTTGAGATTTCTGGGCCCCAGGTTTTGCATGGTGCCGTGGTGAACGGACATGATGATCATCGTGTGGCCATGAGCCTGGTGGTGGCTGGGCTGGTGGCAATGGAAGAAACGCTCGTGGAGGACGCCAGTTGCATCGCTGACTCCTTCCCTGGCTTCATCGAAACCTTACAATCACTAGGCGCGGACGTGCAATGGGTTGATTGACAGGGTACAATAGAAGGCAATCTTGAAATGCGAAGTGGCTTTCGCCAACCCCTCAATTCAATATAAACATCGCCGGATGAGGTACTCATGGATTCAGCACAAGACCAGTATATTGCGGTGAAATCTCAGGGCGAAACCATCAATACCCGTTTCCGTCAGGCTGGGAGCACAGGCTCGAATATTGTCATGGTCCACGGCCTCGGAGGCTATCTGGAGAACTGGGAACAGAATATCCCGCTTTTGGCCCGCGAGCACCGCGTCTATGCCCTTGATCTGGTCGGGTTCGGATACACGGACAAGCCGACGGCCACCAACTATGCGATCCCCTATCTGGCACAGTTCCTCAAGGACTTCATGGCCACCATAGACCTTCCATCCGCCGCGATCATTGGACATTCTCTTGGCGGAGCCATTGCTCTGCAAATGACGCTGTTGCAGCCTGAGGTTGTCGAGAAGCTGATACTTGTCAGCAGTGGCGGCTTGGGGCGTGAGGTCTCATCAGCATTTAAAGTGCTGTCCTTACCTCTCATTGGCCGCTTACTCATCAAACCCAACCGCAAAGCGATTGCACGGGGCCTAAAAGCGTCGTTCTATGATGATACGCTGGTCACAGATGAGCGCGTCGAACGAGGCTATAAGATGGCCTCTATTCCCGGTGTGACAGATACAATCCTGACTGCAATCCGGACATCGGTCAACTTCTTCGGCGCAAAATCGGGCACCTTGGACCCCATATATAACAACCTAGATCAGGTAAGCGTGCCAACGCTGGTGGTGTGGGGCAAACAGGACCTGGC
>JAADYW010000118.1 GCA_010092845.1 Chloroflexota bacterium
GGATGAAGCTGTGGCGGCTGTACGAAATGATGGGCGTCCTATGAGCAAAGTCGTATCATTCCGGCTGGACGAGGAAGTACCCGAAGAACAACAGGCTCTGGCCGTACTGGAAGCATGGCAGCAAAAAGGCTACTCCACCCGCGCGATCATGACCTGGGCCTTGATGGCACTTGCTGGGGCCGACCCCACCGGCCCTAGCGAAACCACTGGCGAGCCCATTTCGGAGCTACGATCGGTCCTGAACCAGGCGCAAGGCTTCCTGGAAGCACTCCAGAAGATCAACGCTGTGCCGGCTGAAGTGGAGGTCGAGGGCGAACCAAAACCCGTATTGACCGAAGTCTTCCTGGCCTCGGTGCGGAAGGCAGCACGCCCCGGTATGACGCTGGAGGACTAGCCGATCCGCGCGCCGGTCTTCTTGTCGAATAGGTATAACCCCTCAGGAGGAAAGTGCACCTCGACGGAGGTGCCCACCTCAAGCGGCTGGTCGAGCGGCAGGCGGGCCAGGCAACTGTGCTCGCCAATCTTCAGATAGACGATCTGCACCTGATCAGTGATAATGGGCTCGATCAGTTCAATCTGGGCACGCACACCATCCGGCACCAACGTGACATCCTCGGGCCGGATGCCCAATAGCACCGCCTGACCCTCACGCAGACCAGGCCGTATCGGCCGGATTGCCAGCCCACGGCCCTGCCATTTGTCGCCATAGGCCCGCCCCTCCAAGAGATTCATGGGTGGAATGCCCAGAAAATCTGCCACAAAGACATTGACTGGCATCTCATACAATTGTTGGAAGGTTCCCACCTGAACGATAGTGCCATCCTTCATTATGGCCAAGCGGTCGGCCAGCGCCATCGCCTCGATCTGATCGTGCGTGACATACACTGCGGTTACACGATATTCGCGCTGCAACCGCTTGAGCTCGACCCGCGTCTTGACCCGCAACACAGTGTCCAGATTGGACAGCGGCTCGTCGAACAGAAATAGCCGTGGGTCGCGAGCCAGGCAACGCGCGACCGCCACCCGCTGGCGCTCACCGCCTGACAGCGTCGGCGGCTTGCGGCTGAGCAAGTGTTTGATGCTGACTCCCATCACCGTTGAGATGCGCTCGATGCGCTCAGGGATTTTCTCGGGTTGCTTGCGGAGGATATCAAAGAACCCGATGTTGTCATGTGCATCCATATGCGGATAAAGCGCATAGTTCTGGAAGACGATGCCCACGCCGCGCTCGGCCAATGGTATCTGGTTTATCGACACCTGATCAAAGAGGACCTGGCCAGTGTCGGGTTCAATCAGACCAGCCATCACCTTTAGCAGAGTGGATTTGCCGCAACCCGACGGCCCCAGCACGCATAGGGTCTCACCATCGCGCACATTCAGCGACACGTTCACCAATGCGGGAACGCGCTCGCGACCCAGCCCCGGACTTGCTCCCGGGCTATCCTGTCTGCTAAAGTACTTTGTCACATTAGACAGAGTAACGGTGGTCATGTACAAAATCCAACACGAGAAACTGGCTCAAGCTATATCTATTCTAAACGAAAACGACGTCTGGATCACATTCGTCCGCGAAACCGCCCACAATAGCGACCCGGTGCTGGAGCTGATTCTGGGCTTCGGCGTTACCTGGCACTCGGCATTGATCATCAGCGGCAGCGGGCGCAAGATCGCGATCGTTGGCCGCTACGAGGTCGAGAGTGTCCGGCGCATGGGTGGCTATGATGAGGTCATCGGCTATGATGCCAGCATCCAACCAACCCTGCGGGCTGCCATCGACGAACTGCGACCGGCTCAGGTGCTGGTCAATTACTCCGAAAGTGACTCGGCGGCGGATGGCCTTTCCCATGGTATGTGCCTGACGCTGGCCCGCTACCTGGAAGGCTATCCGCTGGCATCGGCGGAATCCGTGATCAGTGCGTTGCGCGGGCGCAAGTCTCCCTCCGAGATATCGCGCATCCGCGCCGCCGTCGATTTGACAGCGCAGGTCATCGACAGCGTCACCGGTCTGCTACGGCCCGGCCTGAGCGAAGTTGACATCGCTCGCCACATCCATGCCGAGTTCGACCGGCATGGTGTAACACCCGCCTGGGAACCTGCTCATTGCCCCGCCGTCAACTGCGGTCCCGAGTCACCGCTGGGCCATACGGGTCCGTCCGCAGACTACATCATCCAGCCCGGCCAACTGGTGCATATCGACCTGGGTGTCAAACTCGACGACTACGTGTCCGACATCCAGCGGGTGTGGTATCTGCAACCGGCGGGTGAGCAAGATGTGCCCCGCGCCATCCAGGACGCCTTCCGCGCTGTTCATGGCGCAATCCAGGCGGCAGCAGATGTGCTGCGGCCAGGTGTGCAGGGTTGGCAGGTTGACCAGGCCGCGCGCGAGCACCTGGTCAGCACAGGATATCCCGAATACCAGCACGCCACCGGCCACCATATCGGCCGCACCGTGCATGATGGCGCTACCGCGCTGGGTCCGCGCTGGGAACGCTATGGCCAGACGCCTTTCGGTATCGTCGAAGCCGGCAATGTGTTCACGCTGGAGCTGGGCGTCAGCGTTCCCGGCTATGGGGCAGTCTCATTGGAAGAAGACGTGCTGGTCACTGACAGTGGTATCGAGTGGCTGATGGAGCCTCAGACTGAGCCGATTGTCGTTCCGGTTTAGCTAGCCCTCACACCGTATGCCGGCTTCTGATATAATCGCCGGCACCGTACGAACAATCAGAGGAGTTAGTCTTGAGCGACAAACCTGTACGTGTGCGGTTTGCGCCCAGCCCGACCGGCTACCTGCACATCGGCTCGGCGCGCACGGCACTTCTGACGTGGCTGTTTGCTCGCAGCACCAACGGTAAGTTCATCTTGCGTATCGAAGATACCGACCAGAAACGCTACACCGACGATGCGGTGGAGAAGATCATGGAGGATTTGCGCTGGCTGGGCCTGGATTGGGACGAGGGTCCCGATGTAGGTGGCGACTACGGCCCCTACATCCAGAGCCAACGGCTGGCGCTATACCAACAATGGGCCGCCTGGTTGGTGGAGCATGGCAAGGCTTACCGCTGTTATGCCACACAGGTAGAGCTAGCCC
>JAADYW010000016.1 GCA_010092845.1 Chloroflexota bacterium
CTGGTGTGCACGGCGGATCTGTTTAACCTGTGGATCTGGTTCGAGACGATGGTGGTGTCCTCTTACCTGATGGTCGCTTTCTATCGCGAGCAACCGGCACCGCTTGAGGCCGCAGTGAAGTACCTCGTGCAAAGTGCGCTCGGCTCCGTATTCGTGTTACTGGGGAATGCCCAGGTTCTGGCAGAAACCGGCTGCGTGAATATGGAGACCGTCCGGACCGCACTAGAACCTTCGGAGACACTCTTGGTGGCGGGGGCGCTATTTGTGGCCGGTTTTGGTATCAAGAGCGCGCTCGTACCGTTCCACACCTGGCTCCCGGATGCATACTCCCAATCACCCAGCGGCGTGAGTGCTATCCTCGCTGGCGTTGTCACATCGGCCGGCCTTGTGACTCTGCTGCGGGCACTATCAGTCCTGGGCGAGGTATCTGAAGCCTGGGGCGCGATCCTGATGGGCTTTGGCATCCTGAATGTCGTCATCGGGAACCTGCTCGCCTTTCAGCAGCAGCAAATCAAACGTCTATTGGCCTATTCCAGCCTCCCACACATCGGGTTCATGTTGATCGGCCTCGGTGTGAGCGTGGAAACCGGTATCCCAGATGGCGCGGAGGGCAGCCTCCTGCATCTGTTCAACCATGGCTTGATGAAAGGCGCGGCCTTCCTGGCAATCGGCGGCATCGTCTATGGCCTGCGGCGCCGTGCCCGGGAACGTGGGGCGCTGACGATATCCCAGATGGCGGGCCTGGTTCACCGTTACCCGGTCGTGGTCACCGTGTTTTCGATCGCGGTTCTGGGCCTGGCTGGGATCCCGCCGCTGGCGGGTTTCGTTTCCCTGTTTCGGATCTTTGGCGCTGGTATGGGGACTGCCGTCACGGCTATTCACTTGGTTGTCATCCTGGCCGCCATTAATGAGCTCTTGGCGCTGGGCTACTATCTGCCCGTGGTGAACGCTGTGATCCTCGGCACGCCATCCGAAACCGTTATGGAAGGAAAACCGCTTTCCTTGTCAATAACGGCGCCCTTGGTCCTTTTGGGGGCGGCGATCCTCGGTATCGGCATTTACCCGGAGGCCCTCGAATGGCTAGTTGAGCCAGCCGGCCAAGTGATTACGAGCGCTTTTGGAGGATGAGTTATTCATGGACGTAATTCTGATCCCCCCGGTAGCCTTTCTGCTATACCTTGGGCTGGTCGGTTTGCTTTCCTTAGCAGGGCGCCAGTTATCCGCTGGCTCGACCTTAGCCTCACCGGAGAAGTCGTCTACCTATGCCAGCGGCGAGGCACCACCAGAGTATGTCGCCGCCCCCGGCTATCGGCCCTTCTTTGTTATCGCGCTGTTCTTTGCAATTCTCCACCTGGGCATTCTCGTGCTCGGCAGTGGTGAGCTCAGCCCCGAAGCCGGCGCATATCTCATTGGTTTGATCGTAGCGCTGTTAGCATTGATTCTAGGTTAAAGGAGTAACGTATGATGCAGCGATTGGAACGCAACTGGAACACAGCGATAGAGCGCATAAAAACCTGGGCCCGCACAAACTCACCCTGGGTAGTGCACTTCAATAGTGGGTCTTGCAATGGCTGTGATATCGAGATCCTGGCAGCCCTGACGCCTCGCTATGACCTGGAGCGTTTTGGTGTTGAACTGCATGGTAGCCCGCGCCACGCGGACGTACTGATCTGTACTGGCCCCGTAACGCGTCAGGCCCGTGACCGTCTGCTGCGCATCTATGAGCAAATGCCCGAACCAAAATTCGTTGTGGCCATTGGCTCGTGTGCGATCTCGGGCGGCGTATTCCAGGGCTGCTATAACATTGTGGGGCACATCGACGAAGTCATCCCGGTGGATGTTTATGTGCCTGGCTGCCCGCCACGTCCGGAAGCGATTATCGATGGTGTAGTCAAACTATTGGGCAAACTACGTCCGTCACCGAAACCGGTAATCGAAGAGCCTGCAGGGTAATCCGATGCAGACAGCCGAACGCTTACAACAGGCCCGCGAGTTGCTTGAACCGCGAGCATTGGAATTGGTCGAGCCGAGCACGGACCGGCTGGATGCCGAGATGTCGCCAGACAGCTTGACCGCTGGCGTGCAGGCATTGCACGACCATCGCTGGGGCTATCTCTCGACGATTACGGGGCTGGACCTGGGGCCCGATGATGGGCGTCTGGAGGTGCTCTACCATTTCTGCAGTGGTGGTGCGATTGTCACACTACGGGTAAAACTCCCCCATGAAGATCCGAAGGTCCCCACCATCAGCAAGATCATCCCGTCAGCGGTGATCTTCGAGCAGGAGATCGAGGAGATGCTGGGTATTGATGTCCTGGACATCCCGATCAAGGAGCGCCTGTTTCTACCCGATGACTGGCCAGATGGCGTTTATCCGCTGCGCAAGGATGCCCAATTAGAAGGCGATAACGAATGACTGAAACTGAGAAATTTAGCATCCCGATCGGGCCCCAACACCCGGCGCTAAAAGAACCGGAACACTTTGTGTTTTCTGTCGATGGCGAGATGGTCACGTCGGCCTCGGTACGCCTGGGCTACGCCCATCGCGGGATCGAGAAATCAACGGAAAACCGAAACTGGGCCCAGAATCTCTATCTACTGGAGCGCATCTGTGGCATCTGCTCGCATACTCACGCCCTGACCTATTGTCTGGGTGTCGAGAAGCTAGCAGGGGTCGAGATCCCTCCACGGGCGAACGCTATCCGCACCCTGGTCGCCGAGATGGAACGCGTGCATAGCCATCTGCTTTGGCTGGGCGTCGCCGCCCACGAGGCAGGTTTTGATACGCTGTTCATGTATTCCTGGCGTGATCGCGAGACGATCATGGATTTGCTGGAGCAGCTTACTGGCAACCGGGTAAATTACTCGGCGAACGTGCTGGGCGGCGTCAAATTCGATGTTGATGAGGAGCTCGCCGGGGCCATTCTCGATGGGCTGGACTATCTGGAGAAGCGTACCTACCACTACCTTGATGTCGTCACGACGGATGCGGCCTTCTTGCAACGCACCCGTGGCGTGGGGGTTATGTCGGCGGAACGTGCTGAGCGGCTCGGAGTCGTCGGCCCGACGGCGCGTGCGTCCAGCGTGGCCCGCGATGTGAGGATCGATGCGCCTTATGCCGGCTACGATGAGTATGTCCCGAATCTTATTGGCCACACGACCGGCGATCTAGAAGCCCGATTTGAAGTCCGTATCAAAGAGCTCTTCGAGAGCTATCGGCTGATTCGCGAAATCCTGGCTACTATACCTGAGGGCGAACTCACCTCACGCATGCCACGGCGCATAAAGGCCAACGAAGCCTTTAGCCGGGTCGAAGCCCCGCGGGGCGAGGTCTTCTACTATCTACGCAGCAACGGCTCAGACAAGCCTGACCGCATCAAGGTACGAACCCCGACATTGTGCAATATGGCCTCCGTGCTGACTCTGGTCATCGGGCAACAGCTCGCCGATATCCCGATGATCCTGGTAGGGGTTGATCCTTGCTTCTCCTGCAATGATCGCATGGTGGCGATTAACCGCGGGGGCCGCAGCGAGGAAGTCTGGACCTGGGAACGGCTGCGCCAATATGGTATCGACTACTACGGAGGATCGCACTGATGATCGAACTTGCGGCTTTGCTGTTCTTCCCGGGGGGGCTTTTCGTCCTGCTGAACGGCATGGCCTACGAATGGGTTGACCGCAAGCTGGTCGCGCGTTTCCAGAACCGCGTCGGTCCACGCTGGTTCCAGCCATTGGCTGATAACGTCAAACTGCTGGTCAACGAAGAGGTGATTCCAGAAAACGTTGACGCCAGGCTCTTCATTACATTGCCTGTGGTGGCCCTGGCAGGTGTGCTTACGGCCGCGCTCTATGTGCCGATTGCGGGTTTCGATCCAGCCTTCAGCTTTGAAGGCGATCTGATCGTCACGATCTACATGCTCAGTTTGCTGACGATGGCAACCGGATTGGCAGGCGCCAATACCCGTGATCGTTTCTCGTTGATCGGGGCAACCCGAACCTTGACGCAACTCTTCTCATACGAGGCGCCGTTCTTGCTTGCGTTCCTGGCGCCCGCCGTAGTCGCTGGGAGTTGGCAAATCAGCGAGATCAATGACTACGCCGGCGACCACCTCTGGTTGATCCTGACCCAGCCGATTGGCGCGATTGTTGCCCTTCTAGGCTTAATGGGCAAGCTCGAGATCCCGCCTTTCGACGCACCTGAAGCCGAGACAGAGATCGTGGCTGGCGCCTTGACCGAGTATAGCGGCCGGGGATTGGCCCTGTTCCACCTGGGGCGGAATGTTGAGCTTGTGGCTGGCATTACTCTGTTGGCCGCGTTCTATCTGGGTGGGATCTCCAACCCAATTGAGTACGTTCTGAAAACTCTTGCAGTGCTTTTCGTTTTAGCAACAGTTCAGACCGCAGTTGCCCGCTTGCGCATTGACCAGACCGTTGGTGTCTGGTGGCGCTATGGGGTTTTGCTGGTTCTGCTACAATGGTTGGCATTAATCGGAGCGGAGGTGATCTTCTAATGCGATTTGGTACGATGTTTAGCGATATTGTCTCGTCCTTGCTCAGACGACCGATTACCGAGCTTTACCCGGTCGAGCGGCGCGCAACACCCGATCGACTTCGGGGCCAGCTCCATTGGGACTGGGAGGCCTGCACGGGCTGTAGCCTATGTGCCAAAGAATGTCCGGCCCAGGCGGTAGATCTCATCGTCATCGACAAGAAAGCCAAGCAGTTCGCGATGCGCTATCACACGGACCGGTGTATCTACTGTGCCCAGTGTGTGGTGAACTGCCGTTTTGGCTGTTTGGAGATGTCCAGCGACGAATGGGAATTGGCATCCGCCAATAAGGATCCGTTTACAGTTTACTACGGAGACGAAGCGAATGTCGAAGCCGCCCTGGCAGATCGCGCTGACTGACCAACTTGAGGCCCTTCAGTCGACAGGGCGACAACCGCGCATCGCCGTGATCGGGATCGGCAATGAACTCATGGGCGATGATGCGGCTGGTGTGGTCACTGTGCGGCAGTTGTCCCCGCTGCTGGAAGAGGTTCCGCACGTGTGCATCATCGATGGCGGCGGCGCGCCCGAGAATCACACCGGCCGGCTGCGTGAATTGCCGCCGGATCTGGTTATTCTGGTCGACGCCGCCCAACTCGACGCTGCTCCTGGGACGATTCAATGGCTGGCGTGGGAAGCCACCAGTGGACTGAGTGCTTCCACCCATACCATGCCGCCGTATATGCTCGCCAAGTACCTGATTCAGGAATTTAATTGCAGCGTAGGTTTGCTCGGGATCCAGCCTGCCCAGGTAGGTGTGGATTTGCCGATCTCGCCGCCGGTATCGCATGCCGTGGGGACCCTGGTTCAGGTACTTCAACAGGAGCTTTCTAACTTCTAAAGGGCTGCGCGATCTGGCCGCAGGTCTTCTGTAGCGTTTCCAGGCCACCCCGTCTGGGTTGGCTGTTTGCATTCTACTATAGCGTGATCCCCTGCCCGCTAAGGAGCCTGATGTGAGCACCGTTCTCCCCTGGCAACAAACGATTCATCACGATGGTTCATCCCACTTTGTATCCAACCCACTCCCCAGTCTGGGTGACGTGGTCGATATTCACTTGAGAGTTGGCCGCGAGGCACCAATTGAACGTATCTTCCTGCGCACGTTCCCTGATGGAGAGCAGGCATTCACGACCATGCAGATTGTCGACTGGCCACAATTAGGGCAGTGGTGGCATGCGCCGCTCCCCATCAACCAGCCCCTGGTCCACTATCGATTTGTCCTCGAGACAGCCGAGGGGATCCACTGGTACACGGGCGCTGGCCTGCTACGTCATGAACCTCTGGATGTCTTTGACTTCAAGCTACTGGCCGATTACCACTCGCCGCAATGGCTCCAGACAGCGGTGTTCTACCAGATATTCCCGGACCGCTTCGCGAATGGTGATCCTGGCAACGACCCGCGTCCGAATGACGAGCGCCTGGTCAGTCATGGTTACGAGATCGGTGTTTATCCCTGGGGCAGCGAGATTGACGACGGCCGCTCGGGATCTGCCAGCTTCTTCGGCGGCGATCTCAATGGTGTCGTGCAGCAGTTGGATTATCTCGAGACCCTGGGAATCAATGCCATCTATCTGAACCCTGTATTCACTGCCTACTCGTCGCATCGCTATGACGTTGTGGACTTCAAGGCAGTCGACCCCCATCTTGGTGGCGATGACGCTCTGATTGCGCTTCGGCAGGCACTCAGCGCGCGCGACATGCACTATATCCTCGATATCACGCCCAATCATTGCGGCTACAAGCATCCCTGGTTCCTGGCGGCCCAGGCTGACCAGAACGCTCCTGAGGCGGCTTTCTTCACCTTCAACCAGCATCCACACGACTATGTGTCGTGGTTGGGCCGGACTGTCCTGGCCAAGCTGAATTACACCAGCCCCGAACTGCGCCAACGCATGTACACGGCGGAGGATGCCATCGTGCGCTACTGGCTGAATAAGCCGTTTTCCGCCGATGGCTGGCGTGTCGATGTCGCCAATATGTTGGGGCGTCAGGGACCAATTCAGATGAACACGGAAGTTGCCCGGGCTATTCGAGAAGCTGTCAAGGAGACCAACCCCGACGCTTATGTCATGGCAGAGAGCTTCTTCGATGCGTCGCCCAGCCTTCAGGGTGACCAATGGGACGGGGTGATGAACTACATGGGGTTGACGCTGCCGCTCTGGCACTGGCTACGCGGCTATCGCCAGGATGCCATCAACTTTCCCGATGAAATCCGTTCCGAGGTCCCTTATACGACGGAGGCGCTGGCGACCACGATTCAGGAACGCCTGGCCGCGATTCCATGGGCGATTGCGTTGCAACAATACAACATCCTGGATAGCCATGACACCGAGCGTATCCGGACCATAGTTGGCGAAAACGACGCATTACATCGGCTGGCCGCTATCATACAATTCGCGTTCCCGGGGGTGCCCGGCGTGTACTATGGTGATGAAATCGGCATGGTCGATAGTCCCACGCATGGGGCACGGGCCTGTATGCCATGGGATCAAGCCGACTGGGATCTGGACCTGCTGGCCTTCTATCGCGACCTCATCGCGCTGCGCAAACGCTCGGCGACGTTGCAACGCGGCGGTTTCAAGATTCTGGCTGTGGACAAAGACCGCTTCGCGTTCCAGCGCGAGGGCGAAACGGGTGCCTACGTGATCGTTGTGGCCAACCGAGCTGTGCGCCCGCATGCTGCCGGCGGGCTGCCCGTTGCCCATGGGGGCATTCCAGACGGCGTGGTATTCACCGAGCACTTCTCGGGACAGCAGGCAACCGTGCAGGACGGAAGTCTGCCGCTGCCGGGCCAGCCTCAAGGCGCCATGCTCTGGCGAACCGCCGAAAACTAGCACGTCATGCCTTTATGAGCCGCCGCGTCGATCTGCCGGCGGCTCATTCGTCATCAGCGCTTGACTACTTACCACCGAACTTGTAGCCGATCTGGCGCAAGAAATCTGTGCGCCAGGCGATGTCCTCGTCGCCCTCGATCCCGGCACTACTGAAGCCATCGATAACGCCCAGGATCCCGCGGCCCTGATCCGTCTCTGCCACGACTACCTGCGTCGGATTGGCCGTCGCGCAGAAGATCCGGACAACCTCGGGGACGTGTTGCAGTGTTTTCAGGATGTTGATAGGGAAAAAGCCTTCGCCCAGAAATAGAATAAAGGTATGGCCAGCCGAGAGCGCCTGGGCGTTCTGCTTGGCAAGCGCAATCAGCTCATTATCTGTGCCAGTGAAACGGATCAACCGCTTCTGTGAGGCCTCGCAGAACGCCAATCCGAACTTGATACCTGGCACCGTATTTACCATTGCCTCATGAATATCTTCAACCGTCTTGATAAAGTGGCTATGGCCCAGTACAAAGTTAATCGTTTCCGGTTTCTCGATGGTGACCAGCGATAGTTCGATGCTCATCAGATCTAGTTGCTCCTCTGACTCCATTGGCGAGTGAATTCAGCCAGCAGACGGACACCATAACCCGTTGCGCCCTTGGGGGCATAGGGGATGTCCTTAGCATTGGCGGCCATACCAGCGATGTCAAGATGGGCCCAGGCGGGATAGTCCACGAAATTACTCAGGAACAAGGCAGCTACCGAAGCGCCACCCCAGCGGTCGCCGCTGTTCTTGGTATCCGCTGTTTCAGATTCCAGGCTTTTAGCGTATTCCTTGTATACTGGCAGCGGCCAGACCCGTTCATGCGTGATCTCCGCCGCCTTGGTCAGGACATCTCGTAGCGCATCGTTGTCTGAGAACAAGCCGGCCGCCTGAGCACCAAGCGCAATCATACATGACCCGGTCAATGTGGCGATGTCTATCACGGCGGAGGGTTCATAGCGCTTGGCATATACCAGTGCATCGGCGAGGAGCATGCGGCCCTCGGCATCGGTGCTGATGACCTCAATGGACGTGCCATTGCTGGCGACAACGACCTCCTGCGGCCGGTACGCATTGCCGCTGACCATGTTGTCGGCTGCTGGCACCAACCCGACAACATGCAATGGGACTTCCAGTGCCGCAATAGCCCGCATCGCGCCGATGACGGCGGCGCCGCCGGCCATATCCGCTTTCATACCAATCATGCCATCACGTGTCTTGAGGCTATAGCCGCCCGTGTCGAAGGTTACGCCTTTGCCGACGAGGACCACTGTATCCAACTCACTGGCCTTATCGGCATTGTGTTCCAGGATGATGAAGCGGGGTGGAGTGTCGCTACCTTGTGCCACTGCCAGAAGTGCGCCCATCTTGAGCTCGCGCATCTTAGCTTCGTCGAGGATCTCGACCTTCAAGCCGGCATCCTTGGCAATTTGCTCAGCGATCGTGGCCATGTGGATCGGTGTGCAGACATTCGGCGGCAGATTGACCAGATCGCGCGTCACCGTCACGCCCTCCGCCATCGCCAGACCCGTATCAATCCCCGCCTGTGCAGCATCGAGATCGCTTTCGCTAAAGACCAAGAGATCGACCGTCTGGATGGTCATCTCCGGCGCATCGTCGCTCTTCTGGCCATGGTACTGGTAAAGCGCCAGCCGGGCACCCTCAGCGATCACCCGCGCAGTAGCCTCAACGGAAAGTGTGGCTATGTTGGCCAGATAGAGGAACAACGTCATCACCTGCGCCGCCTTGACGGCGTTTGCCTTGCGCAGTCCGTTGGCCGCGGCGCGCCGGATCACCTCGAGGGACAAGTCATCGCGTTCCCCCAGCCCCAGGAGCAGCACCCGCCGGGCTGGAATAGCACCCCGGGGGTAAAGAATGGCCTCTTCTCCTGATTTTCCGCTGAAATCACCACCGCTCATCAAATCCTTGATGGCACCCGAGAGCGCCGCATCGACCAGCTCCGTGACCTCATCCAGGCTGTCCCCCTGGGTCACACCCAAAATAAGCGTGTCGATCTGGGCATCCTGGATCGCACCCTTTACCGCTCGAATTTCCATCTGTCATCTCCTTATTGTGTACTTGATCTAAATCATACCAACAATGCCCCCGAATTCGCCAAAACTATGATATCCTATTCTAGACTGACCGGTCAGTCTAGAAGGATGCACGATGGCTGATAAGCAAGACGAACGCCGCCAGCAGATCCTGATGGCGGCCCTGGAAGCCTTTACGACCAAAGGCTACGACAAGACCAGCATGGATGACATTGTCCGTGCAAGCGGCCTGAGCAAGGGCACGCTCTATTGGTATTTCAACAGCAAGCCCGAACTCTTCGCCGCACTCTTCGAGATGACGACAGCCCAGATGCTTGCGGCATTTGATTCCGTTCTGTCAGGCACCGAAGCGTTGAGCCCGCCAGAAGCCCTACGCGGCATGCTCGATGGCCTGGCCGACGCTGTGGAAACCAATCCGGTCTTCTCACTGTTAACCATTGATTTCATTCTGCAGGCACTCCACCACGCCGAGATCCAGGCAAAGATCTCTATGTACTATCAAGGCTACATTCGCCGTCTTGCGGCGGTGCTGCACAGTGGCATCGACCAGGGTTACTTCATCGAAGTTGATGTACACGCATTCGCCACAGGATTGCTAAGCGCGATGGATGGCGTTTCAATGCTAGCGTTGCTGCTGGAAGGCATTAACGCACTTAACGGTTATGAACTCCGCATGCGCGATGTCATCACCAGTTTCGGTGATGTGATGATCCGAGGTCTTATGAAAGGAGACAAGGATGCCCGCTGAAACGCTCGTGGAACTCCAGGCCGTCGGGCGCCAGTTTGGCAACGTAGCCGCAATCCAGAATCTAACCATCATGGTCAATCGGGGTGAGCTTTTTGGCGTAATCGGTCCAGATGGCGCTGGCAAGACAACGCTGATGCGCATGATTGCCGCCGTGCTCAATCCCAGCCAAGGCACAATCACCGTCGGTGGCAACGACACCGTCGCCGCGGCCGAGGCGGTTAAGACAATGACAGGTTATATGCCCCAGCGCTTCGGCTTATATGCCGATCTCAGCGTCCAGGAGAATCTCGCCTTTGCGGCTGATGTCTTTGGGATCACGGGTAAACTACGCCGCGAGCGGATGGCGCAGCTCTATACGTTCTCACAGCTAGGTCCGTTTAAGGCACGGCCTGCCGGTTTGCTTTCCGGTGGCATGAAGAAGAAGTTGGGGCTGGCAACCGCGCTGATCCACCAACCGGAGCTCCTACTGCTGGATGAGCCGACGACCGGTGTCGATCCCCTGGCGCGGCGCGGCTTCTGGGATCTCCTCTCCAACCTGCACGCCAATGGGACAACGACCATTGTCACCACACCGTATATGGATGAAGCCGAGCGCTGCAGTCGGGTGGTATTGCTCTACGAAGGTCAGATCATCGCCTGTGATGAACCAGCAGCGATTAAGGCCCGTGTGCTGGGAGAGGTTGTGACGCTTGAGGCAAAAGATATGAGGGCCGCGCGTCGCGTGCTCGAAGAGGTCAAGTCTATCCTTGACCTGCAACCCTATGGCAACCGCTTGAACATCATCTATGACGCGGAGGAGGCAGGCGCTATTGACCACATCCGTACCGCTCTCGAAGACGCCAACATCGCCATTACAAGCCTTAAGTCCGTGCCGATGCGGATGGAAGAAGCCTTTACCTATCTTGTCAACCAACACCGTCTGCAGGAGACCGTATGATTCTCACACATTTTCTCGCGATCTCGCGCAAAGAGCTCTACCATATCGTGCGCGATCCAGGAACCCTGCTCCTAGTCACGATCGGGCCGGTGTTTCTCATGGTGGTCTTCACCTATACATTGACCTCAGAAGTTCGTAATGCCCCGGTAGCAGTGATCGATCAAGCGAAGAATACCGCATCGCGCGACCTGATTGAGCAGATGGACACTTCAGAGGTGATTGCCATTACTGACCGCCTCGATACCCCAGGCGAGGCTAACGATTTGTTTGATCGGAATCAGATCGTTGCGGCGGTGATCATCCCCGAAGACTACGGGACCATCAAAGCAGATGGCACCATGTCGCCTGTTGATGGGATTATCGACGGTACGGAACCCGTCTCAGCCCAGGCCGTGATCGACGAGATCAGTTATATTGCCCAGGCGGACGCCGAGAAAATCTACGTCGAGGCCCTCGGCGAAGATGCAACCAATTTTGTCCGGCCGCCGATCACTATAGATGAAGAGGTCTTGTACAATCCCGAACTCGATAATCTGTTCGACTTTTATCCGGGCCTGGTGGGGATGATGCTTGGCCTGCCGGCCATCGCGCTGGCAATGGCCGTCGCCCGCGAAGCCGAACACGGTAAGCTCGAGCAACTTGTGGCGACACCTATCAAGAAGCGGGCCTTACTACTCGGCAAAATGGCGCCTTATGTCGGCTTTGGGATGCTGGATGTCTACCTCCTGCTAGTTATGGGGCGCCTTGCCTATGATGTTCCCTTTGAGGGAAGTATTCTGGCCTACACGCTGGTGGCGATCTTGTTCCTCGTCGCCAACCTGGGCCTGGGGTTGTTGATCGCGGTCTTCATCCGCAGCCAGCAGGTGGCGATGCTGGTGGCCATCCTGGTGTTCTTCATCCCACCCTTCTTCATGTCGGGCATTTTCTTCCCCATCGATGCGATGCCCTGGATTGTACGTGAGGAGATGAACGCTTTCCCGGCTACCAGTTTTGTTGCCATCAGCCGGCCGCTTTTCTTGCAGGGGACAGGCCTGCAACACCTCTGGGAAAGCACCGCCATCCTGGCCCTCCTAGCGATCGGTTATCTGGAACTCGCTGTTTTCGCGTTCCGCAAGAAGGTCATTATCGACTTACCTAATCCGTTTCATCGTGTTGAGAAGGCAGAAACTGATGCAGTGAGCCAGCGATCGGTTGAGGGGGCCGCCCAATGATTGCACGCATTTTGAATATCGCCTGGAAAGAGCTGTTACACCTTCGCAAAGACCGTGTATTGATCCCGTTCTTCATCATTGGCGGCATCGTCGAATTGACCTTGATCGCCTGGGCTACCAACCAGCCGATTGACGATATTCACACAACGATTGTTGACCATGACCAGAGTGCCCAGAGCACAGCGCTGATCGACGCGTTGGATGACACCAGCACTCTGGCGCATGAAACGAGCGCAAATAACGCTGCTGCGGTTCGATCGAAGATGCACAGAGACGAAACGGTAGTAGGGATTGTAATCCCTGAGGGCTATGCTGAGGATGTCGAGGCCGGCGCGTTCCCAACGGTCAGGCTCATCCTCAATGGCGCTCACTCGGTTAAGGCGCAGGAAGCACGCCGGGCGATTGAAGAAGTGACCTTCGAACAAGGGATGCGCGAGCGCTTCAATATGGAGCCAGCCGAATACGCAGAAATGCTGCCCCAGATCTCGGTCCGCTACAACGAGGACCTGGAGCGCGGCTGGTATACGCTGCCGGCGGAATCGGGCTTTATCTTCTACCTGTTCACCGTAGTCCTGGCGGCTCTGGCCATCACCCGTGAAAAAGAAAAGGGGACCTACGAGCAACTCCTGGTAATGCCCTACCGCTCGGTTGAGGTGATTATCGGCAAAGCCCTGGCTCCGATGGTTGTCGGCTTTGCCCTGTTTCTCGCGATGATGGGCCTTACAGTGTTCGCATTTGGCGTCCCGTTCCGCGGCTCCCTCCCATTGCTAATGGTGCTGGCCATCATTTACCTGGTGGCGGAGCTGGGCAAAGGGATCCTGATGAGTATGCTAAGCCGGACGCAGCTTCAAGCGGTTCTACTTGTCTTTGTCCTGGCAATGGTCGATATGATCTTCTCTGGCTACGCCGTTGCCGTCGAGACCATGCCGCCATTCATCCGTTTTCTGTCGAATTTCGTGGCTATTCGCCATTGGCTGCTGATTGTCCGCGGCATCATGCTCAAGGACGTCGGCCTGTCGGTTCTATGGCCACATGTCCTGGCCATTATCGCCATCGGGACCGTTATCCTGACATTTACCGCGACACAGTATCGTCGCCAGGCCAATTGAGGGAGGATTATCACCAATGGCAGTCATCGAAACCAACGATCTCACCCGAAAATTCGGCGATTTCACCGCGGTCAATGCGGTGAATCTCTCTGTAACCGAAGGGGAAGTATTCGGCTTTCTGGGGCCAAATGGTTCCGGCAAAACAACCACCATCCGGATGCTGCTCACCCTGCTAAAGCCCTCGAGTGGCACGGCGACGATCCTAGGGCAGGATACCCGCCGGGCCTCGAAGCAATTCTTGCAGCAGATTGGCTACATGTCGCAGAAGTTTTCGCTGTATACCGATCTATCGGTCCGCGAAAACCTCACGTTCTTCGGACGCAGCTACAAACTCTATGGCAAACAGCTTAAAGAGCGCATGCAGTTCGCGCTCGACATGGCAGGGCTCAAGGGACACGAGAACACGCGTACCAGTGACCTCTCGGGTGGATGGGCCCAGCGCCTGGCACTGGGTGCCGCCATCATGCACCGCCCGCGCCTCCTGTTCCTAGACGAACCCACTGCCGGGGTTGATCCTCTTTCGCGCCGCGAGTTCTGGGACTTGTTGTATAACCTGTCTCAGGAGGGGACGACAATCTTTGTCACAACCCATTACATGGATGAGGCCGAGCATTGCCAACGGCTGGCCTTCATCTACTTCGGCAACTTGATTGCCCAGGGTAGCCCCGAGGCGATCATTGAAGAGAACGTGCCCGGCACAGTGATTAGCTTTGAACCTGATGATCCAATTGATGTTCTACGCACGGTTGAAGCTGCGATGGATTCGGGGGAAGTGCCGCCGGGTAGGGTCAGCCTGTTTGGGGCCGCCGTTCATGTCGTCACCCAGGACGTAGAGCGGATGCTACCCTTTCTGGAGGCGCAATTCGCCAACGCAGAAGGCAACACTCCGGCGTTCTACTACGAAACCCCATCCCTCGAAGATGCATTTATTGCGCTGGTGAAGCAAGCAGATGCGGATGGCCAATCGGGCTAGGGGCCTCTGGCGTCCTCTTTCCGCCCTAACGCATGCGGAAACCCGCACCTGGGGCCAGACGTTCTTGGTGATATGCGAAGGCACTTCACGGGAATCGTCTGGCTGGTTGGCTGGGGAGAAGAGGCTTACGCGGAGGTTATAAAAGTGTAACATAAGACCAACGATCCTCTGATCGCATTCCAACCCGTTTCCGACCCTCGAGGACTGCTCGTCACGTCAACGTAATATCAGTTCAGACTTCGTGTGCTTCATATCACTATTCCTAGACAAAATTCTATAGAATCATGGCAATATCCACCTGCATTTGGCAGGAAAATCCGTTCACAATGGAGATGAGACCGCCATGTCCGGAAAAACACTCCTCTTCGACACTTTCCGCCATAAAGCGCATTCACAAATCCCGTGGATACCGTTTGCCGGTGTCCACGCGGGAAAACTACGCGGCTACAACGCCGTCGAAGTCCTCACCGACGGGACGAAGCTCTATGACGCCCTGCTATATGCCCACCAGCAATACCAACCTGACGGCCAACCGATACTATTTGACCTACAGGTCGAGGCGGAGATCCTCGGGTGCGAACTTCAATGGGATGCCAAGGCGCCGCCGTCCGTGCTAATCCATCCCCTGGCAACAAACCAGGATATTCCCGACCGTTTGCCTGAGGCTGGCAACGGCCGGCTGCCCATGATCCTAGACGTGATGCGCAAGATGAAGGCCACTGTCGGCGATCAAACAGGGTTGTTGGGCCTGGTGTGCGGTCCGTTCACGCTGGCATCGCATCTACGTGGTACGCAGATATTCCTGGACATGTATGACGACGTCGAATTCCTCGATGCATTGCTGGATTTCACTACAGCCGTCAACAAACGCATGGCGCACCTGTACCTGGAGGCGGGCATGGACCTGATCGCAGTCGTGGATCCACTGGTCTCCCAGATTTCACCCCAGCACTTCGAAACGTTTCTCAGCGCACGGTTTACCTCAATCTTCGATGAATTGCGCCAGCAAGAGGCGCTGTCGGCCTTCTTCGTCTGCGGTGATGCGACGCGCAACATCAGCGTTATGGCCGCAACGCACCCTGATTCGATCTTTGTGGACGAGAATATCGATATGGTTCAGGCCAAGGAGATTACAGATCGATACAATATCGTCCTGGGAGGGAACATCCCATTGACATCGATCATGCTGTACGGTTCGCAAGAAGACAACATGAAGTTCGTCCTGGATTGGATGGAAGCGTTTGCTGATCACCAGAATCTTGTCCTGGCCCCGGGATGTGATATGCCATACGATATTCCTGAGCAAAATGTCATTGGGATCCTGCAAGCTATACGCGATCCTAATCGGGTCCGCCAGATCCTGGCCCATTACCAGCAACCAATGATACTGCAGGACATCGTGCTTCCGGACTATGGCCATCTGAGCAAACCCCTTGTTGAGGTCTTCACCATCGATTCGGCGACATGCCCGGCCTGCACATACATGCTACGGGCGGCTGAAAGTGCGAAGGCACAGCTAGGTGCGCGAATTGACATGATCGAATACAAGATGACCAGTCCCGAGAACATCGCGCGGGTGCGAAGGCTCAATATCCGCAGCCTACCCGCCTTAGCGATTAATGGCGAGCTGCGCTTCGCCTCCCTGATCCCGGATCAGCGCACCTTGGTAGCAACTATCGAGGAATACTGCTAATCTATCCATTGAACCAGGGGCACTGCCCACTTCAATTCATAGCATTGATGGGCAATTTTGCATTATAGTTAACCCTGTTCAGGAGATGAGTAGCATGAGCGATCCTTTTGTTGCCACCATTCGGCCCGGCGTGAGGTCTGATATCCAGACCGTTAATGTTCGGACGGGTCCAGGGACAAATTTTCCCGTCGCGTTTGAAGCGCCAGTTCAAACATCTGGTCTCCGGATACTGGATGTGAGGCCAGATGCCGACGATGGTGCGCTCGATCGCAAAGTGTTTCAGTGGTTTCGATTAGCCTTCCCTGACCGGCGGATTGGTTGGGTTCGTGATGACCTCCTGGACATTTACGGGGATGGCAGCGCCTTTGGCTACGGCGTGCTCCCCGCCCGCACATATGCATTTTCCCTGCGGCGCGCCGAAGGGGATCGCCGTCGGGCCCGGCGGTCGCTCCGGGATGCAGTACGCCGTGTACAGGCACAAAATGATAGTACCACTGCGCCATCCGACGACGGCGTGCTCGCAACTGATGATCAAGAACGGGTGATTAACGCCGCCTTTAACATCACAGCGGCCTTCGAAGGGGGTGGCTACGACACCTATCAAACTTACGACCGCGGCCTGATCAGCTACGGTCGTTTCCAGTTCACCTTGCAATCAGGCAGTCTGGCGTCGGTAATCGAGCGCTACATTACGCTTGCAGGAGAAGATAGCCCTGGAGCGCGAGCGCTCATGCGAGACTACCTAGATCGTATCGCGGCACGGGATGCCAATCTGCGTGTCGACAGCCGTCTCAAAGCGATCCTCCAGCGGCTAGCTGAGGACCCCGCAATGCAACAAGCTCAAGATCAAGTTGCCCGCGAGCAATATTGGACGGTTGTCTATGATCTCAGCGTGGCGCCACGAGGTATACGCACCCCCCTGGCGCAGGCGATGTTTTTCGACATCGGTATCCAGCATGGTACCTATCATGGCCTTTTCTCACGCGCTGAGCGCGAACTCGGCGTACCATACCGCTCCCGCGTGGATGAAAACGGCGTTTCTGAAGCTGCATTCGTCAACCGGGTGGCCCGGGTTCGCCAGGAAATCCTGTACGCGATTGCTGCACAGCAAGGCCTACCCGGTGTCCGCAACCGTGCAGACTTCTGGTTGAAGCTCATCCGTGACGACGATTGGGACTTGCTAGGTGACGAAGATGGCAAGGTGGTGATATTTGGGCGGCAAGTGCCGGTGCGCAACCCTTGAGACGGTGCTAGAGAACCGCCCTCGCCAGCGCCTGCAACCCCTCCAAATCATCGAGATCAAACCAGTTGAGCATGATACGCTGCACCCCAGCCGCCGCCAATTCGGCGAGCTGATCCTGAACCGCTGAGGGGGTCCCGACTACCATGCCGCGCTCGCGTATCTTCTCTGCCGTTACATTCCGCGCTACCAGCTTACGTTGCAGGCCAGGATCATCAGCGCCAAAGAAAAGCCCGGTCATGAGAGAACGCCGCACACTTTCCACAGGACGATTCCGCTCGGCAAGCAGGGCATCAAGGCGCTGATTGAGTTCAGCAAAACGACTGGCCGAGATGAAGACACCATTCCACTCGTCCGCATAATGAGCAGCAAGTGGCAGGGTCCGGTTTTCGCCATTGCCGCCTATCAGTATTGGCAGCGCCGACCTGCGTAGTGGCCTCGGCAGCAGTTGCGCGTCATGCAATTGGTAGTATTTGCCGTCAAAAGAGACAAGCTCCTCGCTCCGCAGCAAGGCAGTGATAACTTGCAAGCCCTCCTCAAGACGATCAAAGCGTTCCGAGATGCCCAGAAGATCAAAACCGAAACTCTCGTGTTCACGTATCTGCCACCCCGCGCCAACGCCAAGCGTCAGGCGGCCACCAGAAAGATCGTCGATGGCACCGGCCATGCGAGCAAGCCACACCGGGTGCCGGAATGACACCGGCGAGACCAATGGCCCGAATTCAATCTCACGGGTATGGCTGGCCAGCCAGCTCAATGCTATCCAGGCGTCCAGCGAGTCGTGATCTGGCGGATTAGGATTGGTGAAATGATCCGACCGGTACAGGCCAACAAAACCGGCCTCCTCGACGGTCTTGGCGAGCCGTTCCCACCGTTGCCAGTTAATCCCATCCTGCCCCTCGACCATGATCGCAATTTCCATGCTTTCCTCCTTGAATACGTAGCGATGTCCTCCGACTATACCGTAGTCACGGGATTAAATCATGTTACAATTGCGGTAGTATGAAGCATAGATCAATTCCCCCGGTGAAATACTGACTGGATGATTAAGAGCCAGAAATGATTAGTGTGCTGACCTCCAACGGCCGCCGGCGACTTATCTTGCTCGGAATTCTCGGGCTAGCGCTTTTCTGGCGGGGATGGTTGCTGCTGAACGAAAGCGTTAATTTCAATTCAGATGAAGCGATTATCGGGTTGATGGCACGCCACATGCTGCAAGGCAAACCGGTACCCACGTTCTTCTACACCCAGGACTATATGGGGAGCCTGGGCGCGATGCTGGTAGCCCTCGCCTTCATGGTTTTCGGCGAAAGGGTGATGACGATCCGGGTGGTGCAAGCAACGCTGTTCTTGCTCAATATCGTGGTAATGTATGCGCTGGCCCTCGAAGTTACACGGCGCCGACGAGTGGCCCAGATGACAGCCCTTCTGGTTGCCGTCCCGACGCTCTTGACGCTGCTGTACACGTCACTGGTCCTCGGGGGTTACAACGAAATCTTGCTGCTAACCAACGTTGCTTTCCTGTTGGGCTGGCGGGTAACGGTGAAGCGCTCATTGAGACTATGGCATTGGGGACTGCTTGGGTTCGTGCTCGGCCTGGGCTGGTGGACGCATGGCACAATAATCATCGCCATGCTCGTCGTCGGGGTCATGGGGCTACGCTACTTCAAGCCGGAGCTGTGGAAACACTATGCGCTTGCTGGACTAATGTTCTTCCTTGGGAGCGGCCCCTGGTGGCTCTATAATCTACATCACGATTGGGCCGCGCTGGAATTCCTTCTCGACGAGGACTCACTTAAGACGGAGTATGCGGCGGAGAACGAAGCTGACTGCTGTACGGTCGCTGAGTCCGGGGCTCTGGCCGCGCTGGCGATCTCAGCATTGTATGGCTTTCGCTTTCCCAATGAGGCCAGCTTCCAGACTGGCATACTGGCAGTTGGCGCGGCCGCTGTCTATCTTGTTCTGATAACGGATCTTCTGGGCGATCTCTACGCCCGGGTCGCTTACAGGAAGCCCTGGCCGGCGGCGCGCCGCTTCTTGCCCTGGATTCTTCTAGTCGGCGGTATATTGGGAGGAGTTATCGCACTATCGGCGTTTAAAGATACAACTGGGCGCTATCTTCTTCCCTTGATCGCGCCGTATACCATCGGCATTGCTCTCGGCATTGATCGGCTGAGACGGATACATCGGCAATGGGCGGGCCTGGCCCTTGTCATCCTGGTCAGCTTCCAGTTAAACAGTGTCTGGCAACCCGCGGTGAGTTCCGATGGTATCAACTATCCCTTCGATCGTTACGATGATGAGCTTATCGCCTTTCTCGACGCGCACGATTACCGCTTTGGCTATGCCCATTACTGGACTTCATTCCGACTCAGTTTTGTCACGCAGGAGCACCTCCGTTTTGACACCGCCTTGCCCTACGATGAGAATGGTCACCGGCCAGGACTGAACCGATATCCACCGTACACTGCTGATGTCCGCTCTGCAGACCGGGTTTTCTGGCTTAACCAGGATTTTCCTCTGCTAGACAATATCATCCAATGGCATCTGGATCGGCATCCTGTCACGTACCGGATCAAGCGGATTGGTGACTATACGGTTTACTATGATTTCTCCGAACGTGTTTCCCCCGCTGATTTCAATCTAGACAGCACCAGGCCATTTGAGGAACGCTCCTTCTATGATGAGGTCTGTATCGAGTGCTAATAAGGTGCGGGGAACACCCGCGTCCCAGAGAAAAATTCGTAACTAACCGCTAGGTATCTCGAGCAATTCGCAGACTGGCCGGCGGCGGGCATTGTTCTGGAATGCCCCCGCGTGCCCTGCTGAATTACAAAGTGATAACGCACATTATCACGAGTAATCGACGCTGAGATTTGCTCAAGCACAGGCTGCACTCGACAAATCTCCTTTATTGCAGCAGGGATATCATGGGGCGGGGAAAGTGCAAGAACCTAGTATCATCCCAGATCTGGGTATTCAACTCGCAAGGCAGCGATCTTGCCTTTGATCTCAGCGATCTCTTTCAGAAGCTGTAACATGCCACCTTGTTTGCCCTTAGAGCGCAACGACTTGAGGCGCTGTTCGGCTGCCTTCTCGGCCTCCAGCAGGTCAGCGAGCTCCGCCTTAACTTCTTCAGGGGGAGGTTCGGGTGCTGGCGGTGGGGTTTCGGGCTCAGCAACCTGATGATAATCAAAGGTATAGTGACTGCTGCTCGCCCGTGAAGCACCGCGCTTGGCTTTGCCAGACTCCTCTGCTTCTTTTTCAGCTTGCTTCTGTGCTTTCTTGCGGGCTTTTAGCTCACGCCAGTTCGGGAAAATTTTGACACGTGTCTCTGGGGGCATGCGATCCTTGGCTAGTTTGAAGAAGACCCCGCCCACAGTTCTTTTGCGTGTGCCATCCTGGGTGAGCATGCCATCCTGCTCGCAGATATTTCTTGTTTCCACCAGGATCTCTGCGGCAAATTCCGGCCCGCACTCCTGAATGATGCGCAGGATTTGTGTCCGGGGGCGCTTGGCTTCCTCGTTCAACTGCTCGGCGATCTGAGCCGCGAGCTTAAACTCCTCCTGGCGCTTAGGGTCCTGCTCCCGCGAGGCTTTGCGCGGCTTTGCATGCCGGACAACCAGGGTAAGGCCATCGAATTCGTAACCATCAAAATGGGCAATCGTGCGTTCGATGTCATCTTCATTCTGGAGAGTCACAAAAGCAAAATTCCGCGGTTTACCTGTTTCGCGGTCCACCGGGCGTTGTACATCCATAACCTCGGCAATATCAGCAAACAACGCCAAGAGGTCTTCTTCTGTCGTGGTTGGGTGCAAATTCTGTACAAATAACTGCTGAGCCATATTGTCTCCTTCGCCAGTTGTCACGTAGCTTCTACAAAGCACCTATCGCTATAGAATGACTGCAGCATGGACGAAGATGATTTCCCGATTTCTCTGAGATGGTAGTAGATTGGTGTATTGTCGCCAACCGAAGCGCAAAGGTCAAGCTAATATTCAAAGCAAACAACGATTTTACAAATAATACCGCTATTTTCATGTCTTATTGTGTATTTGTTGTAAGTCATCGGAGTCATCATTGGTCACATGCGCATACAGCAAGCGAATTGTCTCGACAGAGCGGTGACCCAGCAGGCTCTGCACCTCGTGTAGTGGAATCCCCTGCTGGATAAGCTGAATCGCTCGCCAATGACGAAAATCCTGGGGGGAAACCTCGGCCATGCCAAGCGCTTGGGCTGCACGGCGGACGATCCGCCAGGCAACGATCCGACTCATTCTACTGCCTTCGTAGCGCTTATCATGGCTGATGAACAGCGGTTCTTCCAATGGGAATTCCTGGTCCAGCGTAAATCCCCGGTGCCTGAGGTAGTCTCTTAGTGCGGCCAACGACTCATGTAACACGATCAGATACGGATAGTGCCCTTTGCCAATAACTTCAACTCGTATTCTATGGGATGATCCAATGCCTTGCAGCGCAGCCACATCGAGATTCAACAACTCACTCACACGTCCACCCGTCTCGGCCAGGCTGTGGAGAAATGCGCGGTTTCGGAGACGGGTCAGCTCCCAACGCCTGTACCGCTCGCTGTCGGTCCGCGTGAGAGTCCTCGGCGGTGCTTGGCTGTCATAGAAGTACACTACCGGCTGGAGATCCTGGCCAGGGTTGACTGCTTTGCTCGTTGAGTCGCGTTGCGACTTCATTACGTTGCGGACAAGATTGGCCGCAACCTCAACCGAAAAGTCCGGCGAAAGCCATCCCTGAGCCTCCATGAATTGGAACCAGTGGAGAACACCCGCCACCCGGACTTCAACGGTGGCGGGTGCATAAGGTTTCCGTTCGGATTTGCTTCCAGGGGCCAGCAACCATTCAGCAAAGCGCTTGAAGACATCCTGGTCCGCCTCGCTAAAGCGCTCGGGCGGCAGTGCCTCCGGCGTGGTGAATTTGAGACGCTGCACCGGCAGCAGGCGCTCAGCGTTCTGCCCTCGACGATCACCCAGGAACTCAAGAAATTGCTCGATAGCACGGGTATAGGCCGCAACCGTATGCACTGACCGAAGATCATTCTGGTTAGTATAGCGCTGATAGGCTTGCTCAAGTGATTGCGGCTTTTCCAAAACGGAGTTTCTCCCCCGGTCCTTCAGGTGACGGATACAGACTAGCTGGTGCTCGCTTCCTCAGCCTCAAGATCCTCAGTCGGCAGTTGCGCCCAGTAGATCTCAGCCCCGAACATCGTATGCACAAACATCCGCATATCGGGCGTGATCGCTAATCCCGCGAGCGGCGCTGCCAGCTCTGACCACAGTACGATTTCCACATCAGCGTTGGTACAGCCACCCATTTCGCGACACATCACGGGATCAATACGGCCAACGATGCCGCGTGTACCGAGCGAGTAGGCGAAATACAGCAGGCCGTCTGGCCCTATCACCAGATTGGTTGTATTCTGGAGTCCGCTAACCAGAGGCTGGACTTCCTCATCCTGGAGCGGCCCGTCCGTTTCAATGGTTTCCATATCCAGCTCAAACCACTCAATTGCGCGGCGGGCGCTCCCGTTGTTGGCAACATACACATAGTCGCCATCGAGCGCGATACCCGTTGGGTTTCGCAGGCCTTCGGCAACCACTTGGACTTCCCCGTCGCGCGTAATGTGCATAATATCATCAGATCGGAGCTGGGTCACGAGAAAACTATCGGCGTCATATGTCACCAAGCCCCAGGGCGATCCCAGTTCAGTGGCAATATCTACACGTGCGGGTGAGTTCGAGGTATCAATGCGAACTAGCGCATTCCGCTGGAAATCCGGCACCCAGATCACCGGGCCTTCCTCGACGTAAAGTGTATGTGCGTTCTGAACCCCCGAAATGTATGTTGTTGTTGCCCCTGTTGTATCATCAATCCGGTAGAGCGTAAAGTCACCGGCACAGCCAGTATATAGGAAATCCTCATACCAGTAGATACCGTTTGGTCGTTGTACATTGCCTGAGATGACCTGCAGGTCAGTCTGCAGCAA